>JBBIQY010000018.1:0-47984 GCA_037442085.1 Anaerolineae bacterium
GGTGCGAGTCAGAGTCGAGCATGCGATCGCTGGCATCAAGCGTTCGCGGTGTGTCAAAGACACCTTACGCAATACCCAGCCTGAGTGTTCGGATCGGTTCATGGAAACGGCAACGGGCTTGCACAATTTGCGTGTCCGCCATCGCAAACGTGCGCTTCGGCGATGATGCCAAAAACCCTATTTCTTATAACGTCTAATGACGATCAATGCGAAATTTTGAGAATCCAGACGTCTCCCTGATGATAAAGGGCTTGTACACCTGAAATTCGAGATAGCCGTTCACCATCGAGGCTCGAAGGATAGAAATGGCTGTTTGCACCGATGTAAATATACTGCACTCCCAAGCGGCGCAGATCCGCCAATGCGGTCGACTCATCTGCCAGGCGCATTGTTACTGTCGAGGCCTCGACGACCCATTGCTTGTGAGCCTCCGGGCCGAGATCAAACAGCATGCTGCTAGCTGTGGTCTTTCGATCAGCTAGATATGGAAGCCAGTAACCGGCGTCAATGCCATGGGGAAAGTTAGGCAACCAAAAGACCGAGTTCACGGCAAACAACGCATCAGACGGCGTGTTTGTCTTAATCCATTCCATTGCTGGAATATCCGATGGCGTGACAAAATAGCGAGGAAGTTCCTGCTCGATCGCTCGGTAACGGCCGACAACTGCGCTGAGAATAAGCAAGGCGAAAACCAGCACCTTAAAGCCCAGTCCACGCCGTAGCCATTCAAAACGATTCCAAAGCAAATGGCCAGCGGCACCCACAACCAGGCTGATCGGCAAGTAAAGCATAATAGCGATGGCGCCAACGTTTGTAAAACTCAGCGCTGGCATTTCAAGCAAGTAAGCAAAACCGAGGCTCATGCTAAGCGCCGCCCAAACTGTCATTGCAATGATAAAGCGGCTCTGCTGATACCAACCCCACACAACACAAAGACTAGCAAGCATGAGTAGCCAGGGACGACCAGCGAGATCAGCAATCACAGTGAGTGGAAAATCGAAGTAAGCACTTTGGGTTTGTTCAATCTCTTGTGGCAACAAATTGATAGGTTGTGCGACCCTTGTCAAGTAGACTTGAGCGGCTGCCCACAGCACCGGCAAAATACTCAATAGCGAGACTATACCGACCACCATAATTCCAGCCAAGAGAAGCTTCCAGCGTTGCTCTCGAATCCCCAGCCAAAGCTCCCAGACTATGCTCAGTGCCAGCAAAGGCAAGTAGAAGATTGCCACCCGAAAATGAAAGAGAAAGGTGGCAACGTTCAGCAGCACTGCAGCAAAAAGATAACTGGTTGCTTCCGGACGAGTTAAAACACCCAATCTCAATAGAGCTAACCCGTGCCAGGTTGTCATCCAAGTCATCAACAACACTGTTTGCGCCGCCAGCTGTGTAAAGCGTCCCCAATTGACATACCACGCTGGCTGATAGGAAATCAAGCCGACAACAGCGGCCCCGACCACTGCCCCCCAGCGCCCGACCTTGCGATCCAACACCAAATAAACGCCAAGGCCACAGAGGCCATTGAGGGCTTGCGCTGTCCAGAGCAGCGCTGTATGGGCCGGTGCACCGGATAGCATTTGAGCGCTGCCGGTCAGCGCATACAGACCGAGGTGATACTGGCCCAGGTCAATCGGAAAGTAAGGCTCCATGTTGAAGGGAAGCCGGCCCTGCCTCGCCGTCAGTTCGGTAAGCAGGGTGTGATGGAGCGAGTCCGACCAAGCCGGGTAGGGTTGGTCACGGATGATCCAGAAACGTGTGAACACCGTTGCCGCAAAGATCACCAGCGCCAGCCACTCCAAAGGCTCGAAAGCCAACCAGGTGCGCCAGTCGCGGCACAGGCGCCAGAGCCACACTGCGCCGCACACGCCCAAGAACCCGACCAGCTTAAGCGGTCCGATGGTCTGATCCGGCCAGAGGCTACGCAACATATAGAAGCCAACTGGATAGATTGCGAGACTCAAGCCGATCGCCAGGCACCATCGCTGCAACGGTGGCCATTGACTCCAGGCCGAGCTGAAGCTTACCAGCGCTCCACCTGGCAGCACGAACAGCAGGCAGAGCACAATTGCTAGCTGAATCTCAGTTGACATTCTGGCAAACTGAATCCACTCTCAGGCTGAGAGAGTTAAGTAGCTATTGGCAATGCTCTTTGCGTGCCGCGTGTTTATCATCCGGCTGCGTCAGTTCCAGTCGCTTTAATCGGTATAGGGCCTCTTCAATAAGGAGGCGATTAGCGCTGATCAAGTCGGCCAAGATGCCAAAGAGAAAAATAAGGAAGCCAATGATGAGTGCTACTCCTCCAATCAACAACGATTGGATATAGCGCGCCACACCTTCCAACGGGCCAGAAAAGTAGAAGAACAAGAAACGACTGATTAACGCAGCACCCACCACCAAAAACGGCAGGCTCAGCAGGCTAAAGGTCTTGATCGGCTCATACACGGCATAGATCCGAATGATCGTGGCCGCCGAACGTTTCACATAATCCCATTCACTCTGCATCAGCCGTGACGGCCGTAGCTGAGGATTAGTCTGGATCGGGACATGAGCTACCCGTAAGCCCTTTTTACCGGCTTGAATGATCGTTTCCAGTGTATACGTATAGCGTGTAAATAGATTCAGACGCAACGCCGCTTCCCGTGAATAAGCGCGAAATCCGCTGGTAGCATCCGGAACCTGAGTACCCGAGGCCAATCGCACCACCCAACTGCCCCAGGCTTGCAGCAGACGCTTGAATGGCGAAAAATGCGCAACGGAGGCTGTTTGACGATCACCGATGACCACATCCGCCTCATTGTTCAAGATGGGCGCAATTAGCCTGGGAATGTCTGCCTGCGGATACTGGTTATCACCATCCGTATTCACAATGATATCAGCGCCCAGGGTGAGTGCCGCGTTGACACCCGACTGAAAGGCTGCCGCTAGACCACGGCGATGAGGATGAGAAATGATATGCTCAACGCCAAGTTTCCGGGCGACCTGCACAGTATTATCGGTGCTACCATCATCGATGACGAGAAGTTCTACGACAGACACCCCTGAGATATTTCGAGGAATATCCGCCACAGTCTGCGGCAAAGTATCCGCTTCGTTCAAACACGGAATTTGAACGATAAGGCGAACAGGTCGAGAAGCCGACATCGCAGTCAAGGCATTCACCAACCCTGTGGCAGGCCAAGCGGGAGTTCGATGGCAGCGAAGTCCCTCGTGACACGACTTCCTACTCGCTTAGCCCAGTCAGCCATCCGCTGGATGCCTTCGGCTAGTGGAACCGGCTGCGGCGTTTCAAAGAAACGGCGCAGTTTATCATGCGAGCAATAAGCATGTTTGACTTCGTTCCGAGCTGGGTAGTAGGTGATTTGAAGCGGCTTATCAAAAGCCCGACTGACCACTTGGGCCAATTCATTCACGGTGTATGGCTGATCGCCACCCACATTGAATGCCTGCCCATAGGCGTGCGGATTTTGAACGGCGCGAGCGATCAGTGGCGCAACATCGTCAATATAAGAAAAGGCGCGCGTTTGTTCACCATCTCCAAAGATGGTTAGACGCTGACCTGATAGAAGCTGGTTCATAAAGATGCCGATAACGTTCCGATACTTATCACCAATGTTTTGGTGTTCGCCATAGACATTGTGCGGGCGAAAGATTATATACGGTAGGCCAAATTGCCTTTGGGCAGCCTGGAGGTCAAGCTCAACAGCATATTTCGCCACACCGTAGGGATCCTCCGGATGAGGTGTTAGGTCCTCATGCATGGGCAGTTGGTTAGCACCATACACAGCAATAGAGGAGGTGAAGATAAAGCACTTGATGCCGTGTAAGACGCTTTGGTTGATCAAATTGACCGATCCAATCAGGTTGTTCTCATAGTTATAGCGCCGGATGAAGTGGCTCAATCCCTCAGCCGCGTAGGCTGCCAGGTGATACACGTAATCAAACGCTTCAGCTTCAAATAACTGCTGAAGCAGAACTGTGTCTGTGATTGAACCTTGGATGAAGCGGGCCGCTGACGGAACATTCTCAATAAATCCACCGCTCAAATCATCTAGAGCTACAACCTGCAACCCGTCCTGGAGCAGCCATTTGGTCACATGTGAACCAATAAAGCCCGCGGCGCCGGTTACCAAAGCTTTCATCGGACATTTTCTCCATACACGCCCCGAACTTACAGTCAAGCCTCAGCTCCATGAAGTGTTAGCGACCTATTCCGAGTGTCTACAGAGCTGAGCCAAGACTTCATCGCAAGCTTGATTGACAGTCCTACCCATAATAACCGGGCAGGATGATGAAACCCAAGCAAAACACATCCACCAGAAAGAGGAGCACCGTGACAGTATGCCAAGTATAAACTCGGACAGTAGCGGGCGTGATCGAGCGTAGACCAAATGCCAGAAAAATCGAGGCTGGCGTCAAGAGCGTCATGAGCACACGTCCATTCCACCAATGAGAAAACGGATCAATAACCATCCGCGTAAGGAGTGGCAAGAAAGCCAGTGGAACAGCCAATGCCAAGAGGCCCAGCGCCCACAGGCGAGCCGATGCAACAGCAACGCAGCCCTGCGCCAAACGCTTAGCGGCAACTCCAATACCCAACCAAGCAATACCTACGAGCCATAGAGCCACAGCAAAAACCCAGGCGGCCATGCCCAGCCCATCGGCTGGCAACCAACCTCGCCAACCATACGGAAACCAAAACAGCATCAACAGCCGAAGAAACTCGGCAAAGTTCGCATTGAGACGGGTCGGCGTGAAGATCGGCTGCTCGGCCAAGACAGCTAAGGCGCTGAGGATCCAACTCCGGCTACGGCTCGGCCATATGGCAATTTCGATGATACTCGTAAGCCAGCGTGAAGTCGCTGGCCAGATGAGCAAGATCAGTATCACAACACCGCCAGCAATCGCGCCAATCGCCATCATTCTTAGTAGAGCATAATTACGCGCCGGGGTAAGTCCTCCCCAACGCTGTAGTGCGCCAAGGAGGACGGCGAAAACGATCAGGGGCGTTAGAAAGACCGTTGAGCCTTTTGCTAGAACGGCCAAGAGCGCACAGAGCGCCAATCCGAGGCCGTTTTTCCAGGACAAGCCACGTTGAATGGTGATCGTCATCACCCACATCGTCAAGGCTGCTGTCGCCGTGGCGAGGTTGTCGTTGTTAATACGGCTGGTAATCATGACTTGCGTAGGCCAGAAGGCGATGATCAGCGCCGTCAAAGCTTGAATAAAGAGGCTGCGCGGGAACAAGGCTGCCGCCGTTTTGACCGCCATCCAGACTGTGAAAGCAGCGAGCAAGCCTGATACTGCGGCCAAGGTGAAATATCGGATCAAGATATCTTGCTTGGCTACCAGCCCATAGACCGGCGCGAGCAGGAGATAAAAGAGCGGCCGCTGATAGCCGGCTTCGCGGGGCCCGACCAGGACAGGTGGTTCCTGCTCCGAGAGGCTGCGGATACCGAAGCGACGCCACAGATCAAAGAACTGTTCATAGCGAAGCTTTTCGGCTGAAGCGTTGATCTCGCGCGTAAGTTCAGGGATAATCTCCGTCGCCGGTGATGGAGCCGGAATACGTTGAAGCGCGTGGATCAAAGCCACGTATTCAAAGTGGCCGGTTTCATCCGGCCCCAGCCAGGGTGGATTGATTGAGCTAAACAACAGGCTTCGAACAAATACCAGAAGCAGAATAGCTGGCAAGAAAAGCCTTAACCTCGGCGAGGTTAGGGCTGGGGTCGTCAATGAGAGACTCGGGATCGTTGTTCTAGCGCTCTTCAAGGCGCCCAGATGTTGGGAGGGTATTTCGAATCTGTGGCCGATCTCCGGCGCTTCGAGCAATTGGGTTGGGGTGATTTGCCGGAGAGCGGTGAAGAGTGCGCCGATCCATATCGTGCTGAGCACTAGATAATATCCGCCACTGTTCCATGGCCAAGGCTTGTCGGCCCCGATTTGGGCGAACAATGCTTGTATTCTGTCCCAGGCAGTCGGCTGAAAATGGGCTGCGAATACCAAATCGCCGGGCTGCGGCTGACCGCGCCAAAAGGCGCTGCCCTCCACATACGGGTCATGCGGCCGGAGGTAGGCCGTAATTGCATTGCCGCTAACGGCATCGGGGGCTTCGAGTTCAAAATAGTAAATGCGGCCAGCTGAATCTGGTAGGGCAGAAAAGGTGACAGCGTACATGACGTCGCCCCGAATCTCTTCAGCCGCGAACGTCTTTTCAACCAAGACGGTGGGCAACTCGCGCGCAGGCTTGAGCCGAAACACGATCCGTCCGGTGTTGCGGCGGCCATAGTCTGCGAGAGAAACCTCGATACGAGACAGGCCATTGTAGAGAGCTTTGAAACTCTGGCCCACCGTTTGTGGCCCGCGAATCTCGCCGATGGGCTCTGTGCGGTAGAGTACGGTCTCGCGCATCGATAACGGTGCGCTAGCTGCGCCAACGATCAGAAGCACCATTGCCGCCAAGCCGGTGAGCGCCCACAACCCCGTCAGCATTAAGGCTGTCCGTTGCATTAACAACCGTGGGCCTGAGCAAGCGGCGGCGTGTAGTAAAAAGCTGGCCGTTGGAGATATTCGCGCAAACTCAGGCCGCTTGCATCCCGGGCGGAAATAAGCGGATCGGCCACAGGCCAAGCAACACCGATTTCCGGATCGTTCCAGGCAATGGTGCCCTCGGCCTGGGGCGCATAGTAGCCCGTGCATTTATACTGAACATCCGCCCACTGTGATAACGCCGCAAAACCATGCGCAAATCCCGGCGGGATCCAGATTTGATTCCCATTATCTTCGGTCAGCTCCACACCGAACCAGCGGGCAAACGTTGGTGAGCCAACGCGTAAGTCCACGGCCACATCAAACACCGCGCCAAGCGTACAACGGATTAGCTTGCCCAAAGGCGCGCTCATATCCTGGTAATGCAGGCCGCGCACCACACGCGCCTGCGAGCGCGAGTGATTGTCCTGCACAAACTCGACACTCAGACCGGCCTCGGCATAAGCACGCTTATGATAGCTTTCGAGGAAAAAGCCGCGCGCGTCGCGAAAGATTCTAGGTTTGAAGAGCAACACTCCCTCAAGTGGCGTAGTTTCTGCAATCACAGTCATAGCGCTTTTCATACTTTCTGAGACTGGCCAGCCCGGGTCATTTCCCTGGCGCTGGACAACCCAGCATACAGCGACTCGACTTCGAACGCATGAGCAGCCAGGCTTAGTGGGGGACGCAGACTTGACCGCAATTGCGATATCAGCGCCGGCTCAATCAGCAGCCGCTGCATCTGCCGCCGCCACGCAGCCACATCACCAGGCGGCGCCGTAAGTCCATCGCGGCCCTCCCTTAGGCGCTCTGCGGCCGCCCCATGGGCAGAGACTAAAACCGGCATGCCAGCCGCCAGCGCTTCGTCTACACTGAGCGAGTATGTTTCGTACATGAGTGAAGGCATCAGCAGAACATCGGCAGAACGCATCAGGGTCTGGACCTCGGATCGCGCTAGGCGGCCGGCGAAAGCAATGCGCGCATCACCGGCGGCGAGTGAGCGCAACTCCTGCGTGTAAGCTGGATCCACCTCCATATCACCGACCAGCCACAATTCGCTCGCCGGAGAGTCCAGGCCCCGAAATGCCTCGACCACAACATGCGCGCCCTTCGGACGGATCAGGGCGCCTATACATACAAAACGCAGGCCGGCCTTGGCCCGCAACCGCGGCGGGCTGTCGGCTTCACCGGGATTGGTCAGGCCGTGTGGCAGCAGCGCAAGCCGTTCCGGCGGAATGCCATGCCGAATATGAACGTCGGCGACCAGCCAACTCGGCGCGATGAGGCAGTGAGCAGACAACAAGGCGTGGCGCAAAAGTATTGTCCGCGCCATGAAAAGCGGCGTAGCGACGGTCATGATCAGTGGTTGAGGGGGAAGTTGCAGGCGATGTAACGCACAGCCACCGCAATGATACCCGACACCCGGACCAGGACAAAGCTGCTGGCTGTAGCGATAGAGCCAGGTGTTACTGCAAACAAACCAGTAGTCATGTAATGTAATGATGACAGTTGCGCCATTGGCGCGAGCAATCGCTGGGAGATAGGGCGAAAGACCTATCAGGTGATGAACATGAACGATATCAGGCTGAAACTCGGCGCACAGTCGACGAAACACTCGATCGGCAGGTGGGTTGATAAACCCCGCCAAAAATGTGGCGATCGGCCCCGGGCGACTACCCAACCCCCACGGCAGAGATTGCACGGAGAATCCTTCCCAGGTGTAAGCATGTGGCGCGCGCGCCACTGGATCGCCAGCGAAGATCTGTTGCGTGTGTCCACGCATCCGCAACGCGCCAGCGAGCGAGGCCACGTATACTTCGACACCAGTAGAGAACTGTGGCAGGAAACGATGCGTGACGTGCAGGATGCGCATGACTCAATGTCGCACCAAGACGGACATATAGAGTGCCTCCAGGTGCGTCGCATATTGGGCATGGGTCAGCATTGGGAAAGGCAGTTCAGCCGGAGGTTCAGGCGGCGGCCAAGACTCAATCGTTGCCCGCATCGCCGAGGCCCAGGCCGCTACGTCACCGGGAGGCACACGTTGGCCAGTTTGCCCAGGCACGACCACTTCGCGGATCGCACCCACGTCGGAGGCCAGGATCCAGACCCCGGCTAGTACGGCTTCCCGTGCCACAAACGAAAACGTCTCGTGCCACAACGATGGGATCAACAAGACATCAACTTCGCTCAAAAGGCGCGGCACGTCGGCGTGCGCATATGGCCCGAACTTCCGAATACGTCTATCAGTCTGGATCAACACCTCCAAACTTCGATTGAAATGAGCGTCAACGCTATCAAAGCCGTGCAGACGCAGCTCATGATTGTCGCCGGCAATGGACTGGAAGGCCCGAATCACGACTTCGACACCTTTGTGCGCCAGCAAGCCCCCCAGGTAAGCAAAGCGCAGCCCTGCCCGGTTTTCCTTTGCACGCCGGGGGCTTCCGCGCCACCAAGACCAGTCCATCCCAAGTGGAATCACCTCGATCCGCTCAGCAGCCAGGCCGAATTCTACATAGACTTCCTTGACGAAGGCCGAGGGTGCCGTAAGGCGGAGCGGAAAACTCAATGCACGCTGCATCACTGATACGCGAGTAGCGATAGCGCGCGCCTGCACGGACGTGAGCGGCCTGGGTGTCGTCGGCTCGCTGGTCATTGGCGCCGATTGTTTCTGCAGCAAGCGCCAGCCCGCCGCCGCGGCCTGCTTAATCGAATCCGGGAGATGCCGGCGTGTTTGCTGATAGAGCCAAGTGCGATGTAACCAGGTCAGGGCCGGGTTAGCGAAACTCACACATTCAAAGCAATTGGGCCCATGATGGGTGCCTGGACAGAACCTGCCGCGCGCTGTGCGTAGCTGCACCGTCGGGCAGATGTACCAGTAGTCGTGCAATGTCAAAATGCTAGGGATACCATGAGCCTGCCCGATTTCAGGCAGGCGCGCCGAAAGACCCAGGCAATGCTGAAAATGAATCAGCTGCGGCCGCCACTCCTTGAGCACGTGAGCAAAATGAACCTCAGCTTCGTGGGAAAGATAGTAACCGTCATAACGATCCACATCTAAAAAATTGTTCGTGACGCGCCAAACTGGCAGACCCTCGTACTCGTCGTGTTGCAGGCTGAACTCGGGTTGCCGCAGGCCAGCCGTGCGACAGAAGACACCCACACGCTGCCGATCAGCCAGAGCCCGACACACCTGGTAGGTATGAAGCTCCACCCCGGCGAAGGCCGAAGGTGGAAAACCGTTAGCAACGAACAGGATACGCATGCCGTTCCAACGCTCTAGCGTAGACGAATTCAAGGGCGTTGACATGTTCGGCCGGTGTAGGTGCAGCCACATGGAGTTGGGTTCCAGCCCGCAATTTTGGCGCTTGCTCCGGAAGACGCGCTAGCGCACTAGCCAGTGCGTCCACATCTGCCGGCGGGACGAGGTAGCCATTGACGCCGTCCTTCACAACTTCGGGCAGAGCGCCCAGTCGGGAGGCTACAACCGGCAGGCCGGCCAGCAAAGCCTCCCTAGCGACCAGGGAATAGGTCTCATAACAACGGGAGGGCACGACGACGACATCCGCCTGTGCCAGAATCTGCGGCAACGCCGCCTGGCTAAACGGCGGGCGAAACTCGATACGCGAGTCCCCCGCCGCCAACGCGCGCACCTCCGCCAGGAACGGGTCAGCAGGGTCGCCAAAACCAAAGAGCAGTAAGCGCCAGTTGAGGTGAGTGAGCATTTGAGCTGCACGTATCAGAACATCCGGTCCCTTGTGATATTGCAATGATCCAGCATAAACCACGGTTAGTGCAGGATCCCGTTCACCTCGCGCCATAACCGGTGTGACGCGTGTCACACCTAACGGCAACACATAAACGGCGTCTGACGCCAGGCCGTGGCGGACATAGACGGCTTTGACAAACTCAGAAGGCGCCAGACAGTGGTCGGCCAACTGTAGCCAGCCCAACAGGGTTTCCGTGCGGTGGGCCATCTGTGCGGCATGGACAGCTCGCTCTTGCGGCGCAGACGGTGGTCGCGCCGTACCCGGCGTAAGACTACGCCACGCTTGACGTATGAGCGATGGACGCAACCGCGCAATGATCATCTTATAGAGAGGCCAGCGCCGCATGAACGTCAGCGGGCCAAGCGACAGGCCTCCCAGACACCGCACACAATCTACCTCCCCCTGTGGGCCAGGGCAGAGGGTGCGATCGGCGTTGAACAAGTTCACACGCGGGCAGAGATACCAGAAATCGTGCAGCGTTACAATAAGCGGCAAACCTCGCGCACGCACCGCTGGCAACAGCGTGGCCGACAGTCCCAAACAGTGTTGGATATGGACCACATCGGGCTGAAAGTGTGCCAGGTGATCGTTGAATAACGCTTCAATCTTGCGATTGCGAAAGTGATCGGAGAAGTGGACGACCCCTGTCAGATCGTTGACAACCCGCCGAACGGCGATGCCCGCCACGCGTTCGTAATGGACAGTATACTCCGGCTCGTGCCGTGCGCTGAGACGGCAGAAGATCTCGACCTCGTGCCCGCGGGCTGCAAGCGCGCCAGCCAGTATCTGCGTATAGGTCTCCACACCGCCACGTGCCACGGGCGGGTAGCCATTCGAGACTTGCAGGATACGCATTGGCCAACCGTGCTCAGCATCAGCCCGCCCTGCACCGGCCTGGCATCAGCGGAGCACCAGCGGCAGGAATAGGCGTTGGAGTTCCTGCACGACAGTTACCTGCACGGCGGTCGAAGTCCCTGCGCCGCTGACCATCAGCGTGAACGTGCCTAGAGCTGTGCTGTCTGTTGCTTCCACAATCAATAGGTCGCTGCTCCACGGCGCTGTGCGCAGGGTGCTTGTGTTTGTGTTACTGGAGGCAAAACGGCAGGTCGCGTTCGCCGGGCAACCGCCGACAGTGAAAGCAGTATCACCACTCAACCCCAGCGCACCCACCTGAAACGTTGTGCTGGTTGCACCTGTCCGCCCGACAAAGGTCAAGGCCGGGCGAGCACCCAACACACCATTGGCAGAAACGCTGTCATTGGCGCAGCGCGTCATTGGCGGATTGAGGAGTTTGCTGGAGTCAAAGGTGGAAGTGAAAGCGCTGTTACCAACGGCGGCGGCATAGGCATTGGTGATGGAGGGCGGCACCGTGCCTGGATTGCCGTTATAGCCCACATTGCTGTTGGTCCACACGCGGAAATCGGCGTTACTGACATTATGAAAGGCGTAATCGTTGAACCAGGTGACAGCGCGCAGCAAGGGGTAGGTGGCCATCTGGGCGTAAGCGTCTGCGATCCAGCCTTCCTTGTTGGCGGGGGGCGTGGGATAGCCGGCCGCCGTCGCTGCTCCGATCTCAGCATGGATGATGGGCTTGGCGTACCGACATTGCAGGTCAGGGATCATTGTCGCATACAGATCGGCGTAGGATTGGAATGACGACTGACCGCCGATCCCCATCCAGTTGTAGCCGCTTAGGCCGATCCAATCCACGTACTGATCGCCGGGATAGTAATTGTGCAAGCTGTTCCACTCAGCCGGTGGGTTGCTTCCATAATTGGGCGACCAAACCCATTGGACATTGTGCACGCCCTTAGCGGCCTGCGCGTTGTAAAACCGCTGCCACACGTAACGCCAGGCCTGTTTGAACTTCTCCGTGTCGCCTGTGCCATCGCCTTTTTGATTGTAGGTATGGCCGGCCCACCAGGGTGAGTCCGTAATATTGAACTCGTGCATAAAGCGGATCAGGAACGTTTTGTTAGACCAGTCCGCCAGTTGGCTGGCACAGTTATCAATCAGAGCGTCATACTGGCCGGCCAAGATGTTGTCGTAATCGGACGGGCCGGGGTTGGCCAGGATCGGCAGCGGCTCCCACGTGAGTAAAATGGTGCGGCCATTCGCTGCGCCCGGTTTGGGCGGAGCGCCCGGGTCCACAAAGCGCGGCAGGTAACCGTCGTCGCAGGGTTGCGCCACATTATCCCAGGGACGGAAGTACATGACCAGGCCAACATCCTTGCCAATCGCAACTCCAAAATTGGATATTTCCTGATGATATGGCGGAGTTGCCACCGGATTGAGGTGAACGCCGTGGACGATGTAACCGGGCGGGGCTGCAAAGGTCTGCGGCCTTATCTCCAGCGACTCCCGGGCGGCGGCAGGCCGGCCGGGCCGCAGACAGAGCGCTGCGAACATGCTTGAGACCAGCAAAAACGCGAGCGTTTTCTCCAGAAACAACCTCTTAGATACCATGACCGTCTCCTTGATCACGCCAAGTAACCTGCTATGACCCAACACTCCGACTTGAGCCGTTATGGAGTTTGCGGCGGCACGTCGAACGACCAGGTAGAAATGGCCTGTTTGTAGGCGTTCAGCGCGGCTGCCGACGAGTTTACCCGGAAGTCCACTCTGATCGGGACACCATCATAGCGCATCGAGTCGACAAAGTTATTGTCCTGTACCCAAGCCATAACCCAGAGCTTCGGGTAACGCCGCGCAGCCTGATAGGCGTCGCGAATGAAATTAGCCTTGCGGTTAGCATCCCGCGGGTCCTCAACTGCGCCGATCTCCGGGATCATCTGCGGTTTGGAGGGATAACGCTGAGCCAGATCATTTAACTCAGCCCCGAACATCTCATCGAAGGTGACCCAACGCCCATATCCATTGCCGCTCTGATCGCCCCAGTTGTAGCCATCCAGCCCCACCCAATCTACGTAGGCATCGCCCGGATAATAGTTGGAGTAATGGTTCCAGGGCGCCTGGTCCTGCAACGGCCATTGGCGGGCGTTCGGGTTCCAGACCCAGATCAGGTTCGGAGCCCGTGGTTTTACCAGGTCATGCACATGCCGATAGGCGGCGACGTAGCGTTCGGGGCCATCCGCCACATTCGGATCGCCAAAGCAGTTCGTCAACGTGCAGCCCTGACGCGCCAAGGCATCCGAATCGCTAAACAAGGTCTTGCCATCGCGGCCAAAGGCGTTCTGACCGGCCCAGGAGACGTAGCTGGGGATGTTCATCTCATGGCCCCAGCGGATGAAGATGGGATAGCCCAAAGCATTGATGTCGTTTGCCCACTGGATCATGTAGGCGTCCCAGCGTCCATCGAGGATGTCTTTGAGATTAATGGTATCCACGTTGCCGAAGCCGCCGTTAGAGCAATCCATCGGCATCCACGTCACCAGCGAGATTCGGCCGAGCGAGTTGACGTGGGTCAGGTAGCGACGAATATCGATGACCGTGTCCGCCCAGTCACAACCGAAGCCCGACGAGACAAGGTGAACAGCATGTGTGTGGCCAGTCAATGCCACAAAGTCGTTGACTTCGGAGGCCCACGTCGCGGAGTTGGTCAGGGGCAGGAAGACACCACTATAGCGCGCCGGCATGTTCTTGCCGATGAGTGGCAGATAGACGGTGACCGGCGGCACATCGGCAGCGACACCGCGCGGCAGTTGGATAATGATCGCGGCGACCAGAGTTAGACCAAGTGTGGTGAACCACAATCCCAACTTTAGTTTCTTCATAACTTATCATCCTTTTTACCTTGATCCGGTCAAGGCTTACGGTCGCTCAGGAGAGCGGGCCGAAACGCTGCTCGAGGGCGCGCCGGGCCGCGATGACACGCGCTTCATCGCGACGGCGGTTTGTCAGTGTTTCGTTCAGATGGAGCAGGTTCCAGCCAATAGCGGCAGAGACGATCCAAAAATTGACGAGTGGATTCGAGGGCCGCGCCCGACGCTGTAAAGCATTACTCCGGTCCACCCGAACAAAGGGCGAGCAACTGAAGTAGTAGGCCCAGGCGATCCAGTGCAGGGTGCGCCATAAGCCGAAGCCTTTAGCTTTCAGACCAAGACGCAGCCCGTTGCGCAGCGCCAGATAGCCTGAACGCAATTGTGCCTGACCGCCCCATCCTTCAGAATAGTGCCAAAGGGGGATGTTGGTGCGGACCATGCGGTAGCCGGCCCGGCGCGCGCGCACCTCGAAGTCATCTTCTTCGCCATAGATGAAGTAGACCTCGTCAAACAAGCCGATCTGTTGAAAGACTTCCGCCCGCACCATCAGCGCGCAGCCAACGATTACGTCGGTGTCGGCGACCGTCAATTCGCGATAACGTTCTGAAGCGGCATAAAAGGCCTCGCGAGGAGTTTTGACATAGGCGCCAAACACGTCGAAACCGATCAGGCCGATGCGCAGATCAATGGCAGCGGCTTTCATAGCCTCCGTCAGCCAACGCGGGTCCACCAGAATATCGTTATTGATCAGGACGATCCATTCCGCGCCCTGCTCCAGCGCATAACGCACCCCAACATTGTTGCCGCCGGCCCAGGCCAGATTGCGCTCATTGACAATGATGTGTACTGAAGGATACTGTTTGCGCACCTGAGCGACCGAGTCATCGGTGGAAGCGTTATCTACCAGCACAAGGCAGTAATTGCCATAGGCTGTTTTGAGAACCGACGGGATTGCATAGTCAAGATGGCGCCGGCCGTTGAGGTTCAACATCACCAAATAAATCAATGGTTCGGCGGACAAGGGAAGCACCTCCCTGAGCGTTATGACCTGCGGCTGAATTCTAGAACTACCATTCCGACTTCCCTACACTTCAACGGCTCGCTGCGGAGATTTCGTCAATACCCACCCGACGCAGTCGCTCTTGTCTGGAGATGGCGCGGACCAGCCGGGTCGGCAGGTGATCATAACACCAACCCAATTGGGAGCCAAGCTGAGTGGCGAGATGCCAAAAAGGCGAATAAACCAGCCAATATAGGCGGCTGCCCGGCGATAAACGCTGACCTGCGATGTAGCGAACGTCGCGCCGGATCGCCGTCAGGGCGTCGGCCGCTGCCTGAGACAGGCGGGCCGTCCAGTGGCCCGGCGGCGGCCCGAAGAGCCGCTTCAACCCACGTGCGTGATCAACGTTCTGGGCGAACTGATCCCACAAGCCATAATCGTGGCTGTGGATTACGGTTGATGCCGGCTCATAAATCACGGTGTAACCAGCGCGCAAAACGCGGTCGGCCCAGTCGGCGTCCTCGGCAAAATCCACGCACCGGAAAGGGAACTGCGCCCAGACCTCGCGGCGCAGGCACGAGCTGGTGTTGCTGAACCAGGCGTACCAAACGCGCCGGCGTTCGTAATCGTTCGGATCCGTCAGGCGTTTGAGCACACGCTGTGGCGTGCCGCTCTGCTCCCATTCTTCGGCCAGTAGGCGCGCCATTGGCAACGGGCAGGTGGGGCGCGGTAGATGCCGACTGAACGCGCCCGCCACCTGAGGCGACGACTCGACTGCCGCCAGCAGGCCTTCCAGCCAGCCGGGCGTCGGTGTAGCGTCGTGGGTCAGATAAACCAGATAACGCACGCCGGGGCTGGCCTGTTTTGCGCCGAAGTTGCGCGTTTCACCGTGATTGAACTCGATGGCTGGGATCTGGAATAATCGCACCGGATACTGCGCGAAGATAGACAGCGTGGCGTCCTGCGAGCCGGAATCCACGGCGATGACCTCGAAGGGCCGCGTCGTGTTCTGAGCATAGACGGCATCGAGGATCTCAGTCAGGTAACGCTGACTGTTTTTCGTCAGCAGAATGACGCTTACCTCCGGCGAGGCTGCCGGGATACCGGGCTGACTCTGGATCATTTCAAGCTTCGCCGACCCAGGCTGCCAGCGTCACGCTTGGGCCGTTGGGATGCTGAAGGTTATCCTCCCATAGCCTGAGCGACTCGAAGCCATTCTGTCTGAGCCGCTTGCACAGGGAAGGCAGCGTGATCCAGAACGACTTGGGCGACATGCCGCTCAACGGGTCATCCTTGCCATGTTCCTGATACCCGTGGCTGGGAAAACCATTCAAGGTTTCGGTGGCTTTGTCCAGCGCGGCATAATGCGTCCATATAAAAACACGCGGGGCGACTATGCGCAGGCTATCCAGCAGTTTCCAGGGGCGCGGCAAATGGTAGAGCACGCCGGAACAAAATACTGCGTCGAATTGGCCGAATGATGGGAGGGGGCGCTTCTCCAAATCCATCTGCACGAACTCCACGTTCTTCACACCCAGCAATTAGCCAACGTCTTGGCCTACTCCAGATTCTTGCGCTGTGCTTCGATAGCCGTGATCCGCACCGACGCTTGTTTGGCGAGTTGAAAGGTTTGTCCAACTTCCAGGCAGCCCAGTTCCAGGATTTCGCGGACATTGGGAAATGACGCAAAGAACTGCGGAATACGGATGTCAGCCTCGGCGTCAAAGTAAGTAACACCGTAAGTCTGGCTAGCAATGGTAAAACGCGTCACCCAGGGTTCGCGTCGGCGAAAGCCTTCGGCAATCTGCGCCGGGGTCAGTGGCTTGGGTCGCAACATACTTCTTCTCGCTAAAATCGGCGCAGACGATCCAGCCAGCGTAGAGCGCGCATGACGCGTCCGTTATTGATCTGTGTCAAAGTCTCTTCAAGCTGTTTCACACGATCGGCCAGTTCCAGGCCTTCAAGTGTGCGGCGGGCATCCGGTGCAAAACGCGGCGTTTGCATGAAGCGAACGATCGGTTGTACGACGGCCTCCCAGGTGAAGGCCTGGGCGACGGCGGCGAAACGCGGCGCCAGTTCGCGGCGCGCATCGCCAGACAATAGCTCCAAAATGGCGGTCGTCAGGGCGTTAACGTCGCTGGGAGGCACGACCCGTCCCAAGCCGCACTGTTGCACCAGGTCGGCGAGCGAGTCGCCCTGTGTCACCACCATCGGCAAGCCCGACCAAATGTAATCCAGGAAACGGCTGCGGAAGGCAAAGCGGCTCTCCAACCCCTCGCGATGCAGGCTCACCCCCAGGTCGGCCTCCAGCAGATAGTTGGCGCGCTCGGCATACGGGATCCAATCGCCAAAAAAAACGTAGCGATCAAGCAGATTAAGGCCCCTGGCCCGTTCCACAACCTGCCCATAAATCGGCATGTCAGGAACGGTGGCGGCGTTGAAGTGTCGGCCAGCAGCAAAAAAAGCTTTGACATCATCGCGCTGCCTGACGATATGCGCCAGCGCTTCCAACAAAGTGAACGGATCGAACCACTGCCATAGCCCACCGCCCCAGTACAAGAGGCGGTCGGTCTTACGCACGCCGGGCAGGACACCCTTGACAGCCGGCGCGGTTTGGCAGGGCGGCTGGGAGGGCAGACCAAACGGGACGACATCAATCAATGTGCGCAGGGTGGGATCGGTGGCGTACTCGGCCAGGCGGCCGCGTCCGCAAGCCAACAGCACACCCAGCCAGTAATCGCGCTGGCGCTCACTGGCGCAGAGGAAGAAATCACCCGCGCGTGCTTGAAGATTCAAATCGAGATGGCTCTCGCGCTCTACCAGCGCATGAAACTCCGGCGCGATCGCGTCCGCCTGAGCCAGCTTCTCGATTTCGAACGGGTCGTACCAATCCACGATCAACGGGCGATCCAGTTGGCGCAGGCGCGGTATCCGCGACACCAGTTGGCCAATGGCTAGAACCACGTCAGCAGTGTTTATGGCTGTTTCCAAGTCGCCCGGCGTTTGATAGCCGACCAATCTCACACCGACTGCGTCGGCCTGCGGCTGGCCGGGAGCAGCCAGCGTGACGGGGCCATAGGCGCTCATGGCGCGCGCGATTTCCAAGCAACGCACACCCGGCCCAGCCATCTTCGAGCCGATGGTCTCATGAGAAATGATCAGCAGATGGCGTCCGGGGGTGGTTTGCATGGGCACAGCTACTCCTAAAGCCTCTAGAGCAGCGCGCTGGACGAGTATGTGCCGCCGCCAGGGGAACAGCGGGTTGACCTGCACAAATGGAAATTTTGCAAACAGGTCGGTGTCGCTGCGCACACGGCGGGACTGGATCGCCGCCCGTTTCGCCATCCAGTACGGCAATTCGTCGGCAAAGCGGCTCATGGCAACGATGTAGCTGGCGGCAAGCCGGCTGAACGGCTGTCCATCGTCTGCCACCGAGTCGAGCGAGCCGGGGAAAACATATTCGCGCCGATCAACGCGCCCATGCAACAACGAACGTTGAGCGCCCAGCAGAAGCGCTGCCGACAACACCCGCGGCAGATTCTCATCCGAGTAGTTCTTCGTGATCATCCGCAGCGCGTTCAACTCGGACATCGCAAAACGGCGATGCGGCGCCAGTCGAGCGCCAGTGGCGTGCAAGCGATGCTGCGCCACCGCCGCGGGCACCAATACAACACGATAGCCCAGCAGCCACAGCCGCCAGCCCAAGTCAACGTCCTCGAAGTAGGCGACGAAGTCAGCGTCGAAACCGCCTACCTCCTCAAACACCGCCCGGCGGATGAGCATGGCACCACCACAAGCGAAGAACACCTCACGCGGCTCGTCATAGCGATTCGGCTCATACGGCAAGCCCTGCGACACTTGAAACGCCCGGCCATAAGCGTTGACTGCCCCGCCGATGAAATCAATTCGTTGTCCGTCCCAACTTACCAGGGTTGAGGCCACACAGGCCAGGTCTGGTTCACCGGTAGCAAACGGGGCGAGCAGAGCGTTGAGCCAGTCTGGCGGCACACGCACATCATTATTCAAAAAAGCGAGATACTCTCCATGAGCCACGCGCGCGCCCTCATTGCTGGCCGGTGCAAAACCGGTATTGGTCGCCTGCGACAGGACGCGGACATCCGGCAGAATGCGGCGGGCCACGGCAACCGAGTCATCCGTCGAACCGTTATCTACCAGGATGACCTCCAGGGAGTCGTGCGGATAATCCAGCGCCGCCACGGAACCCAGGCAGTCCGGCAGATGTTGCCCACCGTTGTAGTTAGCGATGACTAGGCTGACAAGCGGCGCGGTGGTCACGGTGATGAGGGTCGTCTCCGCCCGCCGCGCAACAGCCCAGCCAGCCAGCGTGCGCGCCGACTGCCATTCGGCGCAAGGATCTGGCGGAGCCGTTGTAGAGCCTGGGCTGTTTCCCAGGCCGGGCCGGCCGCTGTTGTCGCCAACTCGCGGCGAGCCTGACCCAGGGCCGCCCGCAACTCGGTGTTTTCTCTCCACAACTGCGCGAAGCGGCGCTCATAATTGCGCACTATGCGTGGCCAAGGCTCAGCGTTGCGGCGGAAGCGCGCAGCCCAGGCGGTGATGAACGAGACGTCAAAGTCTACGTCGCGGATGAAACCCTGTCGGGCGAACAACTCGGCCCAATACTCGGCCGGCTGGACGTTGAAGTGGGTGGGCTCGGCATAATCAGACGGTGAGGAGGAGAAGAGGATATCGTCGGTGAAGGCGCACACGTTCGCCACTGCCCGCTCTGCCGCCTCAGACGGCAAATGCTCCAGCACCTCGATGCAGACGATCAGATCATAGCGTCGCGGAAAAGGCTCCAGGACGGAGCCTATCCGGCAAAAGGGCTTCACATCCTCGCGGACCTGCCCAATGGCGTACTCCGAAACATCCACGCCCTCAGCGGCCACGCCGCGATCGCGCAGGGCTTCGACCAGGAAGCCCATGGCGCAACCCGCGTCCAGTACGGTGCGCGGCCCAATGCGATGCACGATCTGCTCAGCAATGGTGGAAAAGAAATCCAGCCAGTGCGGCTCGCGCCGATAGGGCGTCGTACCGCAGCCGCAACGATAGTAATACTCGTCGAAGATCGCGGCGCTCATATTGCAGTCGGCTCTCGTTCCGTCACGAG
Source organism: Anaerolineae bacterium (assembly GCA_037442085.1). Lineage (GTDB taxonomy): Bacteria > Chloroflexota > Anaerolineae > Anaerolineales > UBA6663 > JANWXR01. The sequence goes on from JBBIQY010000018.1 coordinate 20,146, forward strand.
CTCCCATCGGCCACGCAACGTCACCAGCCCGTAGCCTTCCGTCACGCGGCCCCGGCTGTTGATCACCCGAAAGTTATAGGCACGGTCGTGGTAATCAAACGTCTCCGTATCCGTGCGATTGACAACGGCAACGGAAACCTGATACAGACCTTCGAGCAGCGGCAGCTCCGGCGCCACGTAGCGAATGGTACCCGGGCCGTTGATTCGGCCCACCTCAAAGCCAGCGAAGCCCGTATTCGGCCCGCTAACGTGCACGCCATCCGCGCGGTAAAAGCCAAGGCCAAAAACCGGGGCTTCCACTTCCTGATGAGCGATAAAGTCTATGCTGATAACGAACCGATCGCCGGTGCTGAAGGCTTGCGGCTCGTCGCCGCGCTCATCGAGAAAGCGTAGCCGCACCACCTCCACACGTCGGTTGCCCCAGCGATTCTCGGGGCGCAGGCCGCTCAGAGCCGCCAGTTTGTCGCCGACCGGGCCACCGGCCCGATCCAAGTAGTGTGCTATCACGCTGTCCGCCGGCCCGTCCAGGATGACCTGGCCGCGCTCCAGCCAGAGGGCGCGCGAGCATAACGCGCGAACGGTGTCCAGGGCATGCGAGACGAAGAACACGGTGACGCCCTGTCTACACAAAGACTCGATCTGCTGCAGGCACTTCCGTTGAAAGGCTGCATCCCCAACCGCCAGCACTTCGTCCACCAGCAGGATTTCAGGGTCAACGTGGATGTTGACGGCGAACGCCAGGCGCATAAACATCCCGGAGGAGTAATGCTTGACCGGTGTATCGAGAAACGCTTCCAATTCGGAGAACGCCACGATCGCGTCAAACTTGCGCTGAGTTTCACACCGATCCATCCCCAGCAACGCGGCATTCAGATACACATTATCGCGCCCGGTCAACTCCGGGTGAAAGCCGGCCCCCAGTTCGAGCAACGCGCCGATGCGTCCGCGAGTCTGCACCCGCCCGGCGGTCGGCTGAGAGACTCCGCTGATGAGCCTGAGGGTCGTGCTCTTCCCCGCGCCGTTCGCGCCGATCAGGCCGACCGTTTCACCGGGGAAGACTTTGAAGGAGGCCTCGTGCAGCGCCCAGAAGTGATCGCCTTCGCTGCGCGAAGGACGCTCACCGCGCTGAGCACGCCCATCCGCGCGACGCGCCGCCTGCTCCCACGACCCAAAGAACATCTCGCGAATGGAACGCGACCGTCGCAGGCGATATCGTTTACTGACGTTCTCAAAGAGAATAACTGGCTCAGCCATACACAGGCCGCAAGCCGTCCGGCCCACAGCGCCAGGCATTGTACCAAAATCGCCCGGCCGATGTCCGCCGGCGTGGCGCGCCGCGTTCAGGTGGCGCGACTCGTCCCTAATTTGCCGTTGCGCGCCGCCACAATCTCAGCCAGGATCGCCAGTGCGACTTCCTCCGGCGCGCGCCCGCCCAGGTCCAGGCCGATGGGGCCGCGCAAGCGTGCCAGTTGCTCGTCGCTCAGGCCGGCAGCCTTAAGGCGCGCGCGGCGCCTCGCCTGCGTGACCCGGCTGCCCAGCGCGCCCACGTAAAAGGCTGGGCTGCGTAGCGCCACCAGCAGGCCGGGATCATCCAGCTTGGGGTCGTGCGTCAACAGGGCGACAGCCGTGGTGCGTGAGAGGCCGATCTGGGTCAGCGCCTCGTCCGGCCATGCCTGCACCAGCCGATCTACGTGTGGAAAGCGCGTTGCGTTGCCAAAGGCCTTGCGCGGGTCCACCACGACGGTGCGGTAGCCGAGCGTCTTGGCAAGGGTGGTCAGGGCGATGGCGATGTGCACGCCGCCGACCACGATGAGCGTGGGAGCGGGCCAGACGGCTTCGATGAACCATTCGCCGGAGGGTAACGCGAGGCAGACGGCCTGGCCGGCAACGAGCACATCCCGAGCGGCAGCCAACTCAGCCGTGTCGGGTGCTGAGCCAGCAAACGCGACGAGCGCGCCCCCCTCATCTACAATGAAGGCGCGGTTCGACCCCTTCCCCTCCTGCTCCCCTGAAAGCGGGTTGGGGAATGGAGGGACGCTCGCAGCCTTCACCAGAGTCGCCGCGGCAAAAGGGCGCTCGGCCATCAGCAGCTCGCGATACGTCGCGTAGATGGCCGGTTCCAGTGGCTGCACAAACACATCGAGGCTGCCACCGCAGGCCAGGCCCACCTCCCACGCCGTCTCGTCCGCCACGCCAAAGTGGATGAGGCGCGCGCGGTTGTCTTTCAGGGCGCGCACGCTCTCCTCGAACGTCGCACCCTCGACGCAGCCGCCGCTCACCGAGCCGCTCATGCCGCCCGAGGGCGTCATCGCCATCTTCGCGCCGGCGGCCCGTGGCGAGGAGCCCCAGGTCCGGATCACCGTCGCCAGCGCCACGGCCTCGCCCTGCCCCAGCCAGCGGTCTATATCCGGCATCACATCGCGCATGGTGATTATCCTGACAGCCAGAAGAGTTGCCGCAATTTTTCGAGGCGCAGTACGCTCGCCGCGATTCTAGCAGGCCGATGCGGGCACGGCTCCTGCGGAAAGTTGCGTAACCCGACCGGATCACACCTCCTGTCCAAAATCAGGCCCCGGCCCGTATAATGGTTCTCAGACCGCCCGGCCCGTCGCGCACCGGCCTCGTCGCCGACGGGGCGACTTGCGAGTCTGTTATCAATAGGAACCTGACATGAACATCGCCCCCAACACTGTTGCCACCATCCACTACACCCTCACGGATGGCGGCGGCAATCTGATCGAATCGTCGCAGGGCGGCGAACCGCTGGCCTACATCCACGGCATCGGCGCCATTATGCCCGGCCTGGAAGCCGCCCTGGAGGGTAAAACCGCCGGCGATACGCTCCGGGTAACGCTGCCGCCCGAGGCCGCTTACGGCGAACGCGACGAAGCGCTGGTGCAGGCGCTCTCGCGCGGAATGTTCAGCGAGCCGGACGACCTGGAGGTGGGAATGCGGTTCCGCGCGCAATCCGAGGCCGGCGCCCAGATTTTCACCATCATCGGCCTGGACGACGGTGACTGTGGACGGCAACCATCCACTGGCGGGTGTGACGCTGAACTTCGACGTGGCTGTGCTGGAGGTGCGCGCCGCGACTCGCGAAGAGCTCGAGCACGGCCATGCCCACGGCCCGGAAGGCCACGGACGCTAAACCGTACGCGAGACGGATAGCCAGCCACCGGGAAGGACGACTATCGCCTGCTGGCGCGAGAATTTCCTCGGCCCGACCGCACCCCTCCCCCTTCAGTGGGCAAGGGATAGGGGATGAGGCCAACGCTTTCGCTATCCGGTCGAACGCCATGCGTACGCGCGTTCGCGGATGCTCACCAGCGGAACGCCTGCCAGCAGAACTTGTGCGTCACCGTGAAGGCGGTCTCCAGCGAGCCGAACTCGGCCAGCGCCCAGTCGCGCAGCTCGGCCAGGCAGCGCGGGAAGAAATCGTCGGGCACGCCCCAGGTCGAGGACCAGGTGCGGTGCTCGATGGTTTCGAGAGCGTGCGCGACGGTGCGCGTTACGGCCCATTCGCCGGTGAAACGCTCCTCCAGCCGCGCGCCCGAGTCCAGCAGGAATTGCTTGACGTCGGCGAAATCGCGCGCGCCGGGCGCTTCGCCGGGGAAACCATGCGCGCTGACGATCTTGCGCCACCGGCTGAACAGACGCGCGCTGGGCGAATCACCGGGACGCCAGTCGTAGCCGTTGAGGTACACGCCGCCCGGCTTGAGCACACGGCGCAATTCGGCGAGCGCGGCCTGCCAGTCCGGGATGAGATGAAAGACGTGGACGCTAAGGGCGGCGTCGAAGCTGGCGGAAGCGAGCGGCAGGCGCGTCGCATCGGCCTCGACCAGTTCCGGCGCAGACTCAGTCACGCGCCGGCGCAGCTCAGCCAGCATCTTGCGCGAGAGGTCAACGCCCACGAGGCGCACACCGCGCGCGGCCAGCGGGCGGGCGATGCGGCCCGTGCCCACACCGATCTCGAGGGCGCGCGCGCCGGGTGGGATGAATTCGAGCGCGGCCTCCGCCACCTGTTCGCCGATGCCCGGCGGGAAGCCGCGGGTGGCTTCGTAAACGTCGGCGGCCCGATCAAACGCGATGGACTTCGCCACGGCTAGCGCACCACTTCCCAGGCCAGGTGGGCGATCTCCGGGGCGATGAGTTTCTCCCAGGCGAGCTGCACAGCGGCCGGCGAGCCGGGGGTGGAGATGATGACGCGGTTGCGATAGACGCCGGCGCTGGCGCGCGAGAGCATGGCCGCTGCCCCCACTTGCTCGTAGCTCAACATGCGGAACAATTCGCCAAAGCCGGGCATGACCTTCTCGAACTTGCGGCTAAGGGCGTCGAAGGTGGTGTCGCGCGGGGCGATGCCGGTGCCGCCGTTGAACAGGATCAGGCGGGCCGCCCCGGCCGTGAGTTCATCCAGCACCGCGCCCACCTGCTCCGGCTCGTCTTTGATGATTCGATAGTCCACGACCCGGTGGCCGGCGGCTTCGATCTGTGTCCTGAGGTAGTGGAAGTTGACGTCGGTCTCGGGCGTGCGCGTATCGCTGACGGTGACGATGGCGAGAGGCACCGGCCCGCCTGCGGCGGCGAGGGATTTGTGATGTTGCGTGCTGGCGGAGGTCATGGGCGCAACCCTTCAGAGCGGCTGGGCTGCGCCCAATGTTACCAAAGTCAGCGGCGGCGCAACCACACCACGACGAAGACAACGGCGATCAGCCCAACGACGGGCAAGGCGCTCTGCGCGGCAATGAGCAGGTAGTCGTTCTCGCGGTAGATGCCGACCTCGGAGGGCGTCGGCAGCGGTCCGGCGAAGGTTGACGTGGCGGTTGGCCCGAAGGAGGGGACAGGGGTGGCGGCCGCGGTAGTGGTGGGCGTGACCGTGGGCGCTCGGGTAGGGAGGGGGGCGGGCGTGATAGCCGGCAAATCCAGGATCGTTCGCGAATACCAGATCTCCAGATCCGGATACTGTTGGCCCGTCAACTGCTGGCGAGCCAACCGACTCACATACCAGACAACGTGCAACTCATTTCCATTCCTGATGGCTGCCCGTGGCCAGTTCGGAGCATCAACTTCATACTGGGCAATGGTCTCAGGCGCCGACCAGGCCGCGCCATCCCAGGTCAACTGCAGCAGCCGGCCCGTGCTCTGTTTATCGGAGGCTAGCCTACCCGATATGAAAAGATGTAATTGGCCGGCGCTGTCTGTGAGCATCGAGTAAGTGCCCAAGGTTGCCACGGTGAAGTGATTGCCGCCTCGGACACCCGAAATCGGTTGCGGCTCGGACCAGGAACGTCCACCATCTTCGGACAGGTTGTAATAGATGATTTCATCAGGCAGCAACAGCCAGACGAGCACTAGACGCGCTTCCCGGTCCAGACCAATCGCGGGAGATTTCAGGTATCGCCCCGTTGTTGGCGTCAGGGGAGAAGTGAAGTCGAGCGGCGCCCGCCAGGTCGCGCCGCCGTCATACGACGCTGCATACGCAATCGTGCTCAACCCCACCTGCCCCAGCGCACCGCCAGACCCCGACTCCCAGACCACATGCAAATCGTTCTGGCGGCCGATCAGGAGTTGCGGTTTGGCTGCGCCGGTCGAGCGACTTGAGATCTCGGCCGGCTCGGTCCACGTCAGGCCGGCGTCGTCCGACCAGCGGTATCTCACGCGATAACCGCTCGAATAGGCGGCGGTGTCTATCAGATGCAGGCGCGAACCGTGCACCGTGATACGTGAAAAGTAGGCGCCGTCCGTAGTCAGCAACCGTGTCGGCTCCCAGGCCGGCGCTTGCCAGGCGTCCTCAGGCAACGCCCGCGAGTAGAAGATGCTCAGGTAATCGGTATAAGTGATATGCAAAAAGTTCTGGGAGTCAACGGCCAGCGCCGGCCGGGTGGCTGCGCTCTCCCCGGGATTGGTCCGAAACGAGAGGATATCGTTTGGCTCGCTCCACCGCTCCCCATCCTCGCTGAAAGCGTACATCACTGTATCATACTGCTGACGATTGATGACGCCTCCCGATGACCAGGCTACATGGATCCGTCCCGCCAGATCAACGGCAATGTCCGGGAACCAAGCAAACTGCAGGAACTGGGAGAGCTGGATCGGCTCAGACCAGGCTCGATCCTGAGCATGAGTTGGCTGTGTCCAGCCCTTCCCTATTGCTGTGACTAGCGCCAAGAACAACCAGATAACGAACGACCCAGCAACAGTCCGCATAATGTCACTTGGTGATCTGATAGATGACAGCCTGGCCGCCGCTGTAGCTGTAGACCAGCTTCAGATATGGAGCCTGCGCCGGCTCAAAGGCGCCCAGGGCACGCTCCGCCGGCCCGACCAAGACATAGTCTACACCGTATTCATCCAGGATGGTCTGGCGCCATGCGTCGTCCGAAGCAGCGTCAAAGAACTTCTGGACCAGCCGCTCTTTGGTATAGAAGTCCACCGTCTGGGCCCAATGTGCCAGGAAGGCGTGCTTGCCGCTCAGCACCGGCACGTATTGGCCGAGCGTCAACGACGACAACACCACGTCTGCACCCGTGCCCTGTGTCTCAAGCCAACGGAGCGCAGCGACCTCATCGGTCCGCAAATAGTAAGGATAATCATGGCGCCCAAGATCAACAAAGCGCCATGCCCACAGGTACAGGTTGGTCGGCGCGACCACAACCAGCAGGCCCGCGGCCAGGCCGCGGCGAAACGCCTCGCCGTGCCAATACCAGCCGCGCGCAATTGAAAGCTGTCCGATCCACGGCATCACATACTTGAACAGGCCCTGCACCGCGAGGATGGCGATGGGCACCTGCCAGCCGTTGAGCATCTTGATCTGATAGTTAGTGGGCAGATAGACCAGCAGCAAATTAGCCCAGAACCAGGCCCTGAGGAAGAGGGCCTCGTCCGCCACGCCGCGCAGCCTGAAGACGCCGCTTTTGAAAAGCGTGAAGATTGCCAGGAGGAACGCCGGCCCCATCAGCACGGGTAGCCACCACGGTCTTGGGGTGAAGACACCGGCGTTGTCGAACTGCGCCAGCACCTCGCGCCAGATCGGATCGAGCGAGGTGAGCAGGGCCGAGTACAGGCCGGGCCAGGCGGACAGCGCGCCCAGGATCAGGCCCGACCAGACCAGGAACCAGGGCAGGCGGCGGTCGCGGGCCGTCTTTAGCAGGCCGTAAGCGCCCAGGATGCCGTACACCAGGAATAGGTCGTAGGCATGCTGGAAACCGAGGAAGAGCGTCCACAGCCCGGCGGCCACGGCGTAGCGCAGTTGCCTCCTGACCTCGCCGCGCAGGATCAGGTCGAAGGCGAACATGTAAAGTGCCGCGCCCACCAGGTGCGGCGTCCCCAGCATGGCATAGAAACTGTTCGGCTCGACGATGAAAATCAACAGGTTGATCTCCAGCGGATATTCCCAGCCGAACAGGTACTTGCCGACGATCAACAGCCAGCCGAAACCGGAAGCGAACACCGCAACCAGGAAGGCCGTCTGCCGCTGAAGCCGGTCGTCCAGGAACCAGGCGCACAGGCGATAGAGCATCAGCAGAAAGGCGACGGTCGCCGTCACGCGCAGTACCTGAAACATGGCGGCGTAGTCCCAGCCAAGCCACACGCCGGCTTTTGCCAGCATCCACCACAACAGGTTGAAAAAAATCGGCGCGTTGGGTTCCGGGGTCAGCAAGTTGGCGGAGAGGTTAGAGGCGGTGAACTCGCGAAACCAAGAAAAGTATTGGGCGTGGTCGGGCACGTTGATCAGGATACCCATGAATTGCCGGCCGGGCGGCGTCGTCAGGTAGGCAAAGAGGTATGGGATCGTCGTGAGAATAATTATCCCGGCTGTTACGAGCCACACCCAGCGCCATTCAGCAGGCTGCACCTGCTCTCGGAGTTCCAATTTCGTCTCGAGCATCATTGCCGAACCGCAGTGTGGGCCGGGAGTGATGCGGTCACGTGGGCAGCGGGACGCCGGCGAACGAAAACCCATGTCCCCAAAAGCGTCGCAAACAGCAACGCCAACGGCAACAGGCTCGCCACCCCGTGCAAACCAAGCAGAGTCCCCACATTGCGCGCAATGTTGCCGGCCAGCCAGTGGGGGAGCGCGTACTCAATCAGCGGATTGAAGAGCGTATCGGGCGGGAAGGCCTGCTCGGCCAGCGTCAAGCCCCAGGTGGCCATCAGCGACCAGGCGAAGGCCAGGCCGACCAGCAGCCGGAAGGCCAGGCGGTCGCCCCAGGCCCGGAACGCGAACGCCGCCCCCAGCACGAAGAACGGCAGCATCGGCAGCAGGTAACGGGGGCCGACGGCAAAGCCACCCCACCACATGCCGGACGAGGCGTTGAAGAAGAAGATGCCCACGACCCCGGCCAATATCACCCAGAACTCCGCTCGTTGTTCGCCGGAGCGCCACCACAGCCAGAAGCCGGGCAGGGACAGCAGCAGCCAGGGCGCCAGGGGGAACAATCCCCGAAACGGGCTGAAGGTGATGCCCCAGACAGCTTCGAGCGTGGGCAGCGTCAGGCTCATAAAGCCGGTCCGGTGCTTATCCAACCACAACTCCGAGTAGCTGTAACCCAGGTTGAACGGCCCGCCGAAAATGTAGGTGTTGTAGCTCATCCAGCCGACGGCGATGACGGCAGCGGAGAGCATCACCCACATCATCCCAAGCCGCTGCCCGAGGCGGTGCAGGCGATAGGCGGCGTAGAGATACAACAGGCCCGCCAGCACAGCGACCGGATACTCCGTTACCACCGCATAACTCAACAGAACCCCCACCCCCAGCAGCGCCGGCCAGCCCAGGGGTTTCTTTGCCGTGGACACGAGGTAGAACGCGCCGAAGAGCAGGGCCGCGCTCAGCTGGTGCCCATACATCGAGTTGGCGTACGCATAGGCCGGCGTCAGCAGGCCATAGCCGAACACAACCAGTAAACGGATCGTCGCACTCGGTGTCACTCGCGCCAACCATAGATACATGAGCGTGCCCATAAGCGCCGTCGGCAGCACACCCACCACGAAGGCGATCACGACCTGCGCCACGGCGAAGCGCACTTTTTGAGCGTTAACACCGGAGCCCTCGGATCGTAGGGTGCTCTGAAAGGCCGAGCTGCTCTCCAGACGCGCCGTCAGCGCCTCCATAACCGGGAGCGACCGGAGCACCGCATACACGGGCATTCCCAGGAAAGCCACGCCCGGCGCTTTGTCGCTGTAGTAGTGGCCGTCCACCTTGGCGTAGTCCACAGTCGTCCCCAGATACTTGTCAATCCGGAACGTGCCGTCGTCCACCACGGCCACCACCATCTTCAAGCGCGAGTCCTGATTCGGGTCTGCCCAGCGCGGGAAGACGTAGGCGTAGGTGACCACTAGAAAGACAAACAGGCCAGCAGCGGTCAGTTGATCGGGCGAGAAATGCAACTTCGGGATTTTCATGAATGGGTCACCGACTGATAGAGCCCATCGAGCGGGCGGCAGGCTGCGCGATAATCATAGAGGTCTTCAACAAGCCGGCGCCCGTTGCGGCCCAGTTCATCGGCCAAGGCTCGGTTCTCCAGCAGGTGCAGCGTCTCGCGCGCAAAAGCCTCGGGCGTATCCGCGATGAGCACATGCCGGCCATGCTCGACGGCGATGCCCTCACAGCCGAGCGTCGTCGTCACCAGCGGCAGGCCGCGCGCCAGGGCTTCGAGGATCTTCACCCGCATGCCGCCGCCGGCGCGCAGCGGCACGATGAATACGCCTGCCCGCTCGAGATACGGCGCCGGGTCCGGCACGTAGCCGGCCACGTTGACGCCTTTGCCGTCCCCGTTGAGGGCCAGCAGATCCTCGGGCGGGCGCGCGCCGACCACATCCAGGATCACCTCCGGCCGCCGGGCGCGGATGAGGGGGTACACTTCACGAATGAACCACCACATACCGTCAATGTTCGGCGGCCAGTACATGGTGCCGATGTGCAAAAGGTGGTTCGCCGTTTCGTGGCGCGTCACCGGCAGAATCTCGTCCGTATCCACCGCGATGGGGATGACGGTGATGTCGCGCGGCTGGCCGGCGGCCTCCAACAGGGCCGCTTTGTCTTCATCGCTGACAGCCAGCACCTCATCGAATTCACGCACCAGGCGGCCCTCGTAGTCTTTGAGCAGGCGCCAGTCGCGCTCCAGCAGCCGGCGGCGCGGGCCGGGGCGCATGGTGGCAGCCAGACGCTTGTACAGCAGCCAGAGCGCATTGTGCGCGTCGAGCACCTTGCGCGCACCCGGGACGCGCACCGCGTACTGGGCCATGTTGAGCTGATCGGCGTGAACAACGTCGAAGCGCGTCGTGGTCGCCAGGCGGTCCACCAACTGGCGCATCGCGCCCCGGTCATCGCGCACCATCATCCACGGCTGGCCGATTGAAAGACTGCGCAACAACGCCAGGCCGTCATGGATCGGCGAGCGCATCATGGGCACGGTGTGCACCGCGCGGCAGTAGCGGCGCAGGCGTTCCACTTCGGCCAACTGATCACCGCGCACGAAGGAGACCAGGGTCACCTCATGCTGGCGGGCCAGATATTTGAGGACGTTCCAGGTTTTGACTTTCGGGCCGCTGTCGGGCGGATAGGGCAAGACCTGGGTCAGGAGCAAGACCTGCATCACGTTAATTAACCGCCGGGCAGAGAACGAGTGGAATAGGCCGAAGGTTGGGGGACGTCGGAGCCAGGCCGTTCAGTTGTTCCTGAATTTGGCCGCCAGATAGCCCGGTGAGACCACGGGCCGACCCAAACGGCCATTGCTCAGGCGAAGCAGCAGGCTATGCACCACGACCTTGGGAACGGTCGTCAGATAGATGAGCCATTTCAGGGACTCGGCTGCCCACACGCCATAGTGCCTGCGGAACAGGCGCACCCGGCTCACGTACAGATCGCCCTCGCGCTCCGGGCGCCGTGCGTGGCTACTGGCCCCGCCCAGGTGGGTGACGCGCGCTGCCGGTTGATACCAGACTTCCCAGCCGCGCCGGCGCAGGCTCAGGCACAGATCTACTTCCTCGGCGTACATGAAGTAGCCTTCGTCGAGGCCGCCGACCGCCGCATATGCTTCGGGCCGGATGAGGAGACAGGCGCCCTCCACATAATCAACACGCTGCGGCCCACGCGCTTCTTCCGGGCCGTGGCTGGGGAACTGCCGGCCAAACAGGACGCGCCCCAGGCCGGTGAGGATGAGAAACTCACGCCAGAGCGTTGGGAAGGGCGTATGAGAAGCCTGAAAACTCCCATCAGCGTTGCGCAGTTGGGCGCCGACCAGGCCGGCGCGCGGCTGGGCGTCGGCGACGGTCACCAGAGCCTCGAGCGCGCGCGGGGTCAGGAAGGCGTCGCTGTTGAGCAGGAGGAGATAGCGGCCCCGGGCGACGGCAGCAGCCTGGTTGTTGGCGCGGGCAAAACCCACGTTGTCGGTATTGACGATCAGCCGCGCTTCCGGGAAGCATTCGCGCACCATCGCCACGCTATCGTCATCGGAAGCATTGTCCACTACGATCAACTCGATGGACAGCGGGCCGGCGTGAGCCCGGACAGCCGCCAGGCAGCGCTCGAGCAAGTCACGGGTGTTCCAGTTGATGACGATGACGGAGACGTCAGGCATGGGCCGCCTCGGGAGCAGCCGGCAGCATGCCGGGCTTCGTCAGCTGGTCGAGCACGAGCGTGACGCCCATGAAGAGGAAGTTATACACGGCGTAATCGAAGCCCTCGATGGTCTGGGTGTAGGCGAACGGGAACAGCCAGTCGCCGAACGCCATCGCCACGATGCAGCCGATGGTTCCCGCGAAGCTGGCGTTGGCCAGGCCTTCCACAAAATCGCCGCGCCGGCGCAGGCGGCGCGTGAGCCGGTAGCCGATCCAGGCCGTGCCCGCAAAAAAGGCCAGCATCGGCAGGAAGCCTGCCAGGCCGTTTTGAGACAACACATCAATGTAATTGCTGTGGGTGGCCATCGCTTCCCTGGGAAAATAGGACATGTAATAGACCGCGTACCCGGCCGGGCCGGTGCCGAACAGCAGGTGCTCCTTCGTAATTTGCCAGTTCTGGGCCCAGGCCGCCAGGCGCGTCTGGCCGCTCTCCTCGTTCTCGGTCGCGAAGGCCTGTTCGAATTCGGCATAGTTGAACGCCGCAAAGACCATCACCCCGATCACCATCAGGACGACCGCCTTGCGGGAGTGCTGCCAGACCAGCACCGACAACACTACCAGGCCGGGCAGCCAGCCCGCCAGCCAACTGATGTGCAAAATCAGGCCCCAAATCACGTACAGCACCGCCATGGCCGCCGCTAGCACGCGCCAGCCCCAGTGCCAGCGGCTGCAGTACAAGGCCAGCGCCGCCCCCAGCGCGATGCACCACATGTTGAACAGGCCGCCGGTGTTGATGATCAGATCACCAATCGAGGCTGGGATCAGATCGTAGCGCTTGAGCAATCCCACGGCCGCCGCCGCCAGCATGACGCCGCTCAGGGCCTTGAGCATGTTCAGGTCCTCAATGAAGTTATAGACCATGAGGAAGGCGACGCACAGTATGATGTTGGTCAAGCCTGAGAGGACTTGCACAAAGGGGAAAGAACCCCAGATCCAGACCAGCGGATCCCGATATAGGTTGCTCCAGATGAGGGACCAGACCGTCATCGCCATGAATAGGAGCAGAGGCAGGTTGAGGGGCGTCGGCCGCAAGGAAAAGCGCTTCTCGACCGTGAGCATGCGTAGGAGCCATAGTCCAGCAAAGACCATTGTCAGCAGCAGGCTGTCCACAATGCGGCTACCTCGGCCGGTAGGGAGGGTGAACGGAGTGAAGGCCGCCGCCGCCAGGATCAGCACCGGCATCCACGGCCAATGACGCACCAGCCAGTTGAGGGCCAACAGGCCGACCGGCGCCGCCCCGGCCACGACCAGGAGGAACGGATCGAAGCGGTCGGCGACCCGCCAGGCCACCATCCCCAGCGCAGCCGAAGCGCCCAACACGCCCAGCACGATCCCCGCTTTGAGCAACCACCTGGAGAAGCGGGCGTTCGGCGCAAATAGCGGCCAACGGTTCCACGGCTTATGCTCAGAGAGCATGGGCAACACGCCTCATCGGGGGGCCGACCAGCCGGCCTCAGCGCGAAGCAGGTCGGGCCGGGCCGACCCAGCGAGGCCGGCCAGAAGAACATCCAGGCGCTGGCCGATAGCGGCCCAGTCATAGCGCGCTTCCACCAGCCGGCGGCCATGCCGGCTGAGACGCGCCCGCAGGCCGGGATCGCTGAGCAAAGCCAGGACGGCATCGGCGAACTCGGCCGGATCATCGGCGATCAGCGCCTCCTGCCCCGACGTCAGTTCTAGGCCCTCGGCGGCCTTGCGCGTGGCCACCACCGGCGTCCCTAAGGCCAGCGCCTCCAGGATTTTGAGCCGCGTGCCGCCGCCGACGCGCAATGGCACCACGCTCACCCAGCTGCGAGCGATGGCCGGTCGGACATCGTCCAGGTAGCCGGTGAAGACCACGCCGGGCAGTTGGGGCAAACGCTGCACGGGCACCCCGTCCAACCGGCCGGTGACGAGGAATTTCAAATTGGGCCGCTCCGCCCGCAGGCGCGGGTAGATCTCCCGCAGGAAGAATTCGACGGCATCATAGTTGGCCGAGTAGGTCAACGCCCCGGAATAGATCAGCGTCTCCGGCTCGGGCGCGCCGAAGTCGCCGGCATAGGCGGCCACGTCAACCCCGTTGGGCACCACTTCCACGCGCCTGTTCACGGCTGCCAGCCGGCGCACATTCTCGCGTTCCGCCTCGGAGACCACGGTGCAGAGATCGAACTCGCTCAGCAGGCGCTGCACATAGCTGGAGAGTTTCCACCATGTCAGCCCGGCGCGCAATCGGCGCCAGGGTCCGCGCGCCCGCGCGTAGTGTTCGTAGATGGTCGTCAGCTCCAGCTCCTCCAGCACCCGGAGGCCGTGAGGCACTCCCAGCGCGTACGGGGCCATGTCAATCTGTGAGGCAATGACCGCGTCGAACGACCGTTCCCGGGCCGCCCGTCGGACCAGGGCGTGCATCTCGGCGCTGAACGTATCCACCACCGAGCGCGGCCGGGCATCAAAGAATCCGGCCAGCGCACGCCTGCTCAGCGGATGGAAGGGCCGATAGAGCACCGTGTCCACCTGCTCGCACAGTCCGCGTAGCGCCTGCCGGCGCGCGTCATCCACCGGCTCGGAGGTGAACGAGATCAGGTGGACGACGTGCCGCGCCGACAACTGCCGGATCAGGTTAAACACGCGCAGCCTGGAACCGTTATCGGCCGGGAAAGGGAACCAGCGGGAGAGGAACAGGAGGCGCATACCAAAACTCAGGCCGGCTTTGAAACCGTCGGGGCCGGAGCACTCATCTGCCACAGCGCCGGATCGGCGCGGCCCCACCGTTGGCGCGCGGCATGCCAGATCGCCCACCGGATGGCGGATGCGTAATCTTGACGGCCGGCGGCGCGGTGTCGCCATATACCGTGAAGCAGGCCGTTTAGGGCGCGGGCGAGCGCCAGGGGCTTGAGCCAGGCCGGGGCATGGCGCGCGAAAAAAAGCAGGCGATTGCGGGCCACATAGTAGAGCGTGGTTGGCCCCAGATCTTGGTGATGGATAGGCGCCTTGTGGCGCATTCGCGCGCCCGGCTCGAACCAGATCTCGTAGCCGGCGCGGGCAATACGCCGGCACCAATCGGTCTCTTCCCAGTACATGAAGTAGCGAGCGTCCAGTAATCCGGCCGCCTCGACCGCCGCGCGCGTCACCATCAAACCGCAGCCGTTGATGTAATCCACGTGCCGGGCAGGGTATTGGCCACGATCCTGCTCCCCCGCGCCGGCATTGTAAGCATCCGCATAAGCCCAGTCTATCACGCCGCCCGCCGAACTGATGATGTGACCCTCATCCCACGTGTAGACCAGGGGGCCAATCACCCCCACGCCTGGGCGCCGCTCGATTGTCTCCACCAGCCGCGACACACAGTCTCGCTCCAGCGTCGTATCGTTATTGACGAGGAAGAGCAACTGCGCGCCGCGCGCCAGCGCCGCCTGCAGGCCGAGGTTGTTGCCGGCCGCATAGCCCAGGTTATCGCCGGCCTCGATCAGGTGCACTTCGGGAAAGGCGGCCCGGACGGCTGCCACGGTGTCATCGCTGGAGGCGTTGTCCACCACCATCACTTCGATATTGGCGTAATCCAACCGACGCAGTGAGGCGAGACAGTTGAGCGTCAGGTCAACGCCGTTATAGGCCAGCACGATCACGGCGACACGCGGAGGCATATTCGCAGACACTCGGCGTCGAGGGCCTCAGGTTGGCCCGGTCAGCCCCGATTGATAACTTTCCAAGACGCGCCGGGCTGTTTGCGCCCATGAGAACTGCCCGGCCCGCGCAAAGCCAAGAGCGCGCAGCCGTTCGCGCTCAGCAGGCTCGGTCAGGACGCGCATCAGACAGGCCGCCAGCGCAGCGTCGTCTTCGGCGTCCACGATCAGGGCCGCCCCGCCGGCGACCTCCGGGATGGCGCCGCGATCCGAGGCGATCACGGGCGCGCCGCAGGTCATGGCCTCCAGGATCGGAAGGCCAAAGCCTTCGATCCAGGATGGGAAGACGAAGGCCTCCGCCTGGCTATAAAGCGCGATCAGGTCGGCCCGCTCCGGGCGGATGAGCAGGCGGGCCTGGCCGGCCGCCACAGCCTCATGGATCACAGGAGGCGGATCCGGGCGGCGCGAGAAGAAAACAATCTGGCGTTCGGCGCGCAGCGTCCCCGGCAGGCGGCGCCAGGCACGGATCAGGACGCCCGGATTCTTGATGCCGTCCGCCAGTACAAACCGCTCCGGCACCTGGAGCCGGGCGCGGACCTCGGCCAGCCGCGTAGCCTCGGTCACGCGTCGCAGATCGGGCGTGGGCGCGTGAGGGACGGGCACGATCCGGTCGGACGGGAAGCGGCTGTAGCGCGCGATCTGTCGGCGCGCATATTCAGAGACGGTGATGAGCAGGTGGGCGCGGCGCACGGCAGCGGTGGAGCAGGCATGCAGGTAGGTCATCATGATCACCGTGCGCAGGTCTTTGCGGTGGCCGCGCACGATCTCCCACCAGGGCATGACGTTGATCTCGTCGTGCAGGGTGATCACGGTGCGCGCGCCGGGCGGGCCGAAGCCATAGTTGGCCGGGAAGTGGGCTACATCCAGGCGGTCGCGCGCCATCCAGGCGCGCAGCGTCCACAGGTCATTCTGCACGCTGGAGAGGCCGTTGCGGTAGGGCAGCGTGCGCAGCCTCACGAAATCCGGCAGCTTATCCAGCTCAAACGGCCGCTTGGCGTCCGCATACAGGAAGACGGTGTGCGCCGTGGCCTGCTCCAGTAACGCCGGGATGAGGTGCCGCACATAGGTGTGCACCCCGCCGACCAGGCCATGCGAGAGATAACGGACATCAATGCCGATGCGCATCAGCCAGGCTGCGACAGCGCGCCGACCAGGTTGACCCAGCGATCGAGCCACTGATCCAGCGAGAACTCGGCCTCCATCCGGCGCCGGCCCCGCGCGCCCATCTGCTCGGCCTCGTCCGGGTTCCGCCACAGCCGATCAATCGCGGCCGCCAGCGCCTCGGGGTCTTTGGCCGGCACCAGCAGTCCGGTCTCGCCGTGCGCCACGTAATCCTCCAGGCCGGGCAGACGGGTAGCGATGACGGCCTTGCCCATCGCCTGAGCGATCTGCACCGAAGTGCAGCCGGCGGCCCACTGTGTGCCAGGCTGGAGCGGGACGACAACGAAGCGGCTGCGCCGAACGACGCCCCGCAGCATGGAAGGGTGCACAAACGGATGCGGCGTGACGTTGGCGGGCAGCGTCTCCTGCTCGTAACCGCTGCGGCCATATACCCAACTGCTGCCCGCCCGGATATGACAGCCGATCTCCGGCAACCGGCGCATGGCGGCGATCAGGGTCGGATAGTCACGGTAGGACAGGCCGAAGCTGAGGAGATGTGGCGCCTCCGTGTCCACTTCGGCCGGCTCGGACGGCGCGAAATCCGGCCGGTAGAAAGCGACATCCACGGGTGTGTGGAGCACCCGGACCTCGTCATCCGCCGCTTGCAGGGCGCGTTTGAACTCATCGGCCTCGGCCCGGCTGAGGCACAGCATCAGCCGCCAGGCGCGGTGCAGGCGGCTGAAATGCAACATGCGCAGTTTGAGCCGCGACAGGGGATGATGCAGGATCACGGCCTGGCGCACGCGCCGGCCAAGCGCCAGCGCCAGCGGTATCCCGACGCGCTCCGACAGGCTGAGGACGACGTCGTACTTCTTACGGCGCACGCGGCGGGTGACCTCTGCCGCCAGGCGCAGGTCCAGCCGGAGCGCATCCTCCACACGCCGGAGCGCGGCGTGATCGGTCGTGGCGCTATAGTCCACCCAATCGGCGGACAGCCGCTCGGCCAGGTCGAGATAGTCCAGACGCGGATGCAGCCCGGCCTGGATGTCGGACACAGTACCAGGCGGCATGTCCCAGGTGGCGACGACGAGCGTTCGCATGGCCATTCAATGCCCCGGGCTAAACAGCCGCTTTCTGTATCAGGCAACTACGGGGTTGCCTGGTAAGCACATCCCGATAGATCGCCTCGATGGCATCCGTCTCTTTGGCCACCGTCTTGACCGGCCCGATCCCGGCGCGCAGGCGGGGCAACAGGTCCGGCTCATTCAGGAGCCGGCTCAATTGCTCGGCCAGGCTGCGGGCGTCGCCCAGAACAAATCGAAGTCCATTATGCTCATGTTGGACCAGCTCGGCCATCCCGCCGAGATCCGATACGATCGCTGGCGTGTGATGGGCAAAACCTTCGAGGATGACGGTCGGACTGTTTTCATACCATAACGACGGGACAACGATCACATCCAGGTTGCGTAAGACCTGGGTCAACTGCTGGACACCATGGTACTCGCCGACAAACTGGATGCGTGGGTCAGCGCCGATGATCTCGTGCAGGCGATCAACATACTGGGGGAAGCGACTAGCATTGCCGTAGATGCGTACGGCCAGCCGCGGATCGGCGATCTGCCGCGCCGCCTCGGCCAGTACATGCACCCCTTTGAGTTCGGCGATCTGGCCGATGTAACCGACGCGCAGTTGATCGGACGGCGTTTTGATCAGGGCCTCCGGCGTCAGGTGGGACAGGTCCAGCCCCTGGCGCAAGAAAACGATCCGTTCCGTGGCGACGCCGGCTTCGATGTGAAAGCGGCGGACAAATTGTGACACGCTGATGATTCTAGCGGCAAGGCCGAGCGCCCCGCGCAGGTAGGCCGATCGCGCTTCGAGGTGCTGCACGGCATCTCGGCGGAGACGCCAATAGGCAGCCATTGGGCCGGGCAACAGCCGCCCAAGGAGGCGATAGGGTCTTCCTTCTTCACCCAGGCACCGGGCGCAGCGGGCCGGGTCAATGGGCAGCCGCGAGACCTGCCCATTGCTCTGCAGCATCGAGATCCGCGGGCATAGAAACCAGAAGTCTGTCAGCGTCACGACGGTTGGGATCGCCAGGTCGTGGGCGGCATGCAACGCCGTTCCACTGAGCAGGTAGCCGCTCACCAGGTGAAAAAGGTCGGGCCGCTCATCGGCAAACCAGGCACGAAGATGATCGCCGATCCACGGGTTGCGGTACTCGAAAACCCTCGGGGCCGGCGCTGCCCGCCAGTCGAAGGACAGTCGCCGCACCGGCACCCCCTCATACACATCGTCCTCCCAATCCACACCGGAGGCCGGGCCACGATCCACGTGCTCGACACAGACCACGCGCACCGTGTGGCCGCGCACCTGCAGGGCCTGCGCCGTGCGAAACGCCTGCCACTCGGCGCCGCCGGTGTAGCGTGGCGGGAAGTGATGGACGCCAATGACGATCTTCATTCGGAGTGCTGGCCGGGTCGAGCTAGGGCACGGCTTGCGGAACTTCAGCCTGCTCGCGCCGGGCGCGCCGCAGAAAACTCAGGTCCTCGTGCCCCACAGACCCGAATACGAGACCAGCCAGGCTGTAGACCAACGCCCCGACCGCCACGTTCACCAGCACCGGCAGCCAGGGGGCGAGGACGAGCACCACACCTCCCATGCTGAGCGTCGCCAGGAGCGGGCGAACGAGGATCGCCAGCCAGTTGACCTGGCGCAACAGGCCGCGCAACGTCCACGCATGTTGCATCACCAGCACGATCTCCGTCAACACCGTCATGGCGGCCGCCGCCATCAGGCCAAATAGCGGCACGAGCAGCGTGTTGAAGGCGACATTGAGCCCGGTGCTGACCAGCACCGCCCGCGCCACGCGCCGCTCCTGTCCGAGGATCACCACAACGTAGCCGAGGAACTCAGAGAGATACATGAAGGGCACGACCCAGATGAGGATGCTCAGGGCAGGCGCCGCCGCTGCATACTCCTGATCGAACAGGAACCGGACGATTTGCTCGGAAAGCGCCCAGCCGCCGACAGCGATTGGCAGAGACAGGACGACCAGGTAACGCAACACCCGCTCAGTGATGTTCGCCAGGCGCTCCGGCTGGCTGGCGATCTGCCGCGTCAGAGAGGGATACAGCGCCGTGTTGACCACGTTGGAAATGACCACGGCCGAGAAGATAAGGTTGTAGGCCGCGCCGTAAAAGCCGGTCTCCTGATCGGAGCGCGTGACGTTGAGCAAGACGCTGTCGTAGCGATACGACAACCCGAGGGCGAAACCGATGATGCCGAAGGGCAGGCTGGCGCGCAGCAGATTAAGCCAGAGCTGCGGCTGCGCCGGCCCCAGCCGCAGGCCGAGCGCGCGCGTCGCCCGCCAGCAGGCGTAGAGCATCAGCGCGATGCCCAGCAGGTTGGCGACGATCAACCCGTAGTAGCCAAAGCCCAGCCACAACGCTGCCCCGCCGACTACGACAAAGGCCAGCTGATTGAGCACCCGGGAAGTCGAGGCTACATCCAGCCGCTCGAAGCCGGCCAGCGCCGCCTCGCTCGTGCCCTGCACCGCATACAGCAGCACGCCGATTGAGTTGAGGGCGATGGCCCCGATCATCAAAAGAGGCCGCCCGGTGAGCCAGGCGGCTGTCAACGTGAATAGGCTGGCGATGAGCGCCAAGACCAGCCGCAGCCACAGCACGTTCGAATAGAGAGTCTGGGCGCGGGCCGCGCCGTCGGCGGCGTCGCGCCAGCGGGCGAACTCGCGGACGGCGTAGGGGCTGAGGCCGAGATCGGCGATGAACAGGAAGAGCGTGCCGAACGCGCCGACGGCCGCATACTGGCCGAAGTCGGTCGCACCCAACTGCCGGATGACCAGCACGTTGAAGGCGAACGACAGGACCTTCATGGCCATTTGGGCCGCCAGGCCGAAGGCCGAGTTACGCAGGACGGTCGCGGAAAAACGGTTCATGTTCTCCGCCCGGCTGCATGTGGCCGATTAGACTCTTTGAGAAAAATTTTCTGGATCAGAGCGACGGCATTGCCGTCGCCAGAACCGTATTTCCGAAGGTGCCGATTGAGCATAGGCGATAGTGTGCGTCTTTCGGGCTTCGATCCACAATCGGCCGCAAGTACTAAGCGCTTATCTCTAAACTTCGCCTTGGCGATTTGATCCGGGTCTAGCGAAGGCAATGCCTTCGCCAGACCCTCGGTTTAGAGGATAGTTCTAAGCGCCGTTTTCGGCCCCGCTCAGTCGCCAAGCACCTCGATCTGGGCCGGATCGGTCACATAGATCACCGGGTCGCCCTGGTACCACTGGATGAGGCCGGTGACGCGCACCCGCTGGTTGACAGCGTACAAATTTTCCGGCGGCGCGGCAAAGCGGCCCCAGGCGTCGTCCATGATCCTGACCTTGAACGCGCCCTGGTGGGGATTCTGGAATCCCAAGTAGACGGCTTTGCGGTTGTTGAACACGAAGCGGATCACGCCTTCAACAGTTTTCACCTGGCCTGCGTGAGACGCGGCCTGATCATAGGGGATGGCAGTTTCATCTGCGCCTGCAATTGCTGCGGCCACGGAGAGCGTAGCGATTTGACCCGTCTCATCCAACGCTGCGGCTCCGCCGGCCGGTGAATGGAAGGCAACCATCAACGGCTCGCCATTGGACTGGCCGGTTGGATTGCCGGCCTCGAGCGCCACTACGGCCCCATCGGTGCTGACGAAGAGGACCAGGCCATTGCTCACCACCCAGGCAGCGTATTCGCTCCAGTACCGGTCATACACTGCCCCCTGTTGCCAGTAGATGTAGAAACCGCCGGGCCAGGGGCGCGTATTGACAAGGCCCTGTCCACAATAGTGGCTGGCGCTAAAGCTGCCGCACGGATTAGAGTCCTGCGACGTCACGATATGCGGCAAATTCATCGTCGTAATCGGATTTGAGCCTGTGCCTCTGGAAGCCGAGCGGTCTACGATCTGATGCGCAATGCCGGCTTCCCAGTGCGCGGCTAAGAGTTGATTGCCCGCCATGGTCAGGTTCGCCTGCTCATCGGTGGGAAAGAAGGTGTTTTGGATGAAACGCACATCGCCGGCCTGGTACCCCGGGACTGTCGTTCCATCTAGCAGCATTTCGCCCAGGCGCGAGTCCCAGCGGCCGTCACACGGATTGGCCAGGCAGGGCGAGCCGCGCATCACGACATAGGCAACTTCCTGCCCGTCGGGCAGTTGTTTGACCACAGGCTGCGGCCCCATGGGCATGTAACCTCCGTCGCCATAGCCTCCGTGCCCTACGTTCGCGATGAAGGGAACCGTGCCGTCATCCAGATCCAGCACCAGCAGCGCCTGATAAGCCGGTTGCGATTGTAGGAAGCTGCGCATGGCAGCGTTGGTGCTGGGCCAAGGATTCGGGAGCCATAGCGACTGCCAGTCCAGACGCAGCTTGACCAGAACATAGCCGTGGACTTCGGCAATCACCGGCCAGCCATGGTAAGCCTCGGCCACGCTGGAGTTGGAGTCACCCGGATTACCGCCGGTTCGCGGGGTGGGCTTGACCCTCCATGCTCGGCCGCCGTCGGCGTTGTTGATGGCGTGCACGTATAAATCACTACTGACAGCGATGACGCGATTGCGCGACGGCGAATAGGCCGGCGGCGTATGCACCGGAGCGCCGGCATCATAACTCCAAATCTGCGTCAGAGAAGTTTTGCTGACCGCATAAACACGATTCCCCAGCGAGAAGAACACGCGGTCGGAGATGACCGCCGGCGGCAGCGGCAGGGTGCTGGCGCTGCCGGTCGCGAACTGGCCGAGGGTATTGCCGGTGTCGGCGTTTAGCTTATAGAGGGTACCGTTCGACGAAACGACGAACACGGCATTCGTATCCCCGTCGTAGGCCGGGGTGGAGTTGATGCTGCCACCCGGATTGCGGTTCCAGGCCACCGCGCCATTGGACTGGTTGAGCGCGTAGACGCCCCGATTGCCCGCCGCGATGTACACCCGCCCCCCGCCCGTCACCGGCTGGCTGTTGCGCGGCAGGCGGAACTTGCCGCTGCTGATCCCGCCGGAGCTGTTCGGCCCGTTCCAGGCCCACTTCCAGCGCCAGGGGGTCGGAACCGACTCGCTGGTGAAGCTCGTCCGCTGCGCATTGTGCGCGTGCTGAGACCATTCCGTGTTGGGATAATTCCGGCTGATCAACGGCAGATAAAGTCGCAGGCCGGGGGCCAGCGTGCTCTGAAGAAAAGGCCGGGAATAAGCCGGCGCTCCGGGGGCGGCCAGGCCCGCCGCTGCCAGCAAAATGAGCAGGCAGCTCAACCCAACCACTACCACGCGAGGGAAGAGGCGCGAATCCAACATGGGTCAATCTCCACTTCCGCTGCCAATGAACGTGCGCTGCGCTAGTCTATGTCCGTGAAACGCATCCCATAGTAGCGCAGCAGGAAGAGGCGCAGCGCCGTGTGCACGCGGTCGCGCGCATACCGCGTTGTCCGGCCCGGCACATCCAAGGCTAATGCATCCGGTGGCGTTTGCCAATCGGTAGAATTGACCAGGTAAATAAACCGTTCATCTTGAGACGGTGGGGGCGGCGCCGCGCCGGTCGAGGGCACAATCACAACTCGATAGGGCCGGCCGCGCCAGCGGAAACGCAGCTCGCGCGGCGTCACATCAATGGAATCGATTTTGAGTTCACGCCGCAGGCCCAGCTCGGCAAAATCGCGCAGGATGTGCTCCAGCGCCACGTCCACCTGCCTGGGCGTCATCTTGCGCTGGACGCGCTCCATCGGGTACACGACTCTGGCAGGGTTGCCTTCCACCACCGAGCCGGGCGGGATCACGCCGCTCACCACCGCCATTGAATTGACAAAGGAGTTGTCGCCGATCTCCACACCGGGATGCAGGAAGACGCCGGCCGCGCACCACACCCGGTCGCCGAGCGTCACACCGGCGAGCTTCACCCAGTAGCCTTCGGTGTACGGCAGGAACGAGCCGTGCGTGAAGACCATGCTGCGCGGGCCGAGCGCAGAACCAGCGCCGATGACCACTGGCTCGTCGGCGTTGATCAGGCACTGCGGGCCAATGTAGCTCCCCGCCCCAACTTTCAAGTCGGACGAACCATACACGAGGGTGAAGCTGCTGACCTCGGCGTAATCGTCCAGAGTCAGATCGCCGTCCAGGCGAATGAGCGTCAACGGTCGGATCACGGCATAGCGGCCCAGCCTGATTCGACGCGCCGCCACCGCCGAGAACCAGCCGATCTCGGCCCGCGGGTCAATCTCCGCGCCCAGTCCCCATCGCAACCAAACCTTCTTCAGGAAGGGCGGGCTGAGAAACACCAGCCCCAGGATCAGCAGTCGAAGCATCGGCGAGGGGTCTTGCGGCGCGCTACAGATAGCGCAGCAGGCTGCGGGGATGGCGCCGCCGCAGATCGCGATAGGCGCGCGCCAGCGGGAAGAGCAGGAACAGCCCCAACAGCCAGGCCAGGTAGGCCTTGATGAGCCCCGGCCCGGGCAGACTCAGAAACAACACACCGCGACTCACCAGATTATAGATCACGATATGCGCCACGAAGCTGAAGAGCGCCGCCTGCCCCAGCGCCACCAGCCATTGACCCGGCCCGCTCTCCAGCCAGGCGCTGCGCGTATAGAGCAGGCCGAGCGCCAGGGCCGCCAGCCCCAGGTTGAAGGTAAAGAAGGTCAGGCTCGGCGGTTCTTTGCTCAGGATGAAGAAGCGGAACCATTCCTCGCCAGCCGAGAAAGGCGTCAGATCGCCAAAACCGCCCCAGCTGCGCAGCACAACCCAGACCAGCAACAGCCCGCCGCCGACGGCAAACCAGGTGCGCGGCTGGCGCAGCTCAGGCCGATGCAGGTTGCGGCCAATTAGCAGCCCGAGCATCATCAAAGGCATCCAGCCGCCGAGGGAAAACTCCGAGGCCGGGTAAGTGACGGTGGTGTAACCCAGCAACAGCGCTGACCAATAATTGGGGGTCTGCCAGAAATTGGCGGCGATCCAGGGCAGGGCGGCCTGGAAAAGCGCCAGTTGAATCACGACGAGGACCAACAGGGCATAATCCGGCAGGCGGCGCAGCAGGCTGAGCAGAGCCAGGCTCAGGCCCAGGCTCAACAACACCTGCATATACACCACGGTCCCGGCCCAGAACCAATCACAAATCGTCAGGCTGAGAACGGCCAGCACACCGGCCCGGATGAGCAGGAAGCGGGTGATCTGCCCCTCGCTCTCGCCGGCGCGGCGCCGGCTTGCTTCGAGCAACGCCACGCTGACGCCGGCCAGCAACCAGAAGGCCGGCGCGGCGATGTTCGTCAGCAAGCCCGAGAGCCAGTAGGCCGGGCTTTGCAGAACGGCCCGCAGCCCGCCGTATGTTTCCGCTTGCAGGCCGACGCCGACAAAGGCGGCCGCATGATCCAGGGCCATGAACACCAACGCCAGTCCGCGCAGCCCATCCAGCGGCAGGATGCGCGACTTGACGGTGGTTTGAACCTGAGCGGCTGCCGGGGAAAGCAAGCTGACTTGAGTGGACATAGATCAGGCGCCGGCCGGAGTGTTTGCCACTTCGGCGCGTCCAAGAGCCAGCCCGCGGCTGGCGGCCAGAAGAGAGCTGTATCGTTTCCGCCAGTGTGCGGCGATTTCAATCGGGGTCGCCTTCCAGAAGTCGCCGCGCCGGTCAATGGTTTCCCATGCCCAGCGATAGAGGCCCTGCCAGCCGGGGTACAACGCCTCGTCGTACACGTAGTCGTGGACATCCATGACGAAGCAGCCTTCGACGGCGGCGGCCCGGTCAATCAGGGCCTGCAGACGTTCGCGCGGATCGCCCGGGTTGTGGGCGGCCAGGTGGAAGAGCTGATCGTCCATCCAGCCGAGCGGCACTTGCAGCGTCCCGACCTCCCGTCGCAATCGCTGATGAAACGGATAAAAAGGGTTCGCACAACCGCGCCGCCACCCCAGGTAGCGGTTGTGAACGAGGGACGAGTCGTACTGGAACCCTGCCTGCTCGTGAAAGAGAAGCGTCTCCTCGACATCCGCCGGGTTGGTGTGCCAGTAGTGGTGGCGAATGCCGGACACCGGCCGGCCGAGAAGGTCTTCGAGCCGGCGCTTCTCGGCCGCCAGCCTTTGGGGGCTGGTATATGCCCGATAGCTGGCATGCAGCCCGACCTCGAAGCCCTCATTCGCCAGTTCGCGCAGCACATCCCGGAACGGCGCGGCGCCGACATCGTAAAAAGCGTCGGGCGTCCCCAGGGCATACTGCGCCAGCGAGCCGCGAACCGTCATGAAGTAGAAGGCGGAACGCACGCCGAGCGATCGCTCCAGATTCATCCAGTTCCGAAAGAGCCAGTGGTGGCGCTTGCCCAGGGCCACCTCCAGAGCCGGGCCGAGGCCGCCAGCGCCCTGCCGCGCAATAATCCGCAGGGGTTCGAGCCAGCGGATGACTTGAGGATAATCCACGTCGTGGCCGGCGGCGGCCGCGGCGCGCTTGCCGTTCGGCCAGGCAGGTGCCGGCTCAGGGCAGCCCAATTGCAACAGCACGCATTTGAGCCACGCGCTGAGGGTCGAGGCGGGCGCTTTGCCGAAAACGCCCTGTTCCTGCCAGGCGCTGCCGGAATAATCCCGAAAGCCGTGCCGGTCCTGAGGCCAATAGCGCTCCTCCTGGCCCGTCATCAGCCAGTACACATCCAGGGCCAGGTCGCGGCGGCAGATTCGTTGAGCGGAGTCGGTGGTCAGCGCCAACGGCGGGGTCTCCCAACCGACGTAAACGGGATGGTGTGGGCCGCTGCCGTTGATCAGCTTTCTGAGCCGCAGCGCCGTGCGGCGCTCCCAGGCCCCCAGGTCGGCCTGCACACACAGGCGCGCCAATGGGGCCCGGTCCGGGTCCGGCGTGTAGGCTAGGTCGCACGGCTCAGCGAGTGACGTTTCGATCCAGCCCCAGCCCTGCGTCAAGAGGATGGTGCGCCAGATCCAATGAACCTCGGGCCCATAGGCTTGTGTGATCTCCGGATCCAGTGCGATGCGAAGGGTCGTCATAGCGCGGCTTCCAGCTGCAAACTCAAACTCCCAACTTCAGACTTCAAACTCCAAACTTCAAAAAAACCTTTGTGGTCGGTGGAGGTTTTCCAGAACCATCTCTGCCTGGCGCTCGATCGAGGCCGCCAGCCGCCGAAGCCAGCGCGCCGGTTGACTCTGCGCGACAGGACGGCTCCCGGCCTTGTCCTGCTTTCGGCCGGGAGCCAGCTTTTTTTGCCGCTTACGCGCTCGGCGGGCGACGTTGGGCTCGATCATCTGAGAATCAACGGCAGGAACACCCGCAGGACGCTGACGATGGAGACCGACGTTGAGCCGGTCGCTGCGCCGCCATCGCCATCGGTGACGCGCACGTTCACCGCGTAGTCGCCGAGGCCGGAAAACACACAGGTGGCCGTGAAATCAGCCTGTGGGCCGACCTCGTAGATCCCGTTGTTATCGCAGTCGAATTCGTACTGCAACGGATCGTTGGCGCCGGCCGGATCCGTGGCCGCAACCCGGATGGTGACCGGATCGTTCGGCAGGCGCGGGCTGTTGTTGTTGATCACGAGGATAACCGGCGGCGCGTTATTCACCGTGACCTCGGTGGTGTTACTGGCCGAGTCGCCGTTCGAGTCGGCGACGCGCGCGCGCACGGCATAGACGCCGTTATCCCCAAAAAAGCAGGCGGCGCTGTTGCCGCTCTGCGGCCCGATCTCGAAGTTGCCGTCGTTGTTGCAATCGAAGGCGTAGGTCAACGGATCGTTCACGCCGCCCGGGTCGGTGGCGGTGAGCATGATGGTGACCGAGCTGCCCTCGATGATCGGGCCGCTGTCGGTCAGGGATACAATCGTCGGCGCGACGTTATTCACCGTGACCTCGGTGGTGTTACTGGCCGAGCCGCCGTTGGAGTCGGTGACGCGCACGCGGATGGTGCGCAAGCCTGCCGGGCGCATGACGCAGGCGGCACTGTTGCCGCTCTGCGGCCCGATTTCATAAGCCCCATCATCGTCGCAGTCGAAGGCATAGGTCAGCGGGTCGCTGGCGCCGCCGGGGTCGGTGGCCGTCACCGTCACCGTCACCGTCTCGCCCTGATTGACGCTCGCCGGGCTGCGGGTGATCGAGCTGATCGTCGGCGTGATGTTGTTCACCGTAACTGTGGTCGTGACCGTGGTGGTCAGTCCGCCGGTATCGGTGACGCGCACGCGGATGGTGCGCAAGCCTGCCGGGCGCATGACGCAGGCGGCACTGTTGCCGCTCTGCGGCCCGATTTCATAAGCCCCATCATCGTCGCAGTCGAAGGCATAGGTCAGCGGGTCGCTGGCGCCGCCGGGGTCGGTGGCCGTCACCGTCACCGTCACCGTCTCGCCCTGATTGACGCTCGCCGGGCTGCGGGTGATCGAGCTGATCGTCGGCGTGATGTTGTTCACCGTAACTGTGGTCGTGACCGTGGTGGTCAGTCCGCCGGTATCGGTGACG
>JBBIQY010000019.1:0-45591 GCA_037442085.1 Anaerolineae bacterium
GTCGTGAGGTGTGACGAGTACAGCCCTTCACGGCGCAGCAGCGCGCCCAGCTCGCCGTCGGTACAGCGGTCAGCGGCCTGCAGGATGCGCAACTTGTACTCGGCCGTGAAGCGCCGGCGGGCCGGGCGCGCGACGACCTCGCTGCCCGCCGCCCCCGCGGGGGCGGCGGGCAGCGAGCCATGGGTAAGCGCAGTAGTCTGGGACATAACGATCTCCTTCCGCCCTACACTAAATTATAGGTGGGCGATGTCCAGACCATCATAGACACAGAGGGCTTTGGCGGCGGGCAGCAACGTTTTCAGTCGTTCCCAGTCCGCATCACTCAAGTCCGACGGGTAGGCTTTGCGTTTGAAGAGCATGAGCATGTGTCTATCTTAGGCCCGTTTCTCATTCCGTAGATTTCTTTAACAAACAGGCTCTGAGACTCGGCCATTTAGTCTGATCGCCGCTGGAAATCGTTGTTTACACTGACGGATTATTGAAAGCGCATCCACTACCTCCTGGTAGCCCTTCGAGGACAATATCCCCTACATTCACATCATCCCAATATATCCGCACTGGGACTAAGGATGACTGAGAAGTAAGGTTTTCGGCGGTAACCGCACTTATACTTCCGCTCGCCACACTCACAATGAGGAACAGCATAGTAAAGACACGATACTTGAACATGGTCTCCTTCTCAAATCAGCATTGCTTCAGGAAAGACGTCTGGAACTAGCATTCGTCTTACCCATCCTTTCTGACTCCGTCCACAAAATTCAGACGAATTCCAAGTATCGAACTGACGAGTTTGGGGTGGCGAACTGCTAGATTATTGGCACAAGCGAACTGGGATATGCTCGTTCTCGAGGCTGCTTCATCCTTTCCGCGTTCGGAGGCCCCCATGACAAAAGAACCCTGGCGCTACGATCACCTCACCTGGCCCGAAATGAAAGCGGCCATCGCCCGCCGGCCCCAGCCGGTGGTCGCCATCCCCATCGGCGCGGTGGAGGATCACGGCCCGCACCTGGCCCTCTCTACAGACAATGACATCCTCGAGGGTGTGCTGGCCGAGTGCGGGCGGCGCGCCGCAGGCGACCTGCTCGTGCTGCCCGTCATCCCCTTCGGCCTGGACGAACACCACATGGACTTCCCCGGCACCATTGCGATTGACATCCAGACGACGCTGGCCTACCTGTCGCAAACAGCTATCTCCGTGGCGCGGCACGGCTTCACCCACCTGCTCATCGTCAACGGGCACGGCTCGAACGCTTCGATCTGCGATCTGGCGGCACGCGAGTGCGTGCTGAAGACGGGGATGATCTGCGCGGCGACGACGGTGAACGCCGCGGTAAACCCGGCCCTGGTGGCCGACGTGCTGGACGCCGAGCGGCGCGGCGGCCCCGGCTCGGTGGGCCATGCCTGCGAGTACGAGACCGCGATGATGCTGCACCTGCACCCGGAGCGCGTGCAGATGGACAAAGCCTACCGCGACATCGGTCAGCTCAAGCTGAAGTATTTCAACTGGGATCACCCCGAGCCATCTGCCTACGCCTGGCAGGATTGGTGGAGCCGCTTCTCCAAAGAAGGGATTTGCGGCGATGCGGCGGCGGCCACGCCCGAGTTCGGTGCGCGGCTGTTCGAGTTAACCGTGACGCGCTTCTTGGAATTGGTGCGCGAGTTCCGCACGATCCCGCTGCGGCCTCGCGTGGACCATCACTAGCGGCCGGCAACGCTCCTTGGCAGCGCGCCGCAAACGAAGCGCGCCCGGCAAGCGCTATTCGCCCTCGCCGGCCTCGACGCCCTCGGCCTCGACTTCCTGCTCATCGGGCTTGCGGTCGAGCATCTGCATCTGCCGGGCAACGACCTTGGTGCGGTAGTGCGTCTCGCCCTTGTCGTCGTTCCAGCGGTCGGTCTGCAGGCGGCCTTCGAGGTAAATCAGCCGCCCCTTGCTGAGGTATTGCTGGCAAACCTCACCCAGGCGGCCCCAGGCCTCGACCTGGAACCAATCCGGGTCGTCGCCGCCGCGCCGGTTGACGGCCAGCGAGAAGTGGCAGACCTTCTTGCCGGTCGGCGTGAAGCGCGTCTCCGGATCCTTGCCGAGATGACCGATCAGTTGGACTTTGTTGAGCGCGGGCATCGTCAACCTCCCTTCCCGCTGGGCCAAAATTGCTCGGCCCGTAGTATAGGACGGCTTTGGCGACAGGACAATAGCCAAGAAGGCCGGATTGGGGCCGGCGAGCGGGTGTATACTCAGCCGCGTGACTGATTTGCCTGGCCGGCTGCGCGACCAACTGGCCGCCCGTCGCCCTCTCGTCCGCGCCGAGTGGGAAGCGCGCCCGGCCGCCGTGCTGATTCCCCTGTACGCCGACCGGAACGAGTGGCACGTTCTGCTGACGCAGCGTACCCATGACCTCGCCAACCATCGCGGCCAGGTAGCCTTCCCCGGCGGGCGTGTTGACCCGACCGATCGCTCCCTGATCGAAACAGCTTTGCGCGAAACCGAAGAGGAAATCGGCCTGCCCCGCGACTGCGTGACCGTCCTCGGCCAACTAGACGAGCTGCTCACCGTCACGCAGTACCGGATCACCCCTTTCGTCGGCGTCTTCACCTGGCCGCGGCTGTTTACGCCCTCCCCACCGGAGATCGCCGCGATCTTCGGCGTGCCGCTGCGCTGGCTGGCCGACCCGGCCAACCTGACGGTGCAATATCGCGAGCCGCCGGCCTCCGGCCCGGCGGTGCCGATCTATCACTTCTACTACGGCGACTATGACATCTGGGGCGCAACGGCGCGCATCCTGCGCAATCTGCTGGAAATCGTCGAGCCGTTGCTGGCAGGTCAATAGACCGGGGCGCAGGCGCCGGCCTGGCTGATTTCACACCGATTGCACCTGTTTCAAGTCAGGAAAGAAGGGGCGCACCGTGCCCTCGATCCAGCCATGCAACGTAACCGGCTCGAGGGTGCAGCCGCGGCACTTGCCGCGCATCCGCACCTGCAGCACCTCACCATCGAAGCTCACCAGTTCGACGCCGCCACCGTGGTAATACTCCATGTAGGCGCTCAGGTTCTCGATCAGCGCGCGCATCCGTTCCTCCTGCGACACATCTTCGGGCAGCGGCGGCGTCTCCGGGGTAATCGTCGTCATCGCACCTTCCTCCTGACTGAATAGCCTGATCGTGATTATGCGGGACGTGCCGCCAGCCTGTCAACCGGCGTGCCAGCGCATGACGAACGACACTTGGCGCTGCCGAACCGGGCCGTTAACCTGAGCACAGAATTCGGATAAAGTCCGCCGAGTTGGCGAGGATTGGAAACCGCCATGTCCACCACCATCTGGAAAACTGTGAAGAGGATCGCCTGTGTGTATACTGGCCAGCCCGCCGAGCTGCTGGAGCAGCGGGTGTACTTCGACGAGCACGTGCCGGATGTCGGCCAGCCCTATCGCGTGCTGACGCGCAAGTGCTCTCAGGCCACCGAGTGCAACTTGGCGGGTTACGCATGCCAATGGGCCTACACCAATCCAGGCCGCGACCCGTTCGCCGAATCACACGTCTGATTTTCAGTCCTTCCCCTAAGCACGGCGCCCATTTCAGCGCGCACCCCATTGCCCCCGCCGGCAAGTCGTCGTCGAAGGCACAGCCCAAACAGCAGGCGTGCCAGGAACTCTCCTTTAAGCTCCAAAACGCGATACGATTAGGTGATCTCGGGCAAAACCAGCCAACTCGACATGACAACGCCAAACAACCCGCTTCACCACTTTCAATTAGGCCTGGGCACCTGGCAATGGGGCGATCAGTTCTTCTGGGGCTACGGCCGGGGCTACGCCGAGGCCGAACTCAGAGAGACGTTCGACGTGACGGTGGCCGCCGGCATCACCTTGTTCGACACAGCCGAGGTCTACGGCCAGGGTCAATCGGAAACACTTTTGGCGCGCTTCTTGCGCGAAGCCCGCTTCGGAAACGGGCAGAAGCCGTACATCGCCACCAAGTTCATGCCGCTGCCCTGGCGCCTGACGAAGCGCCAGTTCTGCAGCGCTCTGCACGGCAGCCTGCGCCGCCTGGGGCTGGAGGCAGTGGATCTATACCAGATCCACTGGCCCTTCCCGCCCGTTCCGATCGAGACCTGGATGGAGGCGATGGCCGACGCCGTCGCGGCCGGTCTGGTGCGCGCCGTGGGCGTCTCCAACTACAACCTCGAGCAGACGCGCCGCGCGTTCACGGCCTTGCAGAAGCGCGGCCTGCCGCTGGTCGCCAACCAGGTCCCGTACAGCCTGCTCAATCGCCGCAACGAGCACAACGGCTCGCTGGCCCTCTGCCAGGAACTGCACATTCGCTTCATTGCCTACAGCCCGCTGGAACAGGGCCTGCTCACCGGCAAATACACGCCGCAGAACCCGCCGCCCGGCATCCGCAAACAGCGCTATCGAAACCTGCTGGCACGCATTCAGCCGCTCATCACCGTCCTGCGCGAAGTGGGCGAGGCGCACGGCGGCAAAACGCCGGCCCAGGTAGCGCTCAACTGGTGCATCCGCAAAGGCGCATTGCCCATCCCCGGCGCGAAGAATGCCCGCCAAGCGGAACAGAACGCCGGCGCGCTCGGCTGGCAGCTGACCGACGAAGAAATGGCGCGGCTGGACAAGGTAAGCGATGAAGTGGCGAGAATTTGAGAATTGAAATTTGAGATTGCGTATTGAAGCTGTTGCACCCTACGTGACACCTGACACTTTGATTACCTCACCCATACTCGCGCAAGATCCCTTCCACCTGCCCGAGATAACTGCGCCCGAACAGGTTGAAGTGGTTGAGCAAATGGTAAAGGTTGTACAGGTCAAAGCGTGACCGATAGCCGGGGATCAAAGGGCGAACAGAGCCGTAGGCGTGGTAAAAAGCTTCGGGGAAACCGCCAAACAATGCCGTCATCGCCAATTCGGCCTCGGCCCAGCCGTAGTGGGCGGCCGGATCAATCAAACACAGGTGCCCCTCCGGCCCGGCAATGACGTTGCCGCTCCACAAGTCGCCATGGATCAGGCTGGCAGGCTGTTCGGGGATCAGGTCGCGCAGGCGGGCGGTGAGGCGTTCAAGCTGCTGAAAGCTCCCAGCGTCGAGCAAACCGCGCTCCCGCGCCAGCTTTCCCTGGAACAACAACCGTTGCTCGGCAAAGAATTCGAAGCCATCGCGCCACCAGCCGTTGGGCTGAGGTGTCAGGCCGATGAAATTGTCATGCGCAAAGCCGAACTGAGGCGCAACCTGCGCATGGAGTCGAGCGAGTTGCTGACCGAGAACTTCCCAGGCGCCGGGCCGGCGCGGCGCGGGCGCCAGATACTCCAGCAGCAGGAAATCGGCGCCGGCGAGCAGCGGCTGCGGGACGCGCGGCCCACCGGTCGCTGCCGCCAGCACAGCCAGTCCCTCGGCTTCACGCACAAACATCCCCGGCGGCGCGTCGGCGTTCGTCTTCAGAAAAAGCTTCGGCCCACGCTCCGTCTCCAGGACGCGCCCATCGCTGATGCAGCCGCCGCCCACCGCCTTCGCGCTAGTGATCGTCCCCCAGCCGCGCTCACTCACATACTGCCGCACTGCCCCGGCAATCATCCGTCATTCGCCATCAATCATGAGTCACGATGGATGACTGAAGCTTCTCCAGCAACCCCCGGCAGCTCCGCTCCACCAGTTCATACGCCTGGTCGAAGGCGCGCTGGTCGCTGTAATACGGGTCGGGCACTTCCCGATCTGCGCCGGCCTGCGGATCGTAGTCGCGCAGGTACTTCACCTTGCTGCGGTCGGCGGGGTTGCGCGCCAGGCGCAACAACCCATTGTAGATGTCCTCATCCAAAGCCAGCAGCAGGTCGAAGCGCTCGAAATCGCGGGCCGTAAACTGTTGAGCGACGCCGTCCAGCACGACGCCGTGCCTGCGGGCGGTACGCACGGCGCGGGCGTCCGGCGGCTCGCCTACGTGCCAGGCTCCCAGGCCGGCGGACTCGACGTGAACCGAATCGGCCAGGCCGGCCTGTTGCGCCAGATGGCGGAACACGCCGGCGGCCATTGGGCTGCGACAGATGTTTCCCAGACAGACAAAACAGATGCGCCTTTTCACGGTATCTTCACTCATCCCGGCACCTCTCCCGACGCGGAGGCGGTTGAGGCGATGGTATCATTCGGCGTCACAAAATCCAAGCACACCGCCAAAGGAACACCATGCCGACTGTCTACACGCCGGACTGGGTGAAGGACGCGATCTTCTATCAAATCTTCCCCGACCGTTTTGCCAAGAGCGCCCACGTCCCCAAAGCCGCCCATCTTGAGCCGTGGGACACGCCGCCCACCGCCCATGGCTACAAGGGCGGCGACCTGCTCGGCGTGCTGGAACACCTCGATTACCTGCAAGACCTGGGCATCACCGCTCTGTACTTCTGCCCGATCTTTCAATCCGCCTCCAACCACCGGTATCACACCTACGACTACTACCAAGTTGACCCGATGCTCGGCGGTAATGAAGCGTTTTTCACGCTGTTACACGAGGCGCACCGGCGCGGGCTCAAGGTGGTGCTGGATGGCGTGTTCAATCACGCCTCGCGCGGCTTCTTCTACTTCCACGATATTCTGGAGAACGGGCGCGCCTCGGCTTATCTCGACTGGTTCAACGTCTACGAGTTTCCGCCCAACGCCTACGACCATTCCCGGCCGGCCGGCTACGAGGCCTGGTGGAACTTGCATGCACTGCCGAAATTTAATCACAACAACCCGCACGTACGTGAGTACCTCATGCGCGTGGCCGAACACTGGATTCATCGCGGCATTGACGGCTGGCGGCTGGACGTGGCCGCCGAGATCAAGGTGGACGGTTTCTGGGAGGAGTTCCGTGAGCGGGTGAAGGCCATCAATCCCCAGGCCTACATCGTCGGCGAAATCTGGGAGCCGGCGCCGGAATGGTTGCAAGGGGATCGCTTTGATGCAACGATGAATTATCCTTTCACCGAATCCGCCATCGCCTTCAGCGCCGGGGCCCGCGTCAATCCGCGTTTGCATCAGGGCAAAGGCTACAACCCATCCTTGGAACTGGATGGCCGTGCTTACGCCGACCGGATTGACGCCTTGCTCAACCTATACCCATGGGAAGTCTCGCTAGCGCAGCTCAACCTGCTCGATAGCCATGACACAGCGCGCCTCACCACCCTGGTGGGCGACGATCTGCCCAGCGTCAAGCTCGCCGTTTTGTTGCTGATGACATACCCCGGCGCGCCCAGCGTGTACTATGGCAGCGAGATCGGTCTGCCGGGCGGCGTGCCGGACGCCGAAGCGCGTCGGCCTTTCCCCTGGCATGCGCCCGAGACCTGGAACCACGACCTGTTGGCCCACTACAAACGCCTGATCGCCCTGCGCCGCGCGCATCCGGCCCTGCGCAAAGGAACGTACCATCGCCTGCACGCGACGAGCGATGTGGTGGCCTTTGGCCGCCGTCTTGGGCGCGACGTGCTGGTGGTCGCCGCCAACCGCGGCGAAGAAGCGCTGCTGGTGTCCATCCCCGTGGCGGAGCTGTTCGAGGATGGCAGCTTGCTCGAAGCCGTCTACGGCGCCGGCCAGGAGCGCGTCGAGTCGGGCAGGCTGACGGTGACCGTCCCGGCGCGTGACGGCCTCATCTTGAGCCTGCTGCGCTCATAAGCGAGAAACGCGGGTCGCGCTCGAGGGTGAGGCGCAGACCCTCAACCAGGCTGAGGCGCGGCCGAAAAGCCAGCTTTTCGGCGGCTAGCGACAGGTCGGCGCACATGCGCGAGACGCCGCCATCCTCTGAGCGAGAGAAGATCACGTCCAGCTTGCGGCCCGTCACTTCGGCCAGATGCGCCATCAGCTCGCGCACGCTCGTCTCCTGCCCGCTGCCTACGTTGATGACGCACCGATCCACGGTGCGGGCCGTGGCCGCCGCCACCAGCGCCTCCAGCACATCGTCGAGATAGACGTAGTCGCGTGTTTGCGAGCCGTCGCCATGCGCTACGAGCGAGCCGCCGGACAGTGCCTGCTTTAGGAAGCGCGGGATGACGGGAGCGTGCGCAGCAGGCAATGGCTGGCCAGGCCCATAGGCATTGAAGACGCGCAGGGCCACCGTTTCGATCTGCCACAGCGCGCCGATCGTGCGGACGTAGAACTCCGCCGCCAGCTTGCTTACGGCATACGGGCTGCGTGGGTTCGGGCGCATGTCTTCGCGCAGCGGCTGCGCGCCCTGGTCGCCGTACACCGCGCCCGACGAGGCCAGCACCACCCGTTTGACGCCCACATCGCGCATGGCCTCCATCAAGCTCACCGTCCCGCCGACGTTGACGGCGTTGTACTCGCGCGGGTAAAGCACCGACTCCGGCACCGAGACACGCGCCGCCAGGTGATAGACACAGTCAATGTCCTGCAGCAGCGTCCACAACTTGGGCCGGTCGTTGATGTCGCCGCGCGTCAGATGAACCTGAGGCAGCAGGCGGGCCGGGTCGCCGGAAGAGAGATCGTCCAAGCCGCGCACGGCATGCCCTGCCTGAACGAGTCGGTTCGACAAGGCTGCGCCCAAAAAACCGGCGGCGCCGGTGACTAAGAAGTTCATAAAGTTCGACGATTATAGCACCCGCCATGCTATGATTTCACCGTGGTCGCTTGCCCTCTCCGTCTCGCCATAGCCTTCGGCGTCTGGATCGGTCGGGCGGTGTTGGGCCTGGGCCTGGCCTTGCTCCTAACCGGCGATGCCTTCCGCATCCCGACCGACCTGCCCAACAAAGTGCGCGCCTTCACGCGCGGCCTGGAATTCGATTTCGCAGGTTGGACCTTCACCGCCCTCAGTGTCAAGCTGCGCCAGGCCAGCGTCAACGATCAACTGTACCTCTCCGAGGTCGAACGCAGCCGACGGGTGCGCGAGTTCTTCGGCCTGCGCGCCGAGCTCAATCGGGTCGAGGGCGACATCGCCACGCGCTACGCCGACCCCGCCATCGCCGACCCGGCTGCCGCCACCGCCGAGCTGCGCGCGCAACAGGCAACCCTCCGCGCCCGCCTGGCCGAACGCCAGCCGCTGGTCGAAGCCATCCTGCAGGAACAGGTCGCCGCCGTCTTCGCGGAGCAGGGGATGGCATTCGGCGGACAGGTGTTCCCACCGCCGGCCTTTCATTTCACGCCCCTGCCGCTCGCCCTCATCGTCTCACCCCGCGACGAGATCAGGCAGGCGGCGATCTACATGCTCGTCGGCGACCTGACCCTCGATCAGCAGGTAGCGCTGGAGCAGCGCACGGCGCACGGCCTAGACGTCTCGACGCTGGTGACGCCGGTGGGCGGCATCGGCACTTACCCTACGATGGTGGCCCAGAGCGCCGACCTGAACTGGATCGTCAACGTCATCGCGCACGAGTGGGCGCACAACTATTTCACGCTACGACCGCTGGGCCTGCTCTACGACGCCTCGCCCGAGCTGCGCACGATGAACGAGACCGCTGCCACGCTCATCGGCGATGAAGTTGGACCGCTGGTGATGCGCCGTTACTATCCCGACCTGGCGCCGCCCTCGCCCGGCTTCCGCAACTTTATTGACCGCGCGCTGAGCCCCGAGGAACAGCCCACCGAGCCGGGCTTTGATTTCCGCGCCGAGATGCGCCTGACGCGCGTCCGTGCCGACGAGCTGCTGGCGCAGGGCAAAATTGAAGAAGCCGAGGCCTACATGGAGCAGCGCCGCCAGGTCTTCTGGGAGAACGGCTACCGCATCCGCAAGCTCAACCAGGCCTACTTCGCCTTTCACGGCGCGTACAACGCTTCACCCGGCGGCGGGGCGTCCGGCGCGGACCCGGTGGGGCCGGCGGTGCGTTTGCTGCGCCGCCGCAGCGCCAGCCTGGCCGAGTTCATGACAACGATTGCCTGGTTCTCCAGCGTGCAGGACCTGCGGGCGTATCTGGGGTTGCCCTCGCCATAATGAGCCTGGCCCTTGTCGCCCCGCCCACCCTCCCCTACAATTCAAGCCGTCTCAGCCTTTCACACAACTCACACGCCCACAACGCCCGCGCAAAAGTCTGCGCCGGTGTACCACGCTTAATGCCGCTGCCCCTCCACTGCCTGATCGTCCGCCCGCGCCGTCTGCCCGACCCGCGCTCGCGCGGCCTGCTGCACGACGCCCACGCCCTCGGCCTGACGCGCATCACTTCCATCGCCGCCGCCGACCTGTACTTCATCGAGGGCGCGCTCTCCGCCGCCGACCAGATGCGGCTGGAGGCCGAACTGCTCAGCGACCCCGTCGCCCAAACCGCCGAGTGGCGCAGTCAAAACCACAAATCTCAAATCTCAAATCCGCAACCCCCGGTCATCGAGGTCGTCCTCCGCCCCGGCGTCGCCGATCCCGTCGCCGAGCAGATCGTGCGCGCGGCGAAGGAGCTGGGGATCCCTGGCGTGACTCGCGCCGCCACCGGCCAGCGCTACGTCGTCCACGGGAAGAAGCTGCGCCAAGCCGACCTGCACGCGCTGGCGCGCGGCCTGCTGGCGAACGGCGTCATTCAACATTACGCCCTCGGCCCGCTCACGCCGCACTTCCCCGAGGCCGCCGAGGCCAACACCCGAACCGAGCTGATCCCCGTTCGCGAGCTAGATGACTCTGAACTGCTGGCCCTCTCGCGCGAACGCCGCGCCGCGCTGGACCTGGCCGAGATGCAGGCCATCCAGCGTTACTTCCGCGCCGAGGGACGCGACCCGACCGACGTCGAGTTCGAGATGATCGCGCAGACCTGGAGCGAGCATTGCGTCCACAAGACGTTCAAAGCCAGAATCAGCATTCAGCCGTCGGCGGTCAGCGATCAGAACGATCAGCCATCCATTCCCCACTCACCACCCTCCACCGAAGTCAACGGCCTGCTCCGCACCTATCTCAAAGCCGCCACCGACCAGATCGCCGCGCCCTGGGTGCGCTCCGCGTTTGTGGACAACGCCGGCATCCTCGACTTCGACGACGAATATGAGATCAGCTTCAAGGTCGAGACTCACAACCACCCCTCGGCCATCGAGCCGTTCGGCGGCGCGAACACCGGCGTGGGCGGCGTCATCCGCGATATCCTCGGCGTGAGCGCCAAACCCATCGCCGCCACCGACGTGCTCTGCTTCGGCCCGCTGGATGCCAATCCGCAATCTTTGCCCGAGGGCGTGCTGCACCCGCGCCGCGTGCGCTCCGGCGTCGTCGCCGGCATCCGGGACTATGGCAACAAGATCGGCCTGCCCACCGTCAATGGCGCGATCCTTTACGACGCCGGCTACACGGCCAACCCGCTCGTCTTCTGCGGCTGCGTAGGCCTGGCGCCGAAGGGCAGGCATCCGCGCCGCCCGCAGCCCGGCGACCGCGTGATCGTGCTGGGCGGGCGCACCGGCCGCGACGGCTTGCGCGGCGCGACCTTCTCCAGCATGACGATGGACGCGCAGACCGGCGAGGTCGCGGGCGCCTCGGTGCAGATCGGCGACCCGATCACCGAGAAGGGTCTGATCGAGGTCATCACCCGCGCGCGCGACGCCGGCCTGTACCACGCCATCACCGACTGCGGCGCGGGCGGCCTGTCCTCGGCAGTGGGCGAGATGGCGAGCGGCTGCGGCGCAGAGGTGGACCTGAGCCGGGTGCGGCTGAAATATCGCGGCCTCGCGCCGTGGGAGATCTGGCTCTCGGAGGCGCAGGAGCGGATGGTGCTGGCCGTCCCCCTGGACGCCGTCGCCCGCCTGCAAGCGTTCTGCGACTTGTTCGATGTAGAGTTGACCGACATCGGCGCCTTCACCGATACCGGCCGTCTCGTCGTGCGCTACGCCGATCAGCTCGTCCTCGACCTCGCGAACAGCTTTCTGCACGACGGGATCCCGCAGCGACAACTCCAGGCGACGGCAGACGGTAGACGGCAGACCGCCGCCGACACGTCCGACCTCCGCCGTCCGACGTCTGCGGTCAATTTCAACACCCTCCTCCTCGCCCTCCTCGCCCATCCCAACATCGCCAGCAAGGCGGATGTGATCCGCGTTTACGATCACGAGGTGCAGGGCGGCACCGTAGTGAGGCCGCTCACCGGCGCACAGAACGACGGGCCCTCGGACGCCTGCGTGCTCAAGCCGGCGAGGACCAAAGGCACGCGCGGCATTG
Source organism: Anaerolineae bacterium (assembly GCA_037442085.1). Lineage (GTDB taxonomy): Bacteria > Chloroflexota > Anaerolineae > Anaerolineales > UBA6663 > JANWXR01. The sequence continues at coordinate 12,092 of JBBIQY010000019.1, forward strand.
TGCTGAGCAACGGCATCAATCCGCAGTACGGCAAGCTCGACCCGTACCGCATGGCGTTGAGTGCCGTGGACGAGGCGATCCGCAACGCCGTGGCCGTGGGCGCAGACCCCGAACGCATCGCCCTGCTCGATAATTTCTGCTGGGGCGATCCGAACCGGCCGGAGACCCTCGGCGCGCTGGTGGAGGCCGCGCGCGGCTGCCACGACGCCGCCCTGCACTACGGCGCGCCCTTCATCTCCGGCAAGGACTCGCTCAACAACGAATACCTCGGCGCGGACGGTCAGCGCCACGCTATCCCCGGCACATTGCTCATCTCCGCTATCGCGCTGATTGAAGACGTGAACCGCGCGGTGACAATGGATTTGAAAGCGGCGGGGGACGCGATGTATTTGTTGGGGGAGACCCGTGAGGAATTCGGCGGATCTCACTTCAACCTGGTGTGCGGTTCGGCAACCGACCACGCCCCACACACCCCGCATCGCGTCCCGGATTTACCGGCCTCCGCCCCCGCTCTCTACCACGGCCTGCACGCCGCCATGCGCGCCGGCCTGGTGCGCGCCTGCCACGATCTGAGCGAGGGCGGGCTGGCCGTGGCGGCGGCGGAGATGTGCATCGGCGGACGGCTGGGGCTGGCGCTTACGCTGGCGACGGATGATCCGGTGACTGCGCTCTTTAGCGAATCCAACGGGCGGCTGCTGGTGGAGGTCCAGCCCACGAACTGCGCGGCGTTCGAGCAGGTGCTGGCCGGCCTGCCCTTTGCTCGTGTGGGGATGGTCACCGGCAGCGAACGGCTCACCCTCACCACGAACACTGAAACACTGATTTCGTTGACCCTTACTGAACTGATCAAAGCCTGGCAATCTCCCTGAAATCCCCCCATGCCGCCCCGCGCCCTCATCCTCCACGCCACCGGCGCCAACCGCGATCACGACGTGGCGCATGCCCTCGAGCTGGCCGGCGCACAGCCGGAGATCATGCCCCTCAACGCGCTGCGCGAACAGCGCGCCTCGATCGGCCGTTATCAGTTGTTGGTCATCCCCGGCGGCTTCTCCTACGCCGACGCGCTCGGGGCCGGGCGGTTGCTGGGCCTCGACCTCAAAACCTACTTCGCCGACGAAGTGCGCGCTTTCATCGAGAGCGGTCGGCCCGTCCTCGGCATCTGTAACGGCTTTCAGGCGCTGGTCAAGTCCGGCCTCCTGCCCGGCCTGAACGCGCTGGGCAACGCGCCGTACGCCACGCTGACTTTCAATGCCTCGGGGCGCTTCGAGTGCCGCTGGGTCACGCTCATACCGCGCTCGTCCAAGTGCCTGTGGACACGCAACCTGAGCGAACCCCTGTACTGCCCGGTGGCTCACGGCGAGGGCAACTTCACCCTGTCCGACCCGGTCCTGCTGGCCGACCTGCACGCCAATGGCCAGATCGCGCTGACCTATGCCAACGCCGATGGCTCGCCGGCCAACGAACGTTACCCGGCCAACCCCAACGGCTCCATCGCCGATATCGCCGGCGTGTGCAACCCGCAGGGCAACGTGCTCGGCCTGATGCCGCACCCGGAGAACCACATCGTCGCCCACCAGCACCCGCGCTTCACACGCGGCGAAAACGGCGGCCTGGGACTCGCGCTGTTTCAGAACGGGGTCAGACACATGACGGGATGAACGGGTGAGCGGGTGAAAAGCAAATCCGGTTTCACCCCGTCACTTCTTCAGCCACTCACTTTCATCACTTGGAGGTGCTTATGCTCGCTGCTCATCTCAAGACTCGCGTATCGTACTCAGCTATCGTGCGCGTGCTGGCGATTGTCGGCTTCGCGGCGCTCACCGCCCTCGGCGCGCGCGTGACCCTCCCGCTGGAGCCGGTGCCCATCACACTGCAGGTGTTGGCTGTGCTGCTGGCCGGGCTGACGCTCGGCGCGAAGGATGGCGCGCTAAGCCAGATCGCCTACTTAGTCGCCATCACTGCGGGCCTGCCGCTGGATGCGGGCGGCCTGGGCACGCTCGCCTGGGCGCGGCCCTCCGCCGGCTATCTGGTCGGCTTTGTCGCGGGCGCGTTCGCCGCCGGGTGGCTGGCCGAACGCGGCCTGGGCCGGTGGGCGCTGTTGCGCTTCATCGCCGGCCCGGCAGGTGTGGCCGCCATCTACGCCGTTGGCGCCACCTGGCTGACTTACGGCTTCCTCGGCGGCGACTGGACGAAGGGTTGGGCGTTCGGCATCGCGCCCTTCCTCGCCGTGGACGCGACCAAAGCCGTCATCGCCACCCTGCTCGCCGAGGGCACGCGCGCCTGGCTAACCAGACTCGATGCTCATCTCTGACCAACTTCGCGCCGCCCTGCCCCTCGCCCTGGCCGAGACGCGCCTGCCGCTGCCGGGTCGAGGGGCCGGCAAGGTGCGCGAGTGGTACGCGCTGGGCGATGGCCGCCGTCTGCTCATCACCACCGACCGGCTCTCGGCCTTCGACCGCGTCCTGGCGCACGTGCCGTACAAAGGCCAGGTGCTCAACCAGCTTTCGGCGTGGTGGTTCGAGCAGACCGCTGCGCTCGTGCCGAATGCGTTCGTGTCGGCGCCCGACCCCAACGCCTCGGTCATGCACGAGGCCGCCCCACTGCCGGTGGAGGTGGTCGTGCGCGGCTACATCACCGGCGTGACGACGACGGCGCTGTGGCATCGCTACGCGCAGGGCGAACGCGAGATCTACGGCTACCGCTTCCCTGAAGGTCTGCGCAAGAACGCGCGCCTGCCGGAGCCGATCATCACGCCGACGACGAAGGGCGGCCCGACCGGCCACGACGAGCGCCTGACGCGCGCGGAGGTGGTCGAACGCGGCTTGCTCGACGCGCGAACGTGGGAGCAGGTGCAATCCGCTTCGCTGGCGCTCTTCAATTGCGGCCAGGCCGTTGCACAGAATGCCGGGCTGATCCTGGTGGACACGAAATACGAGTTTGGCCGCACACCCGATGGCCGGCTGCTGCTGATTGACGAAGTCCACACCCCGGACTCGTCGCGCTTCTGGAAGGCGGACAGCTACGAGGCGCACTTCATGGCAGGCGAGGAGCCGGAGAATTTCGACAAGGAGTGCGTACGGCTGGCCTACGCAGCGCGCGGCTATCGCGGCGACGGCGAACCGCCCGCCATGCCCGACGAACTCTGGATCGCCGCCGCCGAGCGTTACCTCACTCTCTACGAGAGGGTGACCGGCCAGCCCTTCCAGCCGGGCGAGTATCCGGTGGAGCCCAGGCTCGTCGAAAATCTGCATCGCGCAGGAATCATTTCTGATTTTTGATTGCGGATTTCTGATTGACCTCAATCGAAAATCCCAACTCAGCAATGCAAGTACTCGTGGGCGTCATCATGGGTTCTAAATCCGACTGGGAGACGATGCAGCACTGCGCCCAGACGCTGGAACAACTGGGCGTGCCGCACGAAGTGCGCGTCGTTTCCGCTCACCGCACGCCCGACTTGTTATTCGAGTATGCGGGCGCCGCCGAGGCGCGCGGGCTGGAGGTCATTATCGCCGGGGCGGGCGGCGCAGCGCATTTGCCCGGCATGACGGCAGCCAAGACGTCCTTGCCCGTGCTTGGCGTCCCGGTAGAGAGCAAAGCGCTCAAGGGGATGGACTCGCTGCTCTCCATTGTGCAGATGCCGGCCGGTGTCCCCGTAGGTACGCTCGCCATCGGACGCGCCGGCGCCATCAACGCCGCGCTGCTCGCCACCGCTATCCTGGCCAACAAGCATCCGCAGTTCCGCGAGGCGCTGCGCGCCTACCGGGCGGCGCAAACACAAGCCGTGTTGGATGACCCCGATCCGCGCAAGGAGTGACTGCGCGTATTCGTGCGCCTTCATCCGCTCACCCTTCCCTGCCGCAAAGATGCCTCTCATTGGAATCCTCGGCGCCGGTCAGCTTGGCCGCATGTTGGCCATCGCCGGTTATCCGCTCGGCCTGCGCTTCCGCTTCTTCGACCCCGCGCCTGACTCGCCCGCCGGCCAGGTTGCCGAACACATGGTTGCCGGCTATGACGATTGGGAGGCGCTACGCCGCTTCGCCGCCGGCGTTGACGTCATCACCTACGAGTTCGAGAACGTCCCCCTCGAGACCGCCCGCTTTTTGACTCAGTTCGCGCCCGTCTACCCGCCGCCACAGGCGCTGCAGGCTGCACAAGATCGCCTCGACGAGAAAACGCTCTTTCAGCGGCTCGGTCTCCCGACCCCATCTTTTGCGTCGGTGGATACATGCGAGCAACTGGACGAGGCGGTGCGCGCCATCGGCCTGCCCGTTGTGCTCAAGACGCGGCGCTACGGTTACGACGGCAAAGGCCAGTACGTGCTGCGTTCGCCCGAAGACGTAGACAGCGCGCGGCGGACGCTTGGCGGCGCGCCGCTCATCCTCGAGCAGTTTGTGCCGTTCGAGCGCGAGGTCTCGGTGCTCGCCGTCCGCGCGCGCACGGGCGAAACGGCTTTCTATCCCATCACCGAGAATGATCACCGCGACGGCATCCTGCGGCTGTCGCTGGCGCCCTCCCCGCCGACCCCTCTTCCTCCGGGAGAAGGGTCGGGAGCGAGGCCTGGCCTCCACGCTCTCGCCTGCGATTACGCCTCCCGCGTCCTCGCCGCCCTCGACTACGTCGGCATCCTCGCCATCGAGTTCTTCCAGCACAACGGTCACTTGCTGGCCAACGAGATGGCCCCGCGCGTGCACAACTCCGGCCACTGGACGATCGAGGGCGCGGAAACCAGCCAATTCGAGAATCACCTGCGCGCGGTGCTGGGCTGGCCGCTCGGCGCCACAGCCGCGCGCGGCTACGCAGCGATGATCAACCTGATTGGCGCGCTGCCCGAGGCGCAGGCTGTGCTCGCGATCCCCGGCGCGCACCTGCACCTGTACGGCAAAGCGCCCAGGCCGGGCCGCAAACTCGGACACATCACCCTCTGCGCTACGGATTTGCAATTGTTGACCGAGCGACTAGACTCCGTGAAGGCGTTAGTCGAGCTATAACCCTTTGCGGATTGCTGATTGAAACCTCATCCCGCAATCTGCAATCCAGAATCAGAAATCCAAAATGGATAGTCCCCAACACGAGTGCGGCGTCATCGGCATTTACGCGCCCAACGAGGAGGTAGCGCGCATGGCCTTCTTCGGGCTGTACGCGTTGCAGCACCGCGGGCAGGAGGCCTCCGGCATCGCCGTGGCCGACGGCCGCACCATCCGCCTGCACAAGGATGTGGGGATGGTGTCGCAGGTGTTCACGCCGCAGAACCTGGCGCCGCTGGCCGGCCACTTCGCCATTGGCCACACCCGCTATTCCACCACCGGCTCACCCAGCGTCCGCAACGCTCAACCCTTCCTCATCGAAACCATCCACGGCCCGGTGGCGCTGGCCCACAACGGCAACCTGGTCAACGCCGCCGGCCTGCGCCGCGACCTGCTCGAACGCGGCATCGGCCTGCAGGCCGGCTCCGACAGCGAAGTGATGACGATGATGCTGGCCGGCGCGAAGGGCGACACCTGGGCCGAACGCCTGGAGAACACCATGCCGCAGTGGCAGGGCGCCTATTGCCTGACGGTGCTGACGCGTGACGGCGTCCACGCCGTGCGCGACCCGTGGGGCTTTCACCCGCTGAGCATCGGCCGCCTGCCGAGCGGCGGACACGTCGTCGCTTCCGAGACCGGCGCGCTGCGCACCCTCGGCTGCGAGGCCATCCGCGAGGTCAAGCCGGGCGAAATCGTCACCCTGAGCAATTCGGCCCTGCGCGTGCGGCAGGCGCTGCGGCCGCAGCCGGAGCTGGCGCGCTGCACCTTCGAGCACATTTACTTTTCACGGCCCGACAGCTTTTGGGACGGCCTGGCCACGCACCACGTCCGCCAGCGGCTGGGCGAAGAGCTAGCGCGCGAGGCCCCGGCGGACGCCGACGTGGTCATCCCCGTGCCGGACTCCAGCACCCCCGCCGCCATCGGCTACGCGCGCGTCAGCGGCCTGCCATACAACGATGGCTTTATCAAGAACCGCTACATCGGGCGCACCTTCATCCAACCCACCGACTCGCTGCGCAAGCAGGGCGTCGCGCTGAAATTTCTGGCGCTGGAGGAAAACCTGCGCGGCCAGCGGGTAGTGATGATTGACGATAGCATCGTGCGCGGCAACACCGCCGGCCCGCTCGTCCAGCTGCTGCGCGACGCCGGCGCGCGCGAGGTGCATCTGCGCCTCACCTGCCCACCCATCGCCCATCCGTGTTTCATGGGCGTGGATATGGGGACCTACGCCGACCTCATCGCGCATCGTCTGACGCTGGAGGAGATGCGCGACCACATCGAGTGCGACAGCCTGCACTTCCTCTCGCTGGCCGGCATGATGCGCGCCCTGGGCCGCAACACCGGTTATTGCAACGCCTGCTTCACCGGCATCTACCCGATTGACGTAGATATGACCCACACCAAAACCGGCTTCGAGAAAGCCATTGCCTGAATGAACGGGAGCAGGGATGAACGGTAGGCCGTCACCCGCTTCCCCCGCCTCCCGTCACCCCTTCGAACACACGACGATGAAAGTCCTCTTGGTCGGTAGCGGCGGGCGGGAGCACGCCCTCGCCTGGAAACTCGCCCAATCCCCGCGCCTCGCCGCGCTCTACGTCGCACCGGGCAATGCAGGAACAGCGATCCACAGTCGGCAGTCGGTAATCCGCAATGTTGCGATTGCGGCTGAAGACACTCCCGGACTTGTTGCTTTTGCCCAAGCGAAACAGATTGACCTGGCCGTGATCGGCCCGGAAGCGCCACTGGCGGCCGGCCTGGCCGACGAACTACGCGCCGCCAGCGTCAACGTCTTTGGCCCGTCGCGCGCCGCGGCGCAAATCGAGGCCAGCAAAGCCTTCGCCAAGGGCTTTATGGCGCGGCACCACATCCCCACGGCGCGCTACGCCACCTTCACCGACTTTCACCAGGCCATCGGCCACCTGCTGGCCGTGGATTACCCGGTCGTCATCAAGGCCTCCGGGCTGGCGGCAGGCAAAGGCGTCATCGTGCCAGGCTGCGCCGACGAGGCCGAAGCGGCCCTGCGCCAGATCATGCTCGAGCGCGAATTCGGCGCGGCGGGCGATGAGGTGGTGATCGAGGAGCGGCTGGAAGGCGAAGAGATCTCCGTGCTCGCCTTCACCGACGGCCTGACGGTGCGCGTGATGCCGCCGGCGCAGGACCATAAGCGCCTGCTTGCCGGCGATCGGGGGCCGAACACCGGCGGTATGGGCGCGTATGCGCCGGCGCCTGTTGCGCCGCCGGCGCTCGTCGAGGCCGTCACCCGCAGCATCCTGCAACCGGCGGTGGACGGCCTGCGCGCCGAGGGCCGCCCGTTCGTCGGCGTCCTGTATGCCGGCCTGATGCTGACGCCCGATGGGCCACGCACGTTGGAGTTCAACTGCCGCTTCGGCGACCCGGAGACACAAGTCATCCTGCCGCTGCTGGCGTCGGACCTGCTCGAGATCGCCCTGGCGTGCGCGACCGGCCGCCTGCATGAAGTGGAGATCCGTTGGAAAGAGGGAGCGGCGGCGTGCGTGGTGCTTGCCGCAGAAGGGTATCCGGGCAGCTATTCAAAAGGCCGCCCGATCAGCGGCCTGGATGCGCCGTTGCGAGACGCTCTGGTGTTTCATGCCGGCACCGCCCTCGCCGATGGGAAGTTGGTGACGGCGGGCGGGCGTGTGCTCGGCGTCACCGGCTGGGGCGCAGACCTGCGCGCGGCTTTGCACAACGCTTACAATGCTGTGCAAACTGTAAGTTTTGAAGGCATGCAATATCGCAAAGACATTGGCTGGCGAGCCTTAGAGACCGAGCCAGAATAAGTTCCATTCGTGCCCCTTCGTATTCACTCGCGCTCATTCGTGTTCACTTGTGGCTAACTGCCTCCCAAAGGAATTGACGCAATGCCCAAACTCCTGCGCCCCCTGACCCTCCTCGCGCTGCTCGCCTCTCTCCTCCTCTCCGCCTGCGTTGACGAACAGACGCTGCGCGAGTTCGAGGCGGCGTTACAGACCGAGGCCGCCGCTCAAATCACCCAGGAAGCGGCCCTCAATGCACCGCCCCCGACGCGGACGCCGCTTCCGCCAACCCGCGTACCGGCGACGCGCCCAGCCTCCGCCGGCGGCGCCACGAACCCGGCCACACAAACCTGGACGGTGATGCTCTACCAAAACGCCGATGACGAGGTGCTCGAACAGGACATCTTCATTGACCTCAACGAGGCCGAGCGTGTCGGCTCGAGCGAGCGCGTCAAGATCGTCGCGCAGATTGACCGCTTCGTCGGGGGCTTTCGCGGCGACGGCAACTGGAGCAGCACGCGTCGCTACTTCGTGACGCAGGACGACAACCTCTTCCGCACCGGCTCTCAGCTCATCTCCGAGGGCGAAGTGAACATGGCCGACGGCGAGACGCTGGTGGACTTCATTAAGTGGGCAGTGGCGAATTACCCGGCAGACAAATATGCGCTGATTCTATCCGACCACGGCATGGGTTGGCCGGGCGGCTGGAACGACCCCACCGCTCAGGGCCGAGGCGCAGACAACGTGCCGATCGCGCGCGCCTTCGGCGACCTGCTCTATCTCAATGAACTGGATCGTTCCCTGGCGCGCGCCCTGTCCGAAACCGGCATCGGTCAATTCGAGTTGATCGGCTTCGACGCCTGTCTGATGGCGCATCTCGAGGTCTTCGCCGCCGTCGCGCCGTATGCGCGTTACGCCGTGGCCTCGCAGGAAATCGAGCCGGGCCTGGGCTGGGCCTATACCGGCTTCCTGAGCGAACTGGCCGGCAACCCCGGCATGGATGGGCGCGAGCTGGCGACCGCCATCGTCAACACCTACATCGTCGCCGACCAGCGCATCCTGGACGATGAAGCGCGCGCCGACTTCACCGGCCGGCGCGTCTCCATCGAAGCCGTGGTGCGGGCCACTGCTGCCAACGTCACACTCTCGGCCATTGACCTGGCCGAACTGCCCGCCGTGCTGCAGGCGCTGGACACTTTCGCCGTGGCCGCCGGCAAGGTGAGCCAGAAAGAAGTGGCGCGCGCCCGGACGTACGCCCAATCGTTCCAGAGCATCTTCGGTGAGGGGGTGCCGCCGAGCTACATTGATCTGGCGCACTTCGCCGCGCTGACGGTGGAGGCCACCGGCGACGCGACGCTCAGGCAGGCTGTACAGGGCCTGCTCGGCGCGATGCGCACCGCCATCGTCGCGGAGGTCAGCGGCCCGGAACGGCCCGGGGCGTACGGCATCTCGATCTACTTCCCCAACTCCCAGTTGTTCCGCAACCCGCTCGCCGGCTACGAGAGCTACACCAGCGTCGCCCGCCGCTTCGCGGAAGGGTCGCTCTGGGACGATTTCCTGGCCGCACATTACACGGGGCAGCAACTGTCGCGCACCCTGACCCTGCCGACGCCGGCGCCGGACGTTACCCTGATCTCCCCTGGTGCAGGCGCCATCACCTTGACCCCACTACAGGCCTCGGCGCGGACGGCCACAGCCCAGCAGCCTGTCCGTCTGAGCACCACGGCCACCGGCGACAACATCGGCTTCGTGTATCTGTTCGTCGGCTATTACGACCAGCAGCGCAACGCCATCCTGTTCGCCGACCAGGACTTCATCGAAGGCGATGACACGCGCGTCATGGACGGTGTGGCCTACCCGGTATGGAACGGCCCGCAGGTGGCGATTGACTTCGAGTGGGAACCGACGCTGTTCGCCATCAACGACGGGACGCGGACGGTGCAGGCCCTGCTCAACCCGGAGAGCTACGGCGCAACGGCGGAAGAGGCGACGTTCTCGACCGAAGGCTACTACGTCTTCGGCGAGAACGGCGACCGGCGTTACGCGAAGATCATCTGGGGCAACGACGGCAGCCTGCGCGCGATCTTCGGCTTCATCGGCACGGCGGACGAGCCGGGCGCGCCCAGCCAGATCGCCATCCGGCCCGGCGACCGGTTCATCCTGATCAACACCTGGTACGACATCGCCAGCGACGACTATTTCATCACTGAGGGTGAAACGCTGACCTTCGGCGAGACTCCCGTTACCTGGACGACCATCCCTGCGCCGCCGGGACTTTACAACGTCGGCTTCATCGTCGAAGACCTGGACGGCAACTTCGCCGAAGCGTATGTGGATGTGGAGGTGAGGTAACGTCTGTCAGCGGATGGCAAGTGGATGAGCGGATATGAACGGATGAGGCGGCGATGAGTCAGAGGCCCGGCGTTGACCGCTACACCTCCGCTGGCGTCTCCATTGACGCCGGCAACCGTGCCGTGGCGCTGATGAGGGATGCCGTCCGCGCAACCTACGGCCCGCAGGTTCTGGCCGGCATCGGCGCGTTCGGCGGCCTTTATGATGCGAGCGTACTCAAAGCCATGCAAGCGCCGGTGCTCGTCGCTTCCACCGACGGCGTCGGCACCAAGGTCAAGCTGGCGGCGCAGGCCGGCCGATACGAATCTCTGGGTCACGACCTGGTCAATCACTGCCTGAATGACATCCTGGCGCAAGGGGCGCGCCCGTTGTTCTTCCTGGATTACGTGGCGATGGCGCAACTGAAGCCGGAGCTGGTCGCTGCCGTGGTCACGGGCATGGCCGAGGCGTGCCGCGCGGCGGGCTGCGCGCTGCTCGGCGGCGAGACGGCGGAGATGCCGGGCGTCTATCAGCCGGATGAGTTCGACTTGGCCGGGACCGTCGTCGGCGTAGTGGAGCGCGACCGCCTCCTGCCGCGCCCGGACATCCGGCCCGGCGACGCGCTCATCGGCCTGCGGTCCTCGGGGCCGCACACCAACGGCTATTCGCTCATTCGCCAGGTCTTCGCGGGCGTGCCGCTCGATACGGTCTTCCCGGAGCTTGGCCTCCCCCTGGCCGACGTGCTGCTCGCGCCGCATCGCTCCTATCTGCCTCTCCTTCAATCAGAAATCCAAAATCCGCAATCCAAAATCAAAGCTATCGCCCACCTCACCGGCGGCGGCTTTATGGAGAACATCCCGCGCGTCCTGTCGCCGGGGATGGGGGCCGTCATCCGCCCCGGCAGCTGGCCCATGCCGCCGATTTTTCAACTCATCCAGCGGCGCGGCGATATTGCCCGCGAGGAAATGCACCGCGTCTTCAACCTGGGCATCGGACTGATCATCATCTGCGACAAACACGATGCTAACGCAATTCAGGCGGAATTATCCGAAGAAAGTTATATGATTGGCGCAGTCATCCCCGGCTCACACGAGGTGATTCTGGAATGAGCCCAGATCAACTTCCCAGACTCTACCGGTTCGTCGTGCTGGTGTCCGGCTATGGCTCCAACCTGCAGGCCGTGATAAACGCCTGCGCCTCGGGCGAGTTGCCGGGAGAAGTCGTTGCTGTCATCGCCGACCGGCCCAACGCCTACGGCCTCGAGCGCGCCTACAAAGCGCGCATCCCCGCCGTCTACAAACCCAAGCGCGCCACCCAGACGCGCCGCGAATACGACGCCGAGCTGGCCGATCTGGTCAAAGCCTTTCGCCCGGATTGGATTGTGCTGGCCGGCTGGATGCGCTTGCTGACGATGGAGTTCCTCCAACAATTCCCACAGCAGGTCATCAATCTGCATCCGGCGTTGCCGGGCGAGTTCCCGGGGATGCACGCCATCCGCCGCGCCTACGAAGCGTTTCTGCGCGGTCAGATTGACCAGACCGGCGTGATGGTGCATCTGGTGCTGGACGAGGGCGTGGACAATGGGCCGGTGCTGATCCAGGAAACGGTGCCCATTCATCACAACGACTCGTTATACCTGTTGGAGAACCGCGTGCACGCCGTCGAACACCGTCTGTTGGTCACGGCGCTCAAGAACCTCTGCTTCAACGGCCTGCCCGAGAAGAGCGGGCCCTGAACTCGTCCCTGCAAAGCGTGACGCGCCTGCTCTTCCTTGCGCCACAGCTGCCCTATCCGCCCCGGCAGGGCACCGCCATCCGCAACTGGGGGTTGATCAAACACCTGGGCGTCCGGCACGTTGTCAGCCTGATCACGTTTGCCGAGGACGGTGAGGCCGTGGCCGAGCCGTTGCGCGCCGTCTGCCGCCGCGTGGTTGTTGTGCCCAAGCCGCGCCGGACGCTCGCGGACCGCCTGCGCACCCTTGCTTCGCCGCAGCCCGACCTCGCCGAGCGACTCGCCTCCGCCGAGTATGCCCGTGCGCTAAGCGCCTTGCTGCGGGAAGAGTCGTTCGACTTCATCCACATCGAAGGCCTGGAGATGGCACGTTATCGGCCGCTGCTTGCCGCCGCCCAAGCGCGGATCGTCTACGACGCGCACAACGCCGAGCACGTCCTTCAGCGCCGCGCCTTCGAGACCGACCGGCACCAAGCGCGGCGCTGGCCGGCCGCGCTGTATTCCTGGTTGCAGGGGCCGCGCCTGAAGCGCTTCGAAGCGGAGACACTGCGCACCGTCCACGCCGTCACCTGCGTCTCGCCGGAGGACGCCAACGCCCTGCGCGCCCTCGTCCCCGGCCTCCAACCCGTCCTGGTGCCGAACGGTATAGACGTGGAGTCATATGCCGCTTTTGCGCCGCCGCCTGCCGGCCGCCGCCCGCCGTCGGTAACCTTCACCGGCAAAATGGACTACCGCCCGAACGTGGATGCCGTGCTCTGGTTTGCCGCCGACGTCTGGCCACACATTCGCGGGCAGCAGCCCGAGGCCCGGTTCTTCATCGTTGGGCAAAAGCCGGCCGCGCCGGTGCGCGCGCTGCATGGCCGACACGGCATCGTCGTCACCGGGGCCGTGGACGACGTGCGACCCTACATCGCCGGGGCGAGCGTCTACGTTTCGCCGCTGCGGCTGGGCGGCGGCACGCGCTTCAAGCTGCTCGAAGCGATGGCCCTACAGGCGCCGATCGTTTCGACGGCGGTGGGCGCAGAGGGCTTTGCCGTGGCGGATGGACGCGAGCTGCTGCTGGCCGACTCGCCCGCCGATTTTGCCGCGGCGGCGCTGCGGCTGCTGACCGACGCAGAGTTGCGGTTGAAGTTGACCGCGGCAGGCCTGGAGTGCGTCCGCCGGCATTACGACTGGAGTGTCATCCTGCCGGCATTGGAGAGGGTGTATGCAGCAACGCTGAAACACTGAAGGGAGTGAAGACACTGAAAAGCCACCGGGGCATTCCAGATTTTTGGCCGCCCTTCGACTGCGCGCCGCTCAGGACGCAGCCTGCCAAATAAATAGAAATGCACCCAAAGCCACTGCGGCGCCCTCGGTGCCTTCAGCAAGGCTCAGTGCTTCGGTGATTTACCGGAAGCTGGCAAACGCCTCCGCCGAGGCTGTCACCCACGGCAGCACCCATTGCGGAAACGCGCCCAACACCAGGATCGCCAGCACCCCCAGGCTGTAGAAGACCATCTGCAGCGGCGTCTCCTGGGGCGCAATCACTTCAGCGGGCGAGTCGGGCGTGGTCAAAGCCGCCAGGCCGCGCATCACCACCACGCCCACGCTCGTCATCGCCGCCAGCAAGGTCAGGGCAAGCCAGGGGTTGTGTTCGGCCAGCAGGCGCAGCAACGCCCACTTCGCCGGGAAGCCCGCCATCAACGGCAGGCCCATGAGCGAGAGTATTCCCATCGCCGCCGCCGTCACCGCAAAGGGGTAACGCCAGCCGACGCCGCGCAGCGAGGCAAAGTCGGCCTCGCCCGAGGCGGCGACGCGGCGCAACTGATCAATGGCCGTCGCCCAGACCAGCAGGCTCAGACCGCGCAGCGCAAAGACGGCCAGCATGGCCCCCAGGCCAGCGCGCGTCCCCAACCCGACGGCCAGCAGCGTCGCGCCGATCTCGATCAGCAGCGCATAGCCTACACTCCGGCCCCAGTTCTGCTGGCCGAACACGAACAGCGCACCGACAATCACCATCAACACGCCTGCCCCGCTCAGCGCCGGAAAGACCAGCGGGTTCTGACGCAACCAGGGATAGGTCTCTAGCAGGCGCAGCAACAAAAAGATGACCGGCGCACGCATCACGGCGATGATGAAAGTGGTCGCCAGCGGCGGTGAATAGGAGGTCAGAATCGGCAGCCAGCTATGAAAGGGGAAAATGGCTAAAAAAAATGCCAGCCCGCCTCCAAGCAGGAGGGCGGCGCGCGGCAGTAGGGTCGGGTCTTCGGGCGCAGCGACGCTGGCATCAATCAGCCAGGCGGCAAACAACACAAACGGCACACCGAGCGAGGTGTAGACGAGGAAGCGCAGTGGGCCGGCAGTTACCGGGTGACGTTCGTCGGCGAGCATGAAGACGGTCAGCGCGGCGGCCAGTTGCACGAAGATGGCCGCGTAGAGGAAGGGGCGCACGAACAGCGCCGCCGCCAGCAGGCCCAGCGCCGCTACCCCCGCCGGCAGGAAGAACCGTCCCTGCGGCCACAGGCCGGCGGCGAGGAAGATCAGCGCCGACAGCCCATGTGCCGAGCCCAGCGCCAGCCGGTCGGCCTCCTGCCAGATGAATGTGCGGCCCAACACACTAAAGGAATCCCGCAGGAAGGGTGGGGCTTGCAGCGGCAAGAATAGCGCGAACAGAGCGAAGAGCGCCGCAACGCCGGCGGCTGCTACCGCCTCCACCCACGGCCGGCGTCGCAGCGCGTACACGCCCACCGCCGCCGCAAAAGGCAATAGGATGAAAAGCAGCGGCGCGGGCATTATTCGCCGCCCTCCTGCCCCGCTTCGCCATAGCGCAGCGAGGTCAGGTAGCCCACGCTCAGGGCGACGCCCAGGTTTACGGCGGCCAGCAACACCACCACGGTTCGAGCCAGTTCGACCGGCACATACAGCAGGGTGACGCCGCTGAGCGCGGTCAGCAGAGCCATGCCCGCGTTCATCGGCTCGTCGGTGAAACCGAGGTTGAGCACGCCCAACGCAATGAGCCAGACGCCGGAGAGGGCCAGGCTCTCCGGCAGGCCGGGCAACGTTTCACCGGGCTGGCCGATCACCGTGCCGACGGCGACGGCCGCCAGCGCCACGGCCACCAGGCGGAAGGGGAGGTTGGTCTGGAATTCGATCCGACGCAGTGCGCCGAAGCGATCCGTCTGGCGCACAGCCGCCCCGGGTTGTGTCATTGCAACCTGTCCGAAGTTCACCTGCCGGCCGGCCAGCATCAGGATAAGCACGACCAGCAGGCCTACCAGAGCCAACACAGCAGCGATCTGCCAGATGACGACCAGGGCAAGCAAGCCGGCAGCGAACAGGTATTGAGCGCCGAGCGCCAGCAGGCTGGCGC
This sequence comes from Anaerolineae bacterium, assembly GCA_037442085.1. GTDB lineage: Bacteria > Chloroflexota > Anaerolineae > Anaerolineales > UBA6663 > JANWXR01. Next base: position 27,304 of record JBBIQY010000019.1, read on the forward strand.
GCCAGTTGTTGGTCAATGTCAACAGCACCGCCGTCAACAGCACACCGATCAGCGCCGTCGTCGTCCAGAAAGCCAGCCACTCGGCGGTCATGGCGCCAATACCAGCACAACGGCCACGACCGCCGCCAGCGCCCACAACAACGCGCCCTCCCCCTCCAGCACGGCAGCCACGTTGAAGGCAACGGCCTCTACGGCGCGGACGGCGACCCAGGCCAGCCGATACAGCCAGTCGAAGCGCAGCAGTGAAGTTAGCCAAGCGCCGGCCGTCTCGGTGCCGGGCCGGGCCAGGCGCTCAAAGCGCCACAGTCCAAAGCCCGCCGTCGCCGTCGCTAAAGTGAGCACCGCCATCATCAAGGTTTCCGAGGCACCCGGCTGCCAGCCATCATGACCAACCGGGGTCGCCGACCAGGCTGCGATCCGGCTCAACCCGAGGCCCAATCCCAGCACCAAGGCTGCCAGCAAACCCAGGCCGATGCCATAGCTGACGCGACCCAACAACCCGCCTTCGATCGGATCGCCCGGCCAAAAGATGAAGCGCCAGAGGCCGCCGGCGAGCAGGGCCTGCGCGGCTAAAACGCCGGCCAGCGCCAACCACAGCCGCCAGTCGCCGGATGAAACCCAGGCATCGTAGAGCACGATACTGCCGGCCTGACCCGTCGTGAGCGGCAGCCCCAGCAACGCCGCGGCGCCCACGCCGGGCAAGATGGCCCAGAGCCGTTCCTGGTCGTCGAATCCATTGGCGAGGTAGAGCAGGCCGCCGCCCAACACCAAGGCGCCGCCCTGCAGCGTGACGGCCAACGACGCTTGCGCTCCACCCCACAGCCCCATCAGCAAGGTCAGGCCGGATTGCGCGATGATGATGAAGGTCAAACCCTGACGCTGGGCCTCGCCGCTCCACAACTGTGCCGCACCCACCACCATCGCCGCCACACCGAGGCCCGTCAGCCATGGGCGCACCGATTCGGGGAAGCCGGCCTGCGCCAGTTCCGCTACGGCGGCGAAGGCGATCAGCGACGGGACCAGCCGCAAGAGCACACCCAATCCCTGGCGCACATCCACCTCCACTGGCAGCCCCAGGTGCAGCGGAAACAGACCGAGACGGAAGGCCGCCGCCAGCGTCGCCAGCAGCGCTGACTCTGGTCGCGTCATCAGGCCGGGCAGCGACATGACAGGATCGGCCAGGATCGCCGCAGCCATCAGGCCCAACGTGCCGAGCGAGTTGAAGGTGAGATGGAGAACGGCTTGCGGCTGAACGCCCTCGCCGCGCGCCACCAGGATCAGGATCAAAAAGTAGACGAAGTCCAGCCCGGCCCAGGCCATGATCAACGTGACGACGTTATCGGCCAGCAGGGCAGCCAACCCACCGAAGGTGAGCAGAAGCATCGAGCCGCGCGCTGTGACGCGTGGCCCGCCTGGTCGCGCCAGGCTGGTGAGCGCCGCCGCCAGTGTCAGGGCGGTCAGGCACACCGCCAGCAGCCAGCGCAGCGGTGTGACGGTGAAGACGAGGCCGACGGGAAACAGGCGTGCCGGCGCCCATTCGGCAAGAAGCGCCGTGGCCGGCAACCAGAAGAATAGCGCCGCGACGCTCAGGCTCGTGAGCAGCGCCGTGCCGAGCATCACCGGCTCAGGGTAAGGGAACCGGGGCAGGAGGCTGACGAACAACAGGCCGGTTCCGACCAGCAATATTCCCAATGGAATCAGAGGGGACATGCGTGGTGATTATAGAGGAATTCGCGGAAAAACCTATGCTACAATCGCTGCGTGACTGTCCCCGAGGCGCCGTTCGACTCGCAACCTCCGGCACAAGCTGGGGCCTCCGAGGCAACGCTCGATCCGCAACGTCAGGGTCAGGCCAAAGCTTATGCACGCCAGCGGCGACGCTTGTTTTTCATCGAGGTCGGCCTGAGCGCCCTGTTCCTGCTCGCGTGGCTGATTTTCGGTTGGTCGGCCGCGTTGAAAAGCTGGTTGCTGACCTGGACGCAAAACGAGTGGTTGCTGGTGCTCGGCTTCGGCGTGATCTTCGGCCTGGCCTTTCAATTGCTCGAATGGCCGCTGGCCTACTATGCCGGTTTCATCCTGCCGCACCACTACGACCAATCCACGCAAACGTTCGGGGGCTGGGTGAAAGATCAGGCGCTCGGCCTGACGTTGTCGGCGGCGCTCGGCCTGCCAATCCTCTCGGCGGTGTATGCGCTGCTGCGGCTGACCGGCGACTGGTGGTGGCTGCTGGCCGCATTCGGCTACCTGACGTTCTCGGTGGTGATGGGCGTCCTGGCGCCGATCGTCATCCTGCCGCTGTTCAACCGGTACACACCGCTCGGTGCCGAGCACGCCGAATTGGCGCGTCGCCTGACCGCCCTGGCCGAACGGGCCGGGACGCGCATCGTCGGCGTCTTCCGCTTTGACATGAGCCGCCGCACGAAGTCGGCTAACGCCGCGCTGACCGGCCTGGGCCGCACGCGGCGTATCCTGCTGGGCGATACGCTGCTCCAATCCTTCACCGCCGATGAGATCGAAACCATCCTGGCGCACGAGCTGGGCCATCATGTCCACCGCGACATCCCGCGTGGTATCGCCTTCAGCAGCCTGTTGACGCTGATCGGGCTGTATCTTGCGTCGCTGGCCCTCGACTGGGGCGTGGCCGTCTTCGGCTTCGCCGGCCCGGCGGACATCGCCGCCCTGCCGCTGTTCGCGCTGACGCTGGGCGCCTTCGGCCTGTTGGTTATGCCGCTCGGCAACGCCTACTCGCGCTGGCGTGAACGTCTGGCGGATCGGTACGCGCTGGAGGCGACGGGCAAACCGGCGGCCCTGGCCAGCGCCTTCGCCCGTCTCGCCAATCAGAACCTGAGCGATGCCGACCCGGAGGCCTGGGAAGTGTTCCTGTTCGCCAGCCATCCGCCGGTGCGTGAACGCATCGCCGCCGCCCGCGCCTTCGCGCCGCTGCAGCAGATGGTGGCCATGAACGCAGAGCATTCGCGATGACTTCCCGCCGCTCCGGTGCGCCGGCCTCGCTCTGGTATGGTCTGACCGTCGTCATGCTCATGGCAACGACCTGCGCCTGCTCGTACGCGACGCTGATCTTCCTTGTTCCGCGCCACCCACTCAACCCGCTGCCGCCGAACACACGCACACCGTTCCCTTCTTCCACGCCGGCCCCGACGGCCACGCCGCCGCCGCCCACCTTCACGCCCTCACCCACCGCAACGCTGCCATTCGGGCCGGCGCTCACCAACCAGGGCGCCTCGCCCAACGTTCAGCCGGCCACGGCTGCACCGAGCCTGACGCCAACGGTTGATTTAACGCAAACCGTGACTGCCGCCCCGACCGTCACCGGCACACCGCCTACCGCGACACCCGCGCCGCCGGAGGGCACACCCACGCCGGACAACTACCCGGGCGGCGCTACGCCCACGCCCGAAACCAACGCCACACCCACCGGCTACCCGCCGCCTTGAGATGAGCACCACTCCGTTGATTCTTGGCCTGGTGTCCGACCTGTTCTTTGTCGCGCCGATTGAGAATGCGGTCAAGGCGCTGGGCTATCGCCTGCGCCTCATTGAGCGCGGCGACGAGATCGAGCCGGCGGATGCGCCCGTCATCCACCGGCCGGGCGAGCATGCTCGCCGCGGCGAGCCGATCAGCGGCAGGGGCGCACGCTTCATTGCGCGCCTGGTGGAATGGCAGCCGGCGCTGGTGCTGGTGGAACTGAACAGCGACCAAATCCCCTGGCCCGAGTGGATCGCGGTGTTGAAGTCGTCGCCGGCCACGCGCCGCATCCCGGTCGTGGCCTTCGGCCCGCATGTAGACCTCGATCTGCGCGCGCGCGCCAAAGATGTGGGCTGCGACCTCGTCCTGGCGAAAAGCGCCCTGCTCCGCGATCTGCCCGGCTTGATCAGAAAACACGCCCGACTCATTGACTCCGACGCCCTCGAGAGCGATTGCCGGTCGCCGCTCTCGGCGCTCGCGCTGGAGGGCATCGCGCTTTACAACCAGCAGAAGTTCTTCGAGGCCCACGAGAAGCTGGAGCATGCCTGGAACGCGGACCCCGGCCCGGCGCGCGAGCTGTATCGCGGCCTGTTGCAGTTAGCCGTCGCTTACCTGCAAATCGAGCGCAGCAACTACCATGGCGCGCTCAAGATGTTCCTGCGGCTGCGCCAATGGCTCGACCCATTGCCGGAGGTGTGCCGCGGCATCCACGTCGCGCAACTCCGCGCCGATGCGCGCGCGGCGCGCGCCGCGCTGGAAGCCCTTGGGCCGGAGCGCATTGCAGAGTTCGACCGCTCGCACTTCAAGCCGGTGCCCATGGTTTAAGACGGAACACGAGACACGCGTTGCGCATCTCGTGTTGCGGGTTGCATATTGCGGTTTGGAAGGCGGCCAAGAAACACCATGCTCCTCGAGAACAAAATCGCCATCGTCACCGGATCTGGGCGCGGCATCGGCAAAGCCATCGCGCTCAAGCTGGCCAGCGAGGGCGCGCAGGTCGTCATCAACTTCTTTCGCAATCGCGCGCCTGCCGAAGCCACCGCCGAGGCCGTCCGCGCGCTGGGCCGCCGGGCGCTGGTCGTCAAGGCCGATATGGGCACGCCCGAAGGCATCGAGGCGCTGTTTGCCGAGGCCGAGCGCGAGTTCGGCGGTGTAGATATTCTGGTCAACAATGCCGCCTCGGGCTACAACCGGCCGGTGATGGAGCAGAAGATCAAGGGCTGGGACTGGACGATGAACATCAACGCCCGGGCGGCGCTGTTCGCCGCGCAACGCGCTGCGCCGGGCATGGCTGCGCGCGGGGGCGGCCACATCGTCAATCTCACCAGCCCCGGCTCGTTCCGCGTGCTGCCGGAGTACGTGGTGGTGGGTGCAAGCAAGGCCGCGCTCGAAGCCATCACCCGTTACCTGGCGGTGGAACTGGCGCCCATGAAGATCGTGGTGAACGCGGTCTCGCCCGGCGTCGTCGCCACCGATGCGCTCAAACACTTTGCCGCTCTGCGCGGTGACGACGTGTTGGGCAAAGCCGCGCGCGCTGCGCCGGCGGGTCGGCTGGTGACGCCGGAGGAGGTCGCGGGCGTGGTCGCGTTCCTGTGCTCGCCCGCGGCGGAGATGATTCGCGGGCAGACCATCCTAATAGATGGCGGCGCGACGCTGCCGCTGCAGGGCGTGTTGGGTGATGAGGCATAAGAACCTATCTCTAGACCGAAGGTTTGGCGAAGGCAATGCCTTCGCCAAACCCGAATCAACCCGCCAAGGCGAAGTCTAGAGATAAGCTCTGAGTCGTCAGTCATTAGCTCTTTGCACGACCGATGACTGACGACTATCCCACTACAATCTCACCGCCGCCGCTCTCGACCGAGCCGACCACCCACACTTCTTCGCCCGCCGCGCGCAGATCGGCGCGCACTTCGCTGACGCGCTCCGGCGCGACGGCCATCAGCAGCCCGCCCGAGGTCTGCGGGTCGTAGAGCAGATGCTGCTCCCACTCGGCCAGCGCGCGCTCGAACGTCACCCACGGCTTATAAAACTCTGCGTTACGGCCCGCACCGCCGGGGAAAATCCACTTCTCGGCATATTGGCGTGCGCCGGGCAGCCACGGCAACGACTCCCAGGCGATCCGCAGCTTCGCGTGGGAGAGGTGCGCCATCTCATGCGCATGGCCAAGGAAGCCGTAGCCGGTGATATCGGTAAGGGCGTGGGCGCCGGCCGTCTGCGCGGCGCGGGCGGCAGCCCGGTTGAGGCGCAGCATAGACTCGATGGCGGCCTGAACGTGCGCCGGATCGGCTTTGCCCTGCTTGTTGGCAGTAGTGATCGTCCCGGTGCCCAGCGGCTTGGTGAGGAGGAGCCGGTCGCCGGGGCGCGCGCCGCCCTTTGTCAGCAAGCGGTCGGGATGGACGAGGCCGGCCACGGCCAGGCCATACTTCGGCTCTTTGTCGGTGACGGTATGGCCACCCGCGATGACGGCGCCCGCCTCGCGCGCCTTCTCGGCGCCGCCGCGCAGAATCTCGGAGACGATCTCCGGCGGCATGTCCTCCGGCACGGCCAGCAAGTTGAGGGCGAACAGCGGTTCGCCGCCCATGGCATACACATCGGACAGGGCATTGGCGGCCGCGATCGCGCCGTACGCATAAGGCTCATCCACCACCGGCGGAAAGAAGTCCGTAGTGGCGATGAGGGCCTGCTCTGCGTTCAGGCGATAGACGGCGGCATCATCCGGCGCGCCAAGGCCGACGAGCAGGTTCGGATAATCCGTCGCAGGAAAGATGGTGGCGAGCGGACGCAACACGTGCGCCAGGGCCTCCGGCCCAAGCTTGCCCGCTCAACCCGCGCACGAGGCGAGTGTGGTCAGTCTGACAAAACGTCCAGGCGTCATATCGCAGTATCGCTGGAACGGATCATCGGTGGAGGACGTGGATGAAGCGCTCATCCGGTACACTTGCTCAGTCCGTTCGATCCGTTGATAAAGCCTGCCGAAAGTATACCAACCTCGCGCCGGAGGCAAGCCGCCCGAAAGGGGCGTATAATCCCAAGCATGAAAGGGCAGTTGTCCAAAATCGAACAGCGCATGGAAGACTTAGTGGAGGGCACACTGGCCTGGCTGTTCCGGGGGCGTCTCCAGCCGCGCGATATCGCCCTGCAGTTGGCGCGCGCCCTGGAGGACAGCGCCGCCGCCGGCGCGCCCGCCGTGCGCTATGCGTTACGCCTTCACCCGGAAGATGCCCAAGCATTGCTGAGCGAACAACCGCGCCTGCCCGAGATCCTGGCGCAGGAGCTGGTCACCGCTGCGCGCGAGGGCAACATCACCCTGCCGCGGCAGCCGGAGATCGTCATCCTGGCCGACCCGGCGCTCAAGCCGCGCGCGGTGGCAGTGTCCAGCGAAGACGCTTCGTTCCACGAGACGGCGGCATACAAGCCGGCCACCGGGCCATTCTCGCCGGCGCATGGCGCGCACACGCCACCGGCCGGCGTTACACCACTCAACGCCTTCCTCATCATCGGCGACGATCGCACGGTCTCGCTGACCCAGCCCATCATCAGCCTGGGCCGCCGCCTCGACAATCACATCGTCCTCGACGACCCGCGCGTGTCGCGCGCGCACGCGCAGCTGCGCTTACGCTTCGGTCGTTACGTGCTTTACGACCTCGGCTCGACGGGTGGCACCTTCGTCAACGGCCAGCGCGTGCAGGAGTGCGTGCTGCGCCCAGGCGACGTGATTTCGCTGGCCGGCGTGCCGATCATCTACGGCGAGGATGAAGTATCCGGCGAGCCGCCCGCGCCCGAGGAACCGCGCCCCGGCGGCGAGCCGCCTGCGCCGGCCCGCCCCGACGTGCCGACCTTGCCGTTCGACTCGAGCCAGACCCAGCCCATCCGTCGGTGAGCGGGGCCGAGGACGTGGAACCTGCCGTCGTCATGCTCATCATGCGCGTCGTGCTGGCCGGGCTGCTCTATGGCTTCCTGGTTACACTGTTCTGGCTGTTGTGGCGGGATCTGCGCGCCGCCGCGCGTGTGAACGAAGCCCGCACGCAGACGCTGGGCCGGCTGGTGGTGATGGAATCGGAAGCGCCGACTGTGAGCGCCGGCGCCACCTTTCCACTCCTGCCCGTCACTTCCCTCGGGCGCGCGCCAACCAACACCGCCCCGCTGCCCGACGACGCCTGCTCACTGGAGCACGCGCTGCTCTACTACCGAGAGAACCAGTGGTGGCTAGAAGATCTGGGCAGCCGCAATGGCACGCGCCTGAACCAGGCGGTGATCGCCGCCCCGACACCCGTCCTGCCCGGCGATGTGATCGGCATTGGCCGTCTGCAGCTCAAGATTGAAATGGGCACAGCCACAAAGTCGGCCGACACGACTTCACCGCAGCCGTTTCGAATGCCGGAACCTAAAGAATCGGAGAAGAGGCTCGGATGACGATGAGAGCGAAAAGAAAAAAAAACCGCGGGCGAAGGATCGCAAGCGAATTGGAGAAACCGAAGCGGGAGCTGGACGAACGACCCATCCTGCGCAAGACGCTTGCCGATAAAGGCGCGGGGGGCCGGCGCGCTGCTCACACCAGGCGATGGAGTAAACCAATCCTATGACCGACAACATCCTCCTTGGCATCATCGGCGGTTCGGGCCTGTACCAGATGCACGGCCTGAGCCGCGTGGAAGAGCGCCACATCGTCACGCCGTTCGGCCCACCCAGCGACCCGGTGATTCTGGGCGAGCTGAACGGACATCGGGTGGCGTTTCTGGCGCGGCACGGGCGCGGCCATCGCTACACGCCGACCGAAGTCAACTATCGGGCCAACATCTATGCGCTCAAAGTACTGGGCGTGCGCCGCGTGGTCGCCATCAGCGCCTGCGGCTCGCTGCGCGAAGACTATGCGCCCGGCCACATCGTCATCCCCGACCAGCTCTACGACAACACGCGCCTGCGCGAGCGCACCTTCTTCGGCGGCGGCCTGGTGGCGCATGTGGGCGTGGCCGACCCGTTCTGCCCGCAGCTCTCGCCGCTCGTCTTCCAAGCCGTCAAGGCGACCGGCGCGCCGGTGCACGCCGGCGGCGTGTTCGTCACCGTCGAGGGGCCGCGTTTTTCCACCAAGGCAGAGAGCCAGGTCTTCCGCAAGCTGGGCTTCAGCCTAATCGGCATGACCGCCTCGCCCGAGGCCTTCCTGGCGCGCGAAGCCGAGATGTGCTACGCCTGCATGGCGCACGTCACCGATTACGACGTGTGGCATACCGCCGCCGAGCCGGTGACGGTGGAGATGGTCATCAAGACCCTCAATGCCAACACCGCGCATGCCCAGCAGGCCATCCTCAACCTCGTGGATGCCCTGGCGAAAGTGAAAGCGCCGTGCCCCTGCGAGAACGCCCTGGCGAACGCCATCATCACTGCCCGCGACCGCATTCCAGCCGAGACCAAAGAGCGGTTGAAGGCGTTGGTGGGGAAGTATCTGCAATAGAAAGTAGCGAGTAGAAAGTACGACGCTTCTACTTTCCACTTTCAGGAGATCACGAAACGGCACATCCTTCGACTGCGGGCCGCGCTTCTTCGACTGCGCTTCGCTCAGAATGCGCGGCCCTCTCCTGAGCGAAGCCGAAGGATCAGGATGCTTTCGTGAAGTACTGACTTTCGACTTTCTTGCAATGCGCCGTGAACTGAACCTGCTCCTCGTCGCGGGCGCGTTCGTGCTGGCCGGCGCGGCGGCGCTGACGCTGACACCGTTCGCGCGCATCAACAGCTGGAGCGTGGAGATTGGAGATTGGCGAGTATGGCTGCTGCCGGCCACTTGGTCAGCCTGCGCCGGCGCCGCCTATTTTGTGACGCGGCGCTTCCTGCCACAGCACGATCCGTATTTGCTCCCCCTCGCCTATTTGCTGAGCGGCTGGGGCCTGGCCCTTATCTGGCGTCTGTCGCCCGGCTTCGGCCTGCGGCAGGCGGTGTGGCTGGCAGTGTCCACCGCTGCCATGCTCGGCGTCATTTGGCTGTCCGGCGACCTGCGCTGGCTGCGCCGCTACCGCTACACCTGGTTCGTGCTCGGCCTGGCGCTGACTGCGCTCACGCTCGTCATCGGCGTCAACCCGGAAGGCTTCGGCGCGGAGCTGTGGCTGGGCGGCGTGTTCGGCGTCTATCTCCAGCCGGCGGAAGTGCTCAAGCTGCTGTTGGTCGTCTTCCTGGCCGCTTACCTCGCCGAACGGCGCGAGCAGATCTTCACCCCTCACCTCTCGCGTTTCCCGCGTTTCCCCTATTTCCTTCCCCTCCTCAGCATGTGGCTCTTCTCCGTCCTGATCCTGCTTGCCCAGCGCGATCTCGGCACAGGTGCGTTATTCTTCCTGGTCTTTCTGGTGATGGTGTATCTGGCCTCCGGGCAGGCAGTCTATGTGCTGGCCGGAATGTTGCTGCTGGGGCTGGGCGGTCTGATTGCCTACGTGGCCTTCGATGTGGTGCGCGTACGCGTGGAGGCGTGGTGGAATCCATGGGCCGACCCGAGCGGGCGCTCGTTTCAAATCGTGCAGTCGCTCATCGCCGTAGCAGCCGGTGGCCTGTTCGGGCGTGGACCGGGCCTTGGCGCACCGGGCCTCGTCCCGGTGGCGCACTCCGACTTCATCTTCGCTGCCCTGGCTGAAGAGTGGGGCTTGCTCGGCATGATCGGCGCCCTGGCGCTGCTGGGGACATTGGTCCTGCGCGGGTTATACCTCGCCGTGCGCGCCCGCACCGCCTTCAATCAGTTGCTGGCCGCCGGCATCGCGGCGCTGATCGGGATGCAGGCCCTGCTCATCGTCGGCGGCGTCATCAAGGTCTTGCCGCTGACGGGCGTTACCCTGCCGTTCCTGAGCTATGGCGGCTCTTCGTTGCTGGTGCAGTTTGTCATGCTGGGTTTGCTGATACGTCTGTCGGGTTCGAGGGACAATCGCGGTTCCTAGGCCGCGTGTCCGGCAAAGGCAATGCCTGGGCCGGGACACTGCGATAGCGAGATAGATTCTTCCGAAAGCGCCCCTCGCGCCTTGCAGCTCGTCGGACATCTTATGGCCCCCCAACTCAATCGCCTCGCCCTGGCCCTCAGCGCCGCGTTTCTCTTCATGGCGCTGGCCGGCGGCTACTGGGCGCTGGTGGAACAGGCGCGACTGCTGGCGCGCGCAGATAACCCGCGCCCTCTGCTGCTCGAACGGCGCTTTCCACGTGGCGCGATCTACGACCGCAACGGCCGGGTGCTGGCCGAGTCGCGCGGCGCGCCCGGGGCGTTCACCCGCCATTACCCCTACCCGGCGCTCGGCCCAGTGCTCGGCTATGTGTCGCCGGTGTATGGCCTGGCGGGTGTGGAGGCGGCTGAGGACGACATCCTGCACGGGGCCGGCCCGCAGACCTGGTGGGACGAGATCCTGGGGAAACAGCAGCCGGGCCGGGCGGTGACGCTGACGCTCGATCTACGCCTGCAGGAGGCCGCGGACAGCGCGCTTGGCGCACGCACCGGCGCTGTGGTGCTGCTGGATGCAGTCACCGGCGAGATCCTGGCGCTGGCCTCACATCCCACCTTCGATCCCAACACGCTCGAGGCAGACTGGCAGGCCCTCATCACCGACCTCAATGCGCCGCTCCTCAACCGGGCCACATTCGCCCTGTACCAGCCAGGCGGCGCGCTGCAGCCGTTTATCCTCGCCGCCAGCCTCCAAGCATCGGTTGCCGCCCTCGACACGCCATTTATGACCGGCGGGGAGCCGCTCCAGGTGGGCGCGCTCAGTCTGCCCTGCCGGACAGACCCGCGCGGCTCGGCCCTCACGCTGACGGAAGCGTTTCGCTACGGCTGTCCACAGCCCTTTGCCGCCCTGGGCAAAGCGCTCGGCGCACGCCGGCTGGAGCAACTGCACAACGACTTGCGGCTGCTGACCGCGCCGGATATCGGCCTGCCTACGCTGGCGGCCGCCACACCGGATTACGCGAAGGCTGCCGAAGCGGAACTGGCGGCGATCGGCGCGGGGCAGGGGTCGGTGACGGTAACGCCGCTGCATCTGGCGCTGGCGACGGCGACGATTGCGCGGCGCGGCCAGTTGCCGGCTCCGCAATTGTTGCGCGCCGTGGCCGGACCGGACGGCGCCTGGCAGGCGGTCCCCCCGGCCGGCAGCGCGGTCGCGGCGTTTGCGCCCGTCACGGCCGAGCAGGTCAAGGAATTGATGCGCAACGGCCATCTGGGGCTGGCGCGCGCCGGGGACGAAGGCCGCACACTCGCCTGGTACCTCGGCTTTGCGCCTTACTATGACACACGTTATACCGTCGCCGTCTTGCTCGAAAACGGTCAGGTGCACGCTGCGGAAGAGATCGGCCTGACCGTGCTCAGGTTCGCGCAGCTCACGCCGTAATTGCCACCGACCACGTCCCACGCGCTCCAGTGGCGCTGCCTCGTCCGCGTGCCCCGCTGGCCCCATGCTAAAATCAAGTCATGAGTGAACCCATCTACCTCGGGGTAGACGTAGGCGGGACCAGCTTGCGCGCTGCGCGCTTCATCGGCCATAGCCCGATCCCGGACGCCAAAATCAAAGTTGCCACCCAGCCCGCCGGCGAAGCGCGACAGATGCTCGACCGATTGGAGCACGCCATCCGCGAGGTCGCGCCGCCCGGCCTGGCCGGCGTGGAGGGTATCGGCCTCGGCATCCCCGGCCCGGTCAATCCCTACACCGGTGTCGTCATCAACATCACCAACATCCCCGGCTGGAAGAACCTGCCGTTGCAGCAAATTCTGGAGGAGCGGCTGGCGCGCCCGGTGTTCATGGGCAACGATGCCAACCTGGCTGCGCTGGGCGAGTGGAAATTCGGCGCCGGCCGCGGCCACCGTGACGTACTCTACCTGACGGTGAGCACCGGCATCGGCGGCGGTGTGGTTGCGGGCAATCGGCTCCTGCTCGGCGCACACGGCCTGGCGGCGGAGGTCGGCCACATCCTGCTTCAGCCGAACGGCCCGCGCTGCGGCTGCGGCCAGCGCGGCTGCCTGGAGGCGCTGGCCGCGGGCCCGTCCATCGCCCGCGACGCCGTTGAGCGGCTGCAACGCGGCGAGGGGATGGACTCGGCTCTGCGCGCCCTCAGCGACGGCGATTTCTCCAAACTGACCACCGCCCTCATTGGCCACGCCGCCAAGGAGGGCGATGCCTTTGCCCGCAGCCTGTTCCGCGAGGCAGGCGAGCACCTGGGCTACGGCCTGGCCAGCCTGCTTCACCTTTACAACCCGTCCATCGTCATCATCGGCGGCGGCGTCTCCTTCGTCGGCGATTTATTGCTTGAGCCGGTGCGGGCCACGGTGCGCCGTTACGCCATGCACGAGATGTACTGGCGCGACGTGGCCATCGTCCCGGCGGCCCTCGGCGACGACGCCGGCCTGGTGGGCGCGGGCGCGCTGGCGATGGAGGAGAGCCGCGCGCGCGTTGTGCCGGATCGTTAGGGTGGGCGTTGCAGTTTCCCCCGTTGGTTTCGCTTTGCCCAGCGGAGGCGAGAAGAAAGGGAACATGGGAGAAAGTTTGCTCCCCCCATTCTTTTGCCTGCCGTCTCTACGAAAAAAATCTATGGTCACCAAACTCAACGTCCCCGGCCCTCGGGCGCAGGACATCCTAGAACGCGATCACAAATTCATTTCACCCTCCTACCCGCGCGATTACCCGTTCGTGATGGACCACGGGCGCGGCACGGAAGTATGGGACGTGGACGGCAACCGCTACCTCGACTTTGCGGCGGGCATCGCCGTCTGTGCCACCGGCCACAGCCACCCGGACGTGGTCAGGGCCATTCAACAACAGGCGGAGAAGTTCATTCACATCTCATCCGACTTCTACCACGAGAAGTGGGTGCAACTCGGCGAGAAGCTCGATGAGATCGCGCCGTTCAAAGAAGATGCGCTATGCTTCATGACCAACTCCGGCGCGGAGGCGGTGGAGGCGGCCATCAAGCTGGCGCGCTACTACACGGGACGCCCGCGCTTCATCGGCTTCCACGGCGGTTTTCACGGGCGCACCATGGGCGCGCTGGCGTTCACCTCATCCAAAGCCGTGCAACGGCGTGGCTTCAACCAGACCATGCCCGGCGTCACGCTCGCCCCCTTTCCCAACAGCTATCGGCCCCGCCTCCAATTCGACGCCTCCAGAGAAGACTACGGCATCGCCTGCGTCAACTATCTCGAGAACGTCATCTTCACCTACGAGACGCCGCCGGAGGAGGTGGCCGGCATCCTGGTCGAGCCGATCCAGGGCGAAGGCGGTTACGTCATCCCGCCGGACTCGTTCTTCCCACGCCTGCGCGCGTTGTGCGACAAGTACGGCATCCTGCTCATCGCGGACGAGGTACAAAGCGGCATGGGGCGCACCGGCAAATGGTGGGCCATCCAGCACTGGGGCGTCGAGCCGGACATCGTCTGCATTGCCAAGGGCATCGCCAGCGGGATGCCGCTGGGGGCGATGGTGGCCTGTAAGAGCGTGATGACGTGGCCGCCCGGCGCGCACGGCAACACCTACGGCGGCAACCCGCTGTCCTGCACCGCCGCGCTGGAAACCATCCGCCTGATCGAGACCGGCTTCATGGAGAACGCCGCCGAGACAGGCCGCTACCTGTTGGACATCCTGGCGGAGATGCAGGTCCGCCACCCGAGCGTGGGTGACGTGCGCGGCAAAGGGCTGATGGTCGGCGTCGAATTCGTCAAAGACAAAAGCACCAAAGAGCGCGGCGTGGAGATTCGCAACCACGTCATCCACTCCGCCTTCGAACATGGGCTGCTGCTGCTCGGCTGCGGGCGCAACACCATCCGCCTGACCCCGCCGTTGTGCGTCACCCGCCGGGAAGTGGAGGAGGCCATGGAAATCTTCGAGCACGCCATCACCGACGCCGAACGCGCCGCCGGGATGTTGGAGTAACCGCCTTGTTGTCCCTCGCCGGAGTCTTCCCGCCCGTGCCCACGCCGTTCAAGGACAACGGCGATGTGGACTATGCCCATCTGCAATCGAACCTGGAGCTGCTGAACCGCGAGCCGTTACGCGGCTACGTGATAGGCGGCTCTAACGGCGAGTTCACGTCGCTGACCCAGGACGAGAAGCTCAAAGTGGTGCGGCTGGCGCGCGCCGTCGCCCCCGATGACCGGCTGATCATCGCCGGCTCGGGGATGGAGAGCACACGCGCGACGATCGAGCTGACCCGGCAGATGGCGGAGGCCGGGGCGAACGCGGCGCTGGTCGTCACGCCCGGCTACTTCAAAGCCAGGATGACGGTGGCCGCGCTCGTCACGCACTACCAGCAGGTGGCGGACGCCTCGCCCATCCCGGTGATCCTCTACAGCGTGCCAGCCAACACCGGCGTGGATCTGCCGCCGGCTGCCGTGGCGAAGCTGGCCGCCCATCCCAACATCATCGGCCTCAAGGACAGCGGCGGCGACATTACCAAGATCGGGCAGATGGTGCACGAGACGCCGCCGGAGTTCCAAATCCTGGCTGGCTCAGCGGGCTTCTTCCTGGCGACGCTGGCGGTGGGCGGCGTGGGCGGCGTGATGGCGACGGCCAACATCGCGGCAGCGCAGCTGCACGACCTGTACACCGCCTTCCACGCCGGTCGCCTGGACGCCGCGCGCGCCGTGCAATTGCCGCTCATCGAAGTGAACGCCGCCGTCACCGTGCGCTACGGCGTGGCCGGGCTGAAGGCCGCGATGGACATGCTCGGCTACTATGGCGGCGCCCCGCGCCTGCCGCTCCTGCCACTGGCCGACGACGAGAAGGCCGCGCTGCGCGCCGTCCTGATCAAGGCGGGGCTGCTGGCGCCGACTTAGGCCGCCGGACGGCATTGGCTCAAAACGGGCGCGGCGTCTCGCCCAGCTCAACCGAAATCCATTTCAGCTCGGTGAAGTGCTCAACCGAGTATTTGCCGCCGCTGCGCCCCACGCCGCTCAGGCCAAAGCCGCCGATCGGCGCCAGGGCATCGCTCTGAAACGAGTGCATCCCCACATGCACCGCCCCGCAGCGGAGGCGGCGCGCGGCCTGCAGCCCGCGTTGCAGGTCGTTGGTCAGCACGCCGGCGCTCAGGCCGTAATCGCTCTCGTTCGCCATGGCGATCGCATGATCGAGGTCGTCCGCCGCGACCACGGTCGCCACCGGGCCAAAGGTCTCCTCGCACCAGGCCGGCGTATCGCGCGGCGGCTCCCAGAGCACCGTCGGCTGATAGGTCAGCCCGCGCAACACCGCGCCGCCCGTGAGCGCTTCTGCGCCGCCCGCCCGGGCCGCTTCTACATGCCGGATGACTTTCTCGAGCGCGCGCGCATGGATGAGGGGGCCATAGGCCGTGCGCTCGTCGCGCAGATCGCCGAGGTGGAGCGAGGCCGCCTTACGCGCCAACGCTTCGGCAAACGGGCGCGCGATCTGTTTCTCCACAATCATCCGCGCCGACGACATGCAGATTTGCCCGGCGTGATAAAACGCGCCGACGGCCGCGATCTCGGCCGCCTTCTCGACCGCCACGTCGGCGAGCACGAGAAGCGGGTTCTTGCCGCCGCACTCCAACTGGACGCGCTTGAGGCCCTCGGCAGCCAGGCGCGCGATGCGGATGCCGGTCGCGGTGGAGCCGGTGAGGGCAATGGCGTTGACGCCCGGATGCCGCGCCAGCGGCTCGCCGCACTCCGGGCCATAGCCGGTGACTACGCCGAAGACGCCCGGCGGCAGGCCGGCTTCGTCGAGCACGCGCGCCAGCTCCACGGCGATCAGCGGCGTCTCCTCGGAGGGTTTGGCGATGACGCTATTGCCGGCCGCCAGCGCAAAGACGATCATCTTGACCAGCAACACGAGCGGGGCGTTGAACGGCGAGATGGCGACCACCACCCCCATCGGCTCGCGCACGACCAGGCTCAAGCGATGGCTGCGGTCGTTGGGAAAGGTGTCCCCATAGAGGCGGCGCACCTCGCCGGCGGCAGCGCGCAGCAGGTTGGCCGAGTAGTTGACCTCAAAGCGCGCCTTCTGGATCGTCGAGCCGCTTTCGTCAATCAACAGATCGAGCAATCGGTCGCGGGCCGCCTCGACGGCGTCGGCGCAACGCAGCAGGATGCGTTCCCGCTCTGCCGGAGGCAGGCCGGCCCACGCCGGGAAGGCGCGTCGGGCGGCCTCTACGGCGCAGTCAGCATCCGCCGCGCCGGCGCGCGCCGCCCAGCCAACGATCTGGCCGGTCGCCGGCGCATAACTGGCAAAAGTTTCGCCAGAAGCGGCGGGGATTTCCCGGCCGTTGATAAACAAGCCGTAAGTCTGAGACATGGCCCCGACCTCCGTTAGCATCGTTCTTCCAACATCGAGGCGCGCAACAGGTAAGCGCGCGCGCTCACCGGGTCGGCGGCCAGGCGGCGGAAGTGCTCGTTGCGCGCCTGCCGCTCGGCTTCGTCGCGCACCACCAGTGCGCTATAGGTCTCGTGTGTGTGGCGCTGCACCTTCTCCACCGCCCACGCCCGGCGCACGCGGGCATATTCATCCAGCGCCGCGTCGGAGCCGCTGGCAAGCGCGCCCGCCAGCATGTGCGCATCGTGGATGCCGCTGTTCATGCCCATGCCGCCAGCGGGGTTGTTGATGTGCGCGGCGTCGCCGGCCAACAGCACGCGACCGACGCGGAAGCTCTCCGCCACGCGTTGATGGACGCTGTAAATGGAAGTCCCCTTGATCGTGAAGGCCGCCTCGCCCACCAGCCGCGCCAGGCGCGCCTGCACCGCTTCGGGCCGCAGCACGTCCGCCTCGTCCTCATCCGCCCGGATCTGAAACACCACCCGCACCACATCCGGCAGATGCAGAATGATGATCCACTCCTCGGGGTCAAAGACGTAATTCACCGGACCGAGGCCGGGGAAGACGCGCTGCAAATCCACCTCGCAGGGGACGAGGAGGAAGCGGTCGGGGTACGTCAGCCCCTCGAAGCTCAGGCCGAGCAGTTTGCGCACGGTGCTGCGCGCGCCGTCCGCGCCGATCAGGTGAGCGCCCTCGACGAACACGCTGCCCTGCGGCGTCTCGAACGTTGCGGAGACGAATGAGGGATGGTTGCTGATGGTGGTGAGCGTGTGGTCGAAGTGAACGGCGCCCAGCGGCGAACGCTGGATGTGCGGCAGCAGGAGGCGCGTGACCTGGGACTGCGGTAGCTGCAGCCGGAAGGGGTACGGCGTGTCGTTGGCAATAAGGGCGTAATCGAATCTGGCGATGCGCTGCCGCGTGCTGCGTTCCCAATACTCCAGGCTGTTGACCCGATGACCCTGCGCCAGCACCTCGTCAATGATCCCCCACTCGGCGAACATCTCCAGCGTCGGCGCGTGAAAGGTGCTGGCCCGGGCTTCGGAGCTGAGCGCCGGCAGTTGCTCAAAGACCCGAACGGCGACGGCCGTATGCCGAAAATTGTGTAATTCGGCCTGTAGGCGCGGGTCTGAGAGCCGCGCCTACGAAATTACACACAAATCGGCAAACCGCCAACGGCGACGCCCTTGAGCGTCAGCGCCCGCGCCAGCGATAGCCCCACCGGCCCGGCGCCGATGATCAGGACAGGCAGAGTCATAGGTGCGTAAGAGCTTATCTCTAAACGTAACTGCTCAGCCGCATCCTTCGACTTCGCGCCGCGCACCCCTTCGGCACGCTCAGGGCGCGGCCTGAGCGGAGCGAAGTCTCCATGCGCGCCGGCGCACAACGGGCGATGAAAATGAGAGGCTGCGCCGGTTCAGAACTTCTGCTAAAGTGAATGTGTCGGCAAGCCACACGTTGCACTCCGCAGTGCTGTCACGAACGTGAAGCGAAGTCGGACGGGCGGGCTGGACGGCACAACAGAGTGTTGCAGGCGCGGGGC
>JBBIQY010000020.1:0-45466 GCA_037442085.1 Anaerolineae bacterium
CAGCATTTCCAGAACGATCTGCGCCTTTTGCTCGGTAGTGAAATTCTTTCGCTTGGGCATGGTTTTTCTCCGCAAAGTACACCTTAATTATGCCCGTTTTCAACTCTAAATTTCCTTATCCACTTAAATCCTACCATAGAGGAGAGGATTCGCAGTTCAGGCAGGGGCATCGTGTGCACGCAAAGGTTGTCAGCCGCTCCTTCGACTGCGCGGGCAAAAGCAGCCCGCTCCGCTCAGGATGCGGCTGTCACTGACATCTTTGGCGTGCACACGGGGCATCAATGACCAAGGTTCTTGCAGCGCGCGCTGATGCCGCAGCTTGGTGAACGTTCGACGCGCGAAACGATCTCGATGTTGCTTCTTGTCAAATCCGCCCGAGCGCCTGCGCCAAATCCGCGATCAGATCGTTGGCGTCTTCCACGCCGCAGGCCAGCCGAACGAGGTTGTCTTTGATACCCACCTCGAGCCGCTCCTCGGTGGAGAGTTCATAATATGACATGAGCGCGGGCTGCTCGATCAAGGTCTCGACGCCGCCCAGGGAGGGGGCGATGATAGCGAGCTCGGTCGCATCAATGAAGCGGCTGGCGTCCGCCAACGCACCATCAATCTCGAAGCTGACAACGCCGCCGAAGCCCAGCATCTGCGCGCGCGCCACGGCATAGTCCGGGTGCGAGGCCAGGCCGGGATACCACACCCGGCTGACGCGCGGGTGGGCTTCGAGAAATTCGGCCACCGCCTGCGCGTTCCGGTTTTGGCGCTCGACGCGCAGGGCGAGGGTCTTGAGGCCGCGCAGCAAGAGCGAAGCCGTGTGGGGGTCGGCCACCCCGCCAAGCACGCCGAGCGCTTGCCGCAGCGAATCGATCAGCCCGGCCTTGCCCACGACCACGCCGGCCAGCAAGTCATTATGGCCGCTGAGGTACTTGGTGGCCGAGTGCAGCACCAGGTCAACGCCGAAATCCAGCGGGCGCTGGTTGATGGGGCTGGCGAAGGTCGAGTCGATCAGCGTTTTGACGCCGTGGCGTTTGGCGATCTCGACCAGCCGCACGAGGTCCACGACGCGCAGGTAGGGGTTGGTGGGCGACTCGCTGACGATCAGGCGTGTGTTGGGGCGCAGGGCGGCCTCCAGCGCGGCGAAGTCGCCCATGGGCACGACCGTGGTCTCGATGCCGAATTTCTTCAGATACGTCTTACAGAACTGGCGCGTGCGGCGGTAACAATCGTCGCCGATGACGACATGCGTGCCGGCGGAGAGCATGGCGAGCAGCACGGTCGTCACCGCATTCATGCCGCTGCCGAAGAGGACGGCGTCCTCGCCGTGGTCGAGCGCGGCCAGTTTGGCCTCGCAGGCCGCCACAGTCGGGTTGCCGTAGCGCCCGTACTCGGTGCGGTCGCGCGCCCCACCCCACAGGCGGGCTTCCTGAAAGTCGCACAGGTCCTGCGTGTCCCTGAAGGTATACGTCGCGGTTTGCACCACCGGAACATTCAAAGCGTGGTAGGGATACGGGTCGGCGCGGCCGGCGTGCACGGCCTCGGTGGAGGGGCCGCGCCTGAGACGAGCCGGCGGCAAGGCTTTGGGCGCGGCCAATTGCAGTTGAAGGTGCGGCGGCTGGGCGGCAACGTCGGTCACAGTTAACTCTCCTGGGATAAGGGCCGCTCACACTTATCCAGGGAGCGCCACGAGCGGGTGGCCGGCCGCAAGCCGACTTGCGGGAAGGCGGCGCTTCGGCGAGAAACGAAACGCCCCTTCCGGACTGAGAAGGGGCGAAGGAGCCAAAGCTGCTCGCACACTCTCATCTTCCAGAAGTATGCTCTGTCGGAGTTGGCACCTTTCCCGGTTGCCCGGGGAGGTTGTCGAGGCTTCATCGGGCCGGTCCCTCAGCCTCTCTGGATAAGAGTCACGGACTGTTCGGTTGTTGGCGAGAGAGTAGCACAAAAGACGAGGACGAGTCAATTACGAATTTGCAGCCGGCGGGGTGGGGCCGCCGTCGCGCGGCACTTCCATGTAAAACGTGCTGCCCTTGCCGAGCTTGCTCTCCATCCACACGCGCCCGCCGTGGCGCTCGACGATGGACTTGACGATGGCCAGGCCGAGGCCGGAGCCTTTGGTTTGTGTGCTGCCGCGTTGGCGCACACGGAAGAACTTCTCGAACAGGTGGGCCTGGTCGGCGGGGGCGATGCCGATGCCGGTGTCGCTGACGGCCACGGCGAACTTGCCGTTCTCGGTGAAGACCCTGACGCGCACCTGGCCACCCGCGGGGGTGTACTTGATGGCGTTGTCCACTAGGTTGGCGACGGCCTGCCGCAGCAACGTCGGGTCGCCGGAGATGAGCGGCAGGTTGCGCGGCACGTCCACGTCCAGCGCCAGGCCCTTGTTGGCCGCCACCGGGCTGAGCGACGCGACGACGTTCTGCACGATGTCGTCCAGCCGGCACGGCTCCTTGGCCAGGCCCACACCCGCCTCCACGCGGCCCAGGTCGAGCAGGTCGTCAATCAGCTTGGTCATCTGCTCGATGCCGGCCACGATCTTGTCGGTGAATTCTTTCTGCTTGTCGTTGAGCGTGCCCACCATCGGCATCATGGTGGTATAGCCGCGCATGAAGGTGAGCGGCGCGCGCAGGTCATGGCTGACGGTGGCGACGAAGTCGGACTTCATCAAGTCGAGCTGTTTGAAGTGCGTCACATCGCGCAGGATGCAGACGCGGCCGATGGAGTGGCCATCGGCGTCGGCGATGGGCGAGAGCGAGGCGTAGAGCGTGCGTCCCGCCGCCGTGGTGAACTCGCCGGTGTTGGTCGCGCGCGCGCCCTGAATGAATTGCGCCAGTTCGCGGCTCGGCAGCACCTCGGCGGCGACGCGGCCCACCAGCGGCCTGCCGGTTAAATCGAACTCAGCCTCGGCGGCAGGGTTCATCAGCAAGATGCGATGCTGCGGGTCGGTGACGATGATGCCGTCCGGCGTGGACGCCAGGATGGCGCTCAGACGGCGGCGCTCTTGTTCCGCTGCGCCGAACAGGCTCATGTTGGCAATGGCAACCGACGCCTGCCCGGCCAGCGTGGCGAGGAAATTCAACTCCGACTCGCTGAAGGTGTGCGGGCGGTCATACCCGAGCCAGAGCGCGCCGTAGAACATGTTCTCCTGCCGGAGGGGCAGAGCCACCAGGGCGGAGAGCTTGCCGAGCACGGGCGTCACATCCAGCACCGCCTTGGCGCGGGCCAGGTTCTCGATCACGGCAGCGCGCGCTTCGGAGCGCGTCAGGTCCAGAATGCCGCGGTCGAGCACGGCCATGATCTCGGCCTGCGGCCCGTCGGCGAAGGTCAGGGGAGCGGTAGGGTCAGCGGCGGCCTGGACGCTGCCGGGGGCCAACACGAGGCGGGCGCCGGAGGCGCGGGTGGCCGTCAGCGCCCCACGCAGAATCGAGGGCAGCGCCACGTGCAGGTCCAGGCTGCTGGACACGCCTTTGCTGACGTTGAGCAGCAGGTCCAGCTCGTTCAGGCGGTCGCGCAGCTTCTGGCGCATGTGCTCGAACGCTTCGCCGGCGCGGCCGATCTCGTCCTCGGACTTGATCCGCACCGGCTCGTCCAGCCGGTTCTCGGAAATGCGCTTGGCGGCCTGCGCCAACTGCTCCGCCGGCCGAGCCAGTTGCAGGGCAATGAGCGAGACCAGGCCGAGGCCGAGCACGCCCGCAATCAGCAGGAAGTAGATGATGGGCATGGCGATATCACGCGCCTGCTCCAGCACCACGCTATGCGGCACCGTCGTCACCAACGTCCACGGATGAACGGCGAGCGGATAGTAGAGCAACAGCCGCAGGCTGCCATCCGGGGCGCGGTCGCGCAACGCGGTCGCGCCGGCCAGCGAGGTCTCCAGCCGATCACCGGTGCCCTCCAGGATGAAGGGTTGACGCACCAGGGCCGGGTTGGGATGGTAGAGGATCAATCCCTCCTCGCCGACGACGAAACCGGCGCCTTCCGGCACGCTGGCGAGGCTCCTGAAGACCGACTGCAAGAGCAGGTTGCTCTCCAATTCAGCCCAACCGACCAGCACGCCGACCGGTTTGCCCGTCTGCGGGTCGAGCACGGACTGGAAGAACACCGTTTCGGCTTGCAGATTGCCGCTCTCGTTCTGAAAGAACGTCGTGGTCGGGCTTTGGGGGATGCCCTCCAGGACGCGCCGCGCGATTGTCAACTGCTCGGGCGTCAGCGGCGGACTGCTGGATAAAGTCGCGCCGGCCGTCGCCCTGACGTTCAACGCGGCATCCAACAGCGTCAACTGTTTGAAGAACGCCACGGCGCGCGCGCCCCGCAACAAGTTCGCCGTCTGCTGCACCGGGTCTTGCTCGAACCAGTTCTGGCTGCTGGCGATCTCGGCCAGCAGCGCCTCGCCCAAAGAGGTGTAAAACGGGATGACCTGGCCGGCGTTTTGCACGGCGCGCTCCATCTGTCCGAGCGTCAGCCGCGTGGAGGCGTCGAGGGCGATGCTGATGTTGGCGATGAACAACACGCTCAACCCGAGCACAAACAGCGGAACTAGGGCGAACAGGAATTTGCGATTGAGGCTGTACAACCAGGGCGGCGGCCGGGTGCCGGAGCGCCTGACCCACCAGGCCGGCCAAACCTGTCGCCAGCCCTCGGCCACGAAGCCGGCCAACACAGACTGCGCGACGAAGATCGGCGCAGCGGCACGCACCAGGGCGATCACGTAATCCACCGCCGCCAGGCCCAGGTTCTCGGTATAGGCGGCATAAGAGAACAAGAGCAGCGGCCACAGGAGGCCGCCCACCAGAATCCCGGCCGCCAGCGGGCTGCGCAACAGGGCCGCCATCCAGCCCCGGTAATCCTGGCACACGCACCAACTCACCAGCCCGGCGACAAAGGCATATTCGAACGGCGTGAGGACGGAATACGTCTCCCAACCCGCCCGCCCCAGGCCGGTGAGAAGGCCGACGACGAGCGCCGGGCCGCCGCCGAGGGCGCCGGCAGCGATAAAGGCCGGCGCGAGGGCGAGGAGAGGCAGCGAAGGTGCACGCGGCTCAATGGGCAGGCCGGGCGGCGGGGGCAGCTCAAAAGGAAAGCGCAGCAACAGCAACTGTGACAGCGCACCGCCGGCCACGCATAAGAGCAGGAAGCCGAGCCACTGCCTCGGGCGCAGGCCCAGCCAACTGCGCCAGGTCCCGGCCAACGTCACCACCAGAGCTGACGTGTAGACGCCGAGCAGGACGTAACCGAGCGTCCCCTGGGGTAGGCGGAGGTACCAGGCGCTGGTGAAGCCGGAGTCCAGAAAATCCATTCGCGTTCCGGGCCGTATGCCGAAAATTGTGTAAATCGGCCTGTAGGCGCGGGTCTGAGAGCCGCGCCTACGAAATTACACACAAATCGGCAAACCGCCCGCGTTCCGTTAGGGAAGCCGACGATCCCAGCCGATTTTACCGGAAGATTGGACCGGGCGGCGCCAAACCGTTATAACGCCGTTGCAAACTTTACGCCAGAGGCAACGCCTTTGGGCCAGACCTGGAGAGTTTCCACAACCCTTCAGGTCTCGACGGCGGGATGATAAAATGCTGCCCTCGAAACTTCCGGTAGTGATAACCGCATGGATATCGAAAGCATGTCGCGCGCTCGGCGCCGGGCCTGGTTCTGGCCGGCCCCCTCGCCGCCGCCGTGTTGTTGATTCAGCCGGAGCTGTCTGCCCTCAGCTACCCGCAAGAGGTCTCAGTGGCCGAGGCCGCCGCCAAGCGTGAGGCCGGCGCACTGATCCTCGACGTGCGCAGCGAGGCCGAGTGGAAGGCCGGGCACATCCCCGGCTCCGCGCTGATCTCGCTGCCCTACCTGGCCGACTGGTCGCGTGAGGTGCCGAGGCGTCGCGAAGTGATCTTGGTTTGCGCCAACGCGGATCAATGCACCCAGGCCTACGCTATCTTGCGCGCCGCCGGCATCCCTGCCCTTAGCCGCATGACGGGCGGCCTGGAAGCATGGCAGGCCACCGGTTATCCTGTCGAGAGCGAGCCTTGAAAACTGCGCCGTAGCCTCCAGCGTTGACACGGATTATCGCACCATTCGTTGTATCCGTGCCATTCGCGTAATTCGTTGAGGAATCCCCTCCCGCGGTTATAATCTTGAGTAAGTCAGTCGGGAAAGATAGTTGAGATGAACGTTGAATGGATAGAGCGCGTGCTCGAACGGATTCTACCTACGGTCGAGAAGCCGGGCCGCTACACCGGCGGTGAACTGAACTCTGTCGTCAAGGACTGGAGCGCCGTAGCCACGCGCGTGTGTCTCGCCTTCCCCGATCTCTACGACATCGGCCAGCCCAACCTCGGGCTGGCTATCCTCTACGATCTGATCAACCAGAAGCCCGACCTGCTGGCCGAGCGCGCCTTCAGCCCATGGACCGACATGGAGGCAGCCATGCGCGCCGCCGGCCTGCCGCTGTACTCGCTCGAGACCAAACATCCCGTGCGCGAGTTCGACCTCTTCGCGCTCTCGATCCCGTATGAGCAGTTGTACTCCAACGTCCTGAACCTGCTCGAGCTGGCCGGCCTGCCGCTGCTGGCCGCCGACCGCGACCCGCGCGTGCATCCGCTCGTCATCGCCGGCGGGCACAGCACCTACAACCCCGAGCCGATGGCGGACTTCATTGATGCCTTTGTGATCGGCGAGGGCGAAGAAGTAATCTTCGACGTGATCAACGCCGTGCGCGAATGGAAGGCAAGCCAAGCCGACAAAGATGCCCTGCTCCGCCGTTTGGCCGGTATCTGGGGCGTGTACGTCCCGGCGCTGTATGAGCCGATCTACAACGAGGATGGTACCCTGGCCACGACCTTGCCCGCGCCCGGCGCGCCGGCCAAGGTGCTCAAGCGCATCGTCCCGCGTCTACCGCCCCCGCCGACGAAGCTCATCGTCCCGTATATCAACACCGTTCACAACCGCTTCGCGGTGGAGATCATGCGCGGCTGCACGCGCGGCTGCCGCTTTTGCCACGCCGGCATGATCACGCGCCCGGTGCGCGAGCGCAGCGTCGAGCAAATCCTGGCGGCGCTGGACGAGGGCCTGCGCCACACCGGCTTCGAAGAGATCGCCCTGCTCTCGCTCTCCTCCTCCGATTACACCAACATCCTCGAGCTGGTGCGCCGCGTCGGTGAAACGTACGCCGGCAAACACCTGAGCGTCAGCCTGCCATCGCTCCGGCTGGAAACGGCCTCGGTGGAACTGATGGAGCTGTTGAAGGACAGCAAGCGCGGTGGCTTCACCTTCGCACCGGAGGCCGCCACCGAGCGGATGCGCGAGATCATCAACAAGCCGGTCTCCACCGAACAACTGCTGGCCGTCGCCCGTTCCGTCTTCGAACGCGGCTGGATGACGATCAAGCTCTACTTCATGATCGGCCACCCGGCGGAAACGCTGGACGACGTGCAGGCCATCGCCGACTTGTGCCGGCGTGTGCGCGCCGTGGGCCGGGAAATCATCGGCAACAAAGCCAACGTGCATGCCGGCGTCAGCACCTTCGTGCCCAAGCCGCATACGCCATTCCAGTGGGCGCCATGCGACTCGATCGAGCAGATCCGCGCTAAGCAGGACCTGTTGAAGAAGCAGCTGCGCGGCCCCGGCCTCAAGCTCAACTGGAACAACCCGGACGAGACGCAGCTGGAGGCCTGGTTCTCGCGCGGCGACCGGCGGCTAGGCCACGTGCTGCTGGAGGCCCACCGGCGCGGCGTCAAGTTCGACGCCTGGCAGGAGCACTTCAATTATGGCGCCTGGCTGGAAGCCTTTGCCGCCGCCGGCCTCGACCCGCGCTTCTACACGCACCGCCCGCGCCTGATAGATGAGACCTTCCCTTGGGATCACATTGATGTGGCGGTGAAGAAGCATTTCCTGGCCGAGGATTATCGCTGGAGTTTGCGTGGACAGACTCGCATTGACTGCCGCGAGCGCTGCTTCGCCTGCGGCATCCTGCCCACCTTCGCCGGCCTGCGCTCGCAAACGCCCGCCGAAGCCTGGGAGTGTCCGGAGGTCAAGCCCAAACACCTGCGCGGCGTCCGAGCGACCCAGACTGAGCCTCTCATCAAGCTGCCGGTGGCGGGGGATTGAGACGAAGTGCCGACTGAAACCGACATCCGCGCCAAACTGGACGAGCTGGCCGAAGTGCGCGCCGCCGCCGAAATCACGCGGCTGGATTACGAGGCCAAACGCGCAGAAATCCTCCGCAGCGTCCAGGCTGAGCTGGACGCCCTTCAGGCCGAGTACGAGCCGCTGCTCGAAAGCGCCCAGGCGCGCGCGACTGCGCTGGAGGCGGAAGTCAAAGAGGCTGTGCTGGCGCTTGGCGCAACCGTCAAGGGCAGCACCTATCAGGCCGTTTACGTGCGGGGCCGGGTCACCTGGGACAACCAGAAGCTGGACCAGTATGCGCAGGCGCATCCGGAGATTCTGTCTTACCGTCGGGAAGGCGACCCCGGCGTCAGGCTCACTGTAGTGGGTGCGCGCACCGCCAAGTAACGGCACGCCGATGAAAACGCCTCACCGACCCCACCCCGCGTCGCTTACCGCCGTCGAGATCGTGCGGCGCTTCAACGATGCCCTCAACGCGCGCGATCTGATCGGCATGATGCAATGGCTGACCCCCGACACGGTCTTTGAGAACACCTACCCGCCGCCGGACGGCGCGCGCTACGCAGGGCAGGCCGCCGTGCGCGCCTTCTGGGAAGACTTTTTCCACGGCTCGGCGCAGGCCCATTTTGATATAGAGGAAATCTTCGCGCTGGGGGAGCGGTGCGTGATGCGTTGGACCTATTCCTGGACAGATACCGGCGGACGGGCCGGACACATCCAGGGCATTGATGTGTATCGAATCCGGGACGGCCTGATTGCAGAGAAGTTGTCCTACGTGAAAGGATAACAATACCCAGGAGTTGTGTTGTGGTCGTAACTCTTCGCCGTCTTGGCTGCCTCGCACTCAGCTTACTTGCGGGCGTGTCCTGCCTGACCCTCTTTGCACTGCCTGCCGCAAGACTGTGGCAAGGCGCAGCGCAGTATCCCAACATCCTCCGGCGCGGCCACCTGAGCAGCGTGCGCTGGACCGTCACCGGCCTGGGTCGTTGTGTGACGGTTGATCAGCACTTCTTCAGCGGTGACCCGCCTACCGAAGTGCGCGACTGGTACGCGCGCCGCGGCTGGGCAGAGTTCGTGCCGTTTGTGTATCAGCAGAGGATCGGCCCGTTCGGCCTGGGGCGCTTCTACATCATAGACGGCGGCAGTCGAGAGACGATGGTCCTGACGCGCCAGGTGTATTGCTTGGCACCCAACTGAGGCATTGCCCATGGGACATGGCCCTCGTTTAGAGCTTATCTCTAAACTTCGTCTTGGCGGTTTGATCTGGGTCTGGCGAAGGCATTGCCTTCGCCAGACCTCTGATTTAGAGATAGGCTCTTAGCGTCCAGCTACCGCTCCATGCGTCGCCCATCCTGCGCCGTGCTGGTCTGCCTGCTCGGCCTGGCCGCCTGCGCCGCGCCGCCGCCGAGGACTGCGACCCCGACGCTGACGGCCCCGGCGACACTGGTCGCCGCCGCAACGCCAACCGCCGCGCCGCCCCTGCTCCCAACACGAACCCTCACCTCCACTATTGCTCCGCCGCCAGAGGATCGGTACGCCGGCTGGGCCGTCGTCGCCTACCCCGCTGCCTCGCAAGCCGAAATGGAAGCGCTGCTGCGCCGCCAAAAGGATGCCGGCTCCAACGTGGTGTGGATCGGGCACAACAACCCCGGCGAGGTGAGCGCAGAGAAAGCGGAGCCGGGATTGAGTTACGCAGTCTGGGCCGCCGCGCAAGACCCGCGCCATCCTCAACACAGCGCCGCCGCGGTAATGATCGAAGCTCAGCATCGGATGCTGAGGGCTGCGCGCGCCATCGGCCTGCCCGCCGTCTTCCCCATCGGGTATCAAATCCACATGGGGCGAGACTGGCGCGACGCGCATCCGAAAGAGATGCGCCACGACGCCGCCGGTCAGTGGCTCGATATCTTCAATGGCGGCGTCAGCGCCTCTCTCTACTCCGTCGCCTATCGCGCCGACATCCGCCGCTACTACGAATGGGTGCGCGATGAGTTCGTGACGCCGTATCGCGATGTCATCCTCATGCTCAACCTGGCCGATGAGCCGCTCGGCGGCGACTACTCCGCGCCGGCGGAACGCGAATTCACGACACGCACGGGGCAGACCTTTACCGGCGCAGACCCCCTCCCTCTCGGCGCGTTTCAAGATCACGTTATCGTGGATTACGCCGTGTGGAGTGCGGAGCAGTGGCTGGAGCTGGCGCCGGACGTGCCGGTGACGATATCGTTCTGCGGCGCACAAGGACGCTGGAGCTACCACATGCCCAACGTCGAGGCGCTCTTCCGCGAAACGCCGCGCAACTTCGTCCCGACCTTTGACGCCTACCTTCACGACTACCTGCCATGGGAGCCGCTCACCGAGGCCGAGGTCGGTTCGCTGACGCTCTTTGCGCGCACGCTGGGCCACTACTCACAGCGCTACGACCGCGAGTTCTGGTTGTGGAGCGCGGGCAACCGCTGGGGGCTGGCAGGTTACGATAGCCCGAACCCCGGCGGCGTGAGCGACGCCGTCGCCAACGGCTACCTGCTGACCCTGGCCGCACGCTCCACCGGCGGCCAACTGCGCGGCCTGGCCGTGTGGAACTACAATGTCAAAGACCAGGGCCTGTACGGCGACGCCGATCCCGCGCCCTATGACCGCGAGGCGTTGTTCGAGCGCGTGAGCGAATCTTTTGCGGAGTGGCGGCGGCTGATGGCCGCGCCCGGCGGGCAAGCGCGCGCCCTGCTCCTCCTCACCGACCGGGCCGTACACACCTACCTCGGCGAGACCCGCAATGCCGTCTTCGACAGCCCGATCCGCTTCGACTCGCTCCTGCCCTTCACACGCCAGGACACGCCCGCCGCCGTCGTGAGTGCCCTGCCCGCCCTCGCGATGCGGTCGAACGCGGTCGAACGCCAAGCGTTCACGCCCACTGGCGTCGAAATCATCATCGTGCTCGATCCGACGGCGCAGACCCTCGCCGCCGCCGAGCTCGACGCGCTGCAGGGTTTCGCGGACAGTGGGGGACGGTTGCTCGCTTCTACCGAAGTGCTGGCCGCCTTGTGGCCAAAGGCTGACGCCCGCCCGCCCAGCGCTTTGCCTTTGCCCGGCAGCCCGTTCGAGATGGGCGCCTCCGACTGGGCCGGCCTCTTTCCCGGCTCAGCCGGCATCCACGTCTCGAACGGCAGCGGCGGTCAGGCGCTGTTCTACCTCCCCGCCGGCGCAGCACATTTGCCGGATGACAGGCAAGAGCCGCCCCTCGCACGCCACTGGCGCGTGTTCGATCACGTCGGCCAACGACGCGCCGATGATTTAGAATGGCCCTCACCGAGGCTGGGCGCGCACGAATTTGCGCTCTCCCCCTAACCCGCTGCTTCTCATCACGTGAAACTCGCATGCAACGCCTCCGCCTTACGTTCGCCAAGACCGAGGCCATGCGCTACACCGGCCACCTCGACTTGCACACGGCCTGGGAACGCACCTTCCGCCGCGCACGCCTGCCGCTGGCCTATTCGCAGGGCCACCACCCCCAGCCGCGCCTTCAGCTCGCCGCTGCCCTGCCGCTTGGCTTCACCAGCGAATGCGAGATCGCGGACGCCTGGCTGGAGACGCCGCAGGATTTGGAAGCCGCAGGTGAAGCACTAGCCGTCGCCGTCCCACCCGGCCTGACCCTGCTGACCGTCGCTGAGGCGCCGCTGGCTGAACCGGCGCTGCAGACGCAGGTGCGTTCGGCGGAATATGCGGTCACGCTCGACACTGCCTGGAGCGCAGAAGAATTGGACGCGCGCCTGGCCGACCTGCTCGCGCAGCCGGAAATCTGGCGCGTGCGCCGCGGGAAAGCTTACGACCTACGCCCGTTGATCGAGAGTGCGGAGCGGGGGCCTGCCAGCACCCCCTCAACCCTTTTCAGAGGGCTGGGGATGAGCGGCACGCAGACCCTGCGCCTGCGGCTGGCTGCCCGCGAGGGCGCTACCGGCCGGCCCGAGGAAGTGGTAGAGGCCCTCGGCGCCAGCGCCGCCGGGGCGCGCTTCCACCGCACCAGGCTGATCTTGTCGCTGCCGCAGCCCTGAAGCATCCCGGGGTCGGTGACGTTCGTCCTTCGCAGCGGCGCTTACTGTTGACGCGCGAGAGCCTCCGGCATATAATGTCATTCCGCTGCCCCGGAGACATCCGCCGGGGCGCGTTTGTGTCCGCGCCCGCAAGTACGAGTGGCACGTCAACTCTGGAACGCGGCTAAGTCAAGGAGCAATGTATGAAGTACGCAATCGTGCAGAGCGGCGGCAACCAGTACCGCTGCGAGGAAGGCGCGACGCTGGACGTTCAGCGCCTGAACGCCGAGGCCGGCAGCCCCTACGCCTTCAGGGAAGTGCTGCTGATCGCCGACGGCGAGGCCGTGACGGTAGGCACGCCACACATCGCCGGCGCTCAGGTCACCGGCACGGTGCTGGGCGAGATCAAGGGCGAAAAGACATACGCCTTTCGCTATAAGGCTAAGGAGCGCCAGCGCCGCCGCCGTGGTCATCGGCAAATCTACACCCAAGTCAAGATCGAGAAGATCGAAGGATAGAGGTCAGGCATATGGCTCACAAGAAAGGCGGCGGTTCCAGCCGCAATGGTCGCGATAGCAATGCGCAGCGCCTGGGCGTAAAGAAGTACGGCGGCGAGGTCGTGCGTTCCGGCAACATCCTGGTGCGCCAGCGCGGCACCAAGATCAGGCCGGGCCTCAACGTCATGGTCGGCCGAGACGATACGCTCTTCGCCGTGGCCGACGGCCTGGTCAGATACGATACGCTGCCGAACGGCCAGAAAAAAGTCAGCGTGCTGCCGCTGGAAGCGGCGCCGGCGGAGAACAGCTAGAGAGGCCGCCATGAAAGAAAAGATTCATCCCAAGTATTTTGCGAACGCGAAGGTGATTTGCTCGTGCGGCAACACGTGGACGACCGGCTCGACGCGCGAGGTCATCCACACCGATGTGTGCTCGCGATGCCACCCGTTCTTCACCGGCGAGCAGCGCATCGTGGACACCGAGGGCCAGGTGGATCGCTTCTACAAGAAGCTAGAGGCGCGCACCCGCTACCAGGCGCAGAAGCAGGCGCGGGAGAGCGCCAAGCAGCAACTGGAGCAGTCGATCGCCGGGCTGGACCTGGATGAGCGCGTCACCGCCCTGCTGGTCGGCGCCGGCCTGAACACCGTCAGTGAACTGGTGGACAAGGTGAAGGCCGGCGACGAGGGCCTGCTGGCAATTGACGGCCTGGGCCGCAAGAACCTGATTGACATCAAGAAGCGCCTGCGCGCGCGCGGCCTGCTCAAAGAGGAAGCCGAAGCGCCGGCAGCCTAACACTCGCGCAACATCCAACGTCCCGAAGACCATGAGCCTTCGGGACGTTTTTATTTGTCTGCGCCCAGCCACTCCTGCGCCGCCGTGACGACATTCCGGTCGGCAGCGTGCGTCTGAATCCGCAGCGCTGCGCTCGGCGCCGGCGACAAAGGGCCCAGCCCGTCAGGCCACAAACAGACGTAATCGAAGAAGACGTGAGGGGGAGCGGCGGTCATCCCAGGCCTTGACAGGGCTCAGCATTCTTTGTATTATAATTTAGGACTACTAAATAATTTATCAACCGAGATCTGCATGCCCCCGTTCAACCCGCAGCAGCGAAACGAGACGCCCGCCGGAACGATCACCATCGCCCTCTATCGCATCAGCCAGGCCATCGGCCATCTCCTGCGGGCGCGGGGCGAAGCAGCAGGGCTTTCCCCGGCCCAGATGCAGGCCCTGCTCTTCCTGCAATACGCCCGCCCCGGCGTCCGCGCCATCGGCGGGCTGGCCGAGCGGCTGGCCGCCACCTACGCCACCGCCAGCGGCGTGGCCGACGCGCTCGAGCGCAAGCGGTTGATCAAACGCAAGCCGCTGCCCGAAGATCAGCGCACCATCACGTTGACGCTCACGGCCAGGGGCCGCCGCGAGGCCGAAGCACTGGAGGACGTTCTGGACGAAATCGAAGCAGCGGTTAATGCCCTGCCGGAGGCCGACCAGCGCACGTTGATGCGCGCGACGCAGGCCATGGTGCGACGCTTGCAGGCGGCCGGACACGTGAGGGTTTACGAGATGTGCTGGGGCTGCCAATTCTTTCGCCAAGATGCGCACCCGGACGATCCGCGCGGCCCACACCACTGCGCCTTTGTGGACGCACCCCTGCCGGAGCCGAACACTTATCTTGAATGCCCGGACTTTGTGCCAATTCAAAACTGAAAGGAGGTGAGACCGATGCCCGTGCCAATCACCCTGTACGGCGCGACCGACTGCGACGACACCGAGCGCACGCGCCACGATCTGCACGAACTCGGCGTCCCCTTCCGCGAAGTCAACATTGACCACGACCCGGACGCCGAACGATTCGTGATTTTTATCAACGGCGGGTTTCGCAGCACGCCGACGCTGGTGATTGGCGAAGGCAAACGGAAATTGATTCTGACCGAACCCACGAATGAGGAATTGGAGGAGGCCCTCTTCCCAGGGAGAGGAAAAGTCTGAAAGGAGAGATTGTATGACTGCAACTGCAATCGCCGGCTATACTTACGGCGCGACGACGGCCCAATCACCGCTCAATGCTACGGAGTTCGAGCACCTGAAGCAAGCGGTGCTTTTTGGGCCCGAAGATGAGGCCGCCCTGCGGATGGCGGGCGAGGTCCTGGCGGATCAAATCGAAGCCGTATTGGATGTGTGGTACGGCTTTGTCGGCTCGCACCCGCATTTGGTCTATTACTTCACCGACGGCAAGGGCAACGCCAACGGCGACTACCTCGCCGCAGTGCGTAAGCGCTTCGGGCAATGGATTCTGGACCTGTGCAACCGCTCCTACGACCAGGACTGGCTGAACTACCAGCAGGAGATCGGCCTGCGCCACCACCGCTCGAAGAAGAATCGGACCGACGGCGTGAATTCGGTGCCGAACGTCAGTCACCGCTACCTGACGGCGTTCATCTATCCCATCACCGCCACGATCAAACCATTCCTGGCCAAGAAAGGTCACAGCGCCGAGGACGTGGAGAAGATGCATCAGGCCTGGTTCAAGGCCGTGACGCTTTCGGTGGCGTTGTGGAGCGCACCCTACGTGAAGGACGGCGACTTTTAACCTGCGCCTCAGTGCAAGAGGCGCCCCTCCGGCGTCGGGCTGGCGCGTCTGCGCACGGGCAGTTGTGCTTATGGCTCGCCTCCTGATCATTGGCTACGGCAACCCGTTGCGCGGCGACGACGGCCTGGGCTGGCGCGCCGTCGAACAACTGGCCGCCGAGTGGCCCGAGGCCGAAACGCTCGCCTGCCAGCAACTGACGCCGGAGCTGGCCGAGCCGATCAGCCGCGCGGCCCGTGTGGTCTTTGTAGATGCCGCCGCGCAGGGCGCACCCGGCGCCGTCCGCGAACAGCTTCTCCGGCCGGACGCTGCCGTCCCAGCCGCTCTCACCCATCACATCAACCCCAGCGCCCTGCTGGCGCTCTCGGAGAAGCTATACGGCCACCTACCCGAGGCCGCGCTCTTCTCCGTGGCGGGCGAGTCGTTCGATTACGGCCAGTCACTCTCGCCTTCGGTCGAGGCCGCGCTGCCGGAGGTCATCCGGCGCGTGAAGGCGTGGGCGCAGCGGCCCGGCTAACCGATACGCTCAGCCACATCACCCACACCGGGCGGCGCTGCCCGGTGACGTGACACTTTGCGTCGAGAAACTGGATAAGTAGCAGTAGCCGCCGTCACTTCCCTCACCTAGAGTGGGCAAAGCGTATTACTAGACAGTTCCACCCGGATTTGTGAGCCAGGAGATCAAGTGGACTCCACGCCCGAACGGCGGCAGGCCGAGCCGGGCCGGCTGCCGGCGGAAGCTCCGGCAAAAACGCACGCCTCGGTCCTGATCGCCGACCCACGCCTCAAGGTGGTAGAGCGCACCATCAGGAAGTTCAACGCGCGGGGGGATGCGCTGCTGGAAGTGCTCAATACGGCGCAGGAGGGGCGGTTTGCCGATTTGTGTGTAATTTCGTAGGCGCGGCTCTCAGACCCGCGCCTACAGGCCGAATTACACAATTTTCGGCATACGGCCTCTTCGGCTTCCTCTCACAGGATCTGATCCGATACGTCGCCCACGAGCTGCACCTGCCGCTGGCGCGCGTCTATGGGGTGGCAACCTTCTACCACCGGTTTTCGTTCAAGCCGCTGGGCGAGCACACCTGCATTGTATGTCTGGGGACGGCCTGCTACGTCAAAGGCGCGAGTGAGATCGTGGCGGCGCTGGAGCAGGCGTTTAATCTGAAGAGCGGGCAGACGACGCCGGACGGCAAGCTGAGCATCTCTAGCGCGCGCTGCCTGGGAAGCTGCGGCCTGGCGCCCGTCACCGTGCTGGATGGTAGTGTGGTCGGCAAGCAGACGTCGGACAGCGCGATCCGCCGTGTGCGCGCGCTGATCGGTGACAATCGCCCGGACCTGCTGCGCCTGGCTGAAAAATATGACGAAGGTTCAGTCGGATCAGACCCGGCAGGCCCATCCGCAAGGGGTAAGGCATGAAACCCACAGACCTGCTCATGCTCGCTCAGAAGGAAAAGGACGCGCAGGCGAAATTCAAATGCCGCTTATTCTGCTGCGCCAGCACTGCTTGCCTGGCCTCCGGCAGTGGCGCGACGAGAGAAGCTCTGGCGCGCGCGCTCAAGGCGCATCAGTTGGAGAAAAACGTGCAGGTGGTGCCGACCGGTTGCCAGGGCCTGTGCAGCCGCGGCCCGATGGTGCGCGCCCAATTCTCCGGGCAGCCCAGCACCCTGTATGAACACGTCACCGCCGAGGTCGCGCTGCGGCTGGTGGACGAGCACATAGCGCCGGCCTCCGCCACGTCACACCCACCCGTTTCGCTGCGCGCGAACGTCCTGCCACAGGACATCCCCTTCTTCACCCGGCAGACCAAGATCGTCCTGGCGCGCGCCGGCAACATTGACCCCGAGCGGATCGAGGACTACATCGCGCACGGCGGCTACACGGCGCTGGCGAAGGTACTCACGACGCTGACGCCGCAGCAGGTCTGCGATGAAATACAACTCAGCGGCCTGCGTGGTCGCGGTGGCGCAGGCTACCTTACCGGCCTGAAGTGGAACCAGGTTCGGCAAGCGGCGGGCGAGCGCAAGTACGTAGTCGCGAACGGCGACGAAGGCGACCCCGGCGCATACATGGATCGCTCCCTGATGGAGGCCGACCCACACAGCATCCTCGAGGGCATGATCATCGCCGCCTACGCCGTCGGCGCACAGCAGGGCTTTCTGTACGTGCGGGCCGAATACCCACTGGCCGTCAAGCGGCTGGAGAAAGCGATCCGCGCCGCCAACCGGCAGGGCCTGCTCGGCAAGAACATCCTCGGCGCGGATTTCAACTTCGACGTGGACATCCGCATCGGTGCGGGCGCGTTCGTCTGTGGCGAGAAGACTGCGCTGATGGCGTCCATCGAGGGCCAGCGCGGCCTGCCCCGGATGCGCCCGCCGTATCCTGCACAGCGCGGCCTCTGGGGCTGTCCCACGCTCATCAACAACGTCGAGACCCTCGGCGCGATCACGGCCATCGTCAATCACGGCGCGGCCTGGTTCCAACAGATCGGCACAGAGAGGAGCAAGGGCACCAAAATTTTTGCGCTCACCGGCAAGCTCAACAACACCGGCTTGATCGAAGTGCCGATGGGGATCACGTTGCGCGAGATCGTCTACGATATCGGTGGCGGCGTAGGCGAAGGGCGCGAGTTCAAGGCGGCGCAGACCGGCGGCCCCTCGGGCGGCTGCCTCCCCGCCGAGCATCTCGACACGCCGGTGGACTACGAAAGCCTGACGGCGCTCGGCTCGATCATGGGGTCGGGCGGGCTGGTGGTGATGGACGACACGAGTAACATGCCGGACGTCGCCAAATTCTTCATAGAGTTCTGCATGGACGAGTCCTGCGGCAAGTGCGTGCCATGTCGAGTGGGAACCGTCCAGATCCACAGCCTGTTGCAGAAGATCGTGGACGGAAAAGCGACACAGGCGGACGTGACGAAGCTGGAGCGACTGTGCCACACCGTGCAACGCGCCAGCTTGTGCGGCCTGGGCCAATCCGCCCCCAACCCGGTGCTCAGCACGCTCCGTTACTTTCGGAACGAGTATGACGCGCTCGTGAGCGGAGGAGAGGGCGAACGCTTGAAAGGGTAACAGGGTGACAGTCACCCCTTCCGCCTGAAGCGAGAGGCGATCATGATTGAATTGACGATTGACGGCCAGGCCCTCAGTGTGGAACCGGGGACGACCGTGCTCGAGGCGGCGCTGGCGCATGGCCTTGACATCCCGCGCCTGTGCTACCACCCGGACCTCAAACCGTCCGGCGGCTGCCGGCTGTGCCTGGTGGAAGTGACCGGGCGCCCCAACCCACTGCCGAGCTGCGGCCTGGCATGCGAGGCGGGGATGGCGGTGACCACACAAAGCGAGCAATTGACGGCGCTGCGCCGCGACATGCTCGACCTGTTCCTCTCCGACCACCCGCTGAATTGCGTAACATGTGACAAGGCCGGCGCGTGCGCCCTGCAAAAGTACGCCTACGAGTTCGGCCTGACGGCAACATCTTACGAGTTCAAGCTCTCGCGCACGCTGTACCAGGACGACAACCCGTTCTTCATCCGCGACCATCAGTACTGCATCCTGTGCGGCAAGTGCGTGCGCGTGTGTGAAGAGATCATCGGCGCAAATGCCATCGAAATCGTCGGTCGCGGCTTTACCAGCCACGTCGCCACGCCCTTCGACGGGCCGCTGATCAACTCGAGTTGCGTCTTCTGCGGCAGTTGCGTCCAGGTCTGCCCGACGGCGGCGCTGTTGCCGGTCTCACGCCTGCGCCAGGGACGGGAGTGGGAGTTGGGGCGCAAGCGCACCGTTTGCGGCTACTGCGGTGTAGGCTGTTCCCTCGAGTATCGCACTAAAGGCAACCGCATCGTCTACGCTGAAGGGTATGCGCAGGCGCCGGTCAATGGTGAGTTCCTCTGCGCCAAGGGCCGCTTCGGCTGGGACTTCGCTCAACACCCCGACCGACTGACCCGGCCCCTCATCCGCAAAGACCTGGCGTATCAACTCGGTCTCACCGCCGAGCCGTGGTCGCTGCCCGAGGCGCCGGTGCTGCCGAGATCGAATGGCGCGGCGCGCGACCACTTCCTGCCCGTGTCGTGGGAGACGGCGCTCGACCTGGTGGCCAACCGGCTGGCCGCGGCCGTCAGGGCCGCCGGCCCCGATGCGGTGGCGGGCCTGGCCTCGGCGCGCTGCACCAACGAGGACAACTACGTCTTTACGTCTTTCAGAAGCTGCTGCGGGCCACTATCGGCACGAACAATGTGGACCACTGCGCGCGCCTGTGTCACGCCAGCTCCGTCGTCGGGCTGGGGATGGCCTTCGGCAGCGGCGCGATGACCAACCCCATCCGCGACCTCCGCCACGCCGATTGCATCTTCATCACCGGCTCCAACACAGCAGAGGCGCACCCCGTCATCGCCTACGAAGTGGTGCGCGCCGTGAAAGGCGGGGCTAACCTGCTGATCGTAGACCCGCGCCGCGTGCCGCTGGTGGATCACGCCACGCTCTGGCTCCAACCGAAGCCGGGCTCCGATAGCTACGTCTTCCTGGCGATGGCGCACGTCATCATCAAGGAAGGCCTGGCGGACCAGACCTTCATCGAGACTCGCACAGAAGGCTTCGCCGATTTCGCCCGGGCCGTTGCGCCGTACACGCCGGAGCTGGCCGTGCTCGAATCCGGCGTGCCCGCCGAAAACATCGTGAAGGCCGCCCGCCTCTACGCCCTGGGCGAGCGGGTCAGAGGCGCGTCACTCTATTCTCGGTCATCCGCCATCGGTGATCCGCCCTCACGCGGCCATTCCACCATCCTCTACGCCATGGGCATCACCCAGCGCAGCAACGGCACGGAGATGGTGCTGATGCTGGCGAACCTGGCGCTGCTGACCGGGCAGATCGGCAAGCCAAGCACCGGCGTGAACCCGCTGCGCGGCCAGTCGAACGTCCAAGGCTCGTGCGACATGGGCTGCCTGCCCAACGTCCTGCCCGGTTACCAGCCGGTCACCGACGAAACCAAACGCCAGGCGGTTGCAGCGAAGTGGGGGCTGGCGGATCTGCCCGCCCGACCCGGCCTCACGGTCGTGGAATTGATGAAGGCGGCTGCCGAGAAGCGCGTGCGCGCCCTGTACGTGATGGGCGAGAACCCGATGCTGAGCGACCCCAACCTGGAGCACGTGGAGCACGCGCTGCGCCAGCTGGATTTTCTGGTGGTGCAGGACATCTTCCTGAGCGAGACCGCCCAGCTGGCGCACGTGGTCCTGCCGGCCGCCTCCTGGCTAGAGAAGGATGGGACGAAGACCAACACCGAGCGCCGCGTCCAGCGCCTGCAGCCCGTGCTGAAAGCGCCCGGCGAAGCCAGGCCGGATTGGTGGATCGTCTGTGAAGTGGCGCAGCGGCTGGAAGCAGCGTTGCGACCTCAGCCGGCCGACGGCGATCTGCCGTTCTCCGTCCGCCCTCGGTGGTCATTTACCTCCACCGCCGAGATCGCCGATGAGATCGCCGCCGTTACGCCCTCCTATCGCGGCATCCTCCACCGCCGTTTGAACGAGGGCGGCCTGTGTTGGCCATGCCCGACGGAAGATCATCCCGGCACGCCCATCCTGCACACTCAGGCGTTCACGCGCGGGCTGGGCAAGTTCCATCCCGTCACGGTCGGAGCCCCGGCGGAAAGACCGGATGCCGACTACCCGCTCATCCTCTCGACGGGCCGCGTGCTCTACCACTATCACACCGGTACAATGACGCGCCGCAGCGGCCCGCTCAGCTGGCGTGATCCGCGCGGCTGGGTGGAGATCAACGCGCAGGATGCCGCCGCAGCGGGCGTGCAGGACGGGCGGCCGGTGGTGCTGCGCAGCCGGCGAGGCGAGGTGCACACCGTAGCCCGGGTGAGCGAGTGCGTGCCGCCGGGCACCGTCTTCCTCGCCTTTCACTGGAACGAAGCGCCCGCTAACACGCTGACGCCCGACTCTCCCCTCGACCCGCTGGCCAAGATCCCCGAGTTCAAGCTGGGCGCGGTACGGCTGGAGGCCGAGTAGGTCACGCGGGCGGCAGATTACGCCAAAGACCATCGGCATTCTCTGGGCTGCAGGCGCATTCGATCTATGGCCGGCGCAGCTTGCAGTTTAAGCGCAAGATGCCGTGTGTCACAACAGAAAGATGACCTCTCCCACTATCGTTATCTGTTCCGCCCAGCCTACCCTTAAATTACGTTCACACCACAATTCCGTTCTAAGCAGAGACTTTGTCTCGGATAAGGTTGAGCGCCATGTTTGCCCACCTGTCCTCCGCGATCATCCCGCTGCGCATCCTCGGCTTGACCCAGGGACAATGGGGCCAGCGAATCTTTGAGAATGTCAGCCGCTTTTGTCCAGCCGGGTGGACGGTTCAGTGCTGGTCGGCCCCGCGCGCTTTGCCGTCGCTCCTGGATGACCCCGCCGACTGGTTGCCGAGCCGCTTGCCGGCCGCCGATCTCCTCCTGGCGCTGGGCGAGACGCCGGCTGCCGCGACCCTGATCCCGGAGATCGTCCGACTGAGTGGCGCGCGCGCAGTGATCGCGCCCATTGATCGCAACGAGTCGCTGCCGCCCGGCCTGATGAACCAGTTGCGCGGCTGGCTGGCCGACCTTGGCGTGAATGTCGTTTTCCCCAAGCCGTTCTGCTCTCTCACTGAAACGACCTACAACCGCCCACCGCTCACCGTGCGCTACGACGATCCTTTCATCTGCGAGTTCGCGCGCGTCTTCGGACAACCGCTCCTGAAGCTCGAAGTGGATGC
Organism: Anaerolineae bacterium; assembly: GCA_037442085.1. Taxonomy (GTDB): domain Bacteria; phylum Chloroflexota; class Anaerolineae; order Anaerolineales; family UBA6663; genus JANWXR01. Next base: position 21,947 of record JBBIQY010000020.1, read on the forward strand.
GGCGCGGCGCATCCGGGCAGCGCAGGTGGAGCGGGACTCGGCCTGTGGCTGTGCCCGGCACGTCGCCGCCGGCCTCATCGGGTGCCCGCTAAGCGAGGCCGAACAGGCAGCGGGGATGCTCCACCATCACTTCCCCTGCCTGGCCGGCATGAGCCAGGATAACGATTACCGGGATACCCTGATGCACGTCTCCGGTCACCTCTTGCGGGAAGCGGTGAAGGCCGAGCTTCAGCCATATCTGGAGGTTGTATATCTGCGCCCGGGCGGCCGTGTCGAAGATTAGCTTGAGGAGACAGCCCTATGGAGCGATTGTCACTGGAAGTGCCGGCCATGTTTGGCGATCACCATGTCATCGAAGTGCGTCGCCTGCTGGCAACGATCCCCGGCGTCGAAAAAGTGTACGCCAGCGCGGCCTGGCAACGCGTGGAAGTGGAGTTCGACCCTGCGCAGACGAACGCCGACATCATCCGGCGCGCATTGCAGGCGCGGGGCTACGAGACAGAGGCCGATCATCTGCCGCCAGTCTCGCCGCGCACCCGGACCATGACGGAGTTCGCCGCCGGGGCCGGCGCGGTCGAGCAGTTTATGGAGCACGTTCCGGCCTGGAGCAGCGGCGCCGGCCCCTGCCCCGGCTTCGAAGTCCGGCAGCCCGGCGCAGTCCATCCCGCCGATCACTGACGCCAGCCGGAGGAGGAGGTCCACAATGGCCAAGGCACGCACCCTCGAGGAACGTTCGATTGATCGCGCATCACAACAGTTATTGGCCCGCGCCGAGGCGCTCGGCCTGGAGACTGCCTTCACCCGCGCCGAGCAGATGGTCGCCTGTCCCATCGGCAGCGGCGTCTCCGGCCTGTGTTGCAAGAACTGCTTCATGGGGCCTTGCCGCTTGACCAAGGAAGGCCAGGTGGGTGTGTGCGGCGCGACGGCCGCCACCATCGCGGCCCGCAACCTGGCGCGCGCCATCGCCGCCGGCTCGGCCGCTCACTCCGATCACGGTCGCGACATCGCCTTCACGCTGCTGGCGGCGGCCGAGGGCGAAGCGCAGGGCTACCAGATCCGCGATCCGGTGAAGTTGCGGACGGTGGCGAGGCATTACGGCGTGTCGCCCGAGGGCAAAACCACGGCAGCGCTGGCCAGGGAAGTGGCGCTCAAAGCCATTGCCGAGTTCGGCCAGCAGAAGGGCGAGCTGGCCTTCATCAAACGCGCGCCGAAGAAGCGCCAGGAGGCCTGGCGGCGCTACGACATCGTGCCGCGCGGCATTGACCGCGAGGTGGTGGACGTGCTGCACCGCACGCACATGGGCGACGACCAGGACGCCGAGCACATCCTCAAGGGCGCGCTGCGCTGCGCGCTGGCCGACGGCTGGGGCGGCTCGATGATCGCCACCGAACTCTCGGACGTGCTCTTTGGCACGCCCGCGCCCAAAGTGGGGCAGGTCAACCTCGGCGTGCTCAAGGAAGACGAGGTCAACATCGTCCTGCACGGCCACGAGCCGACGCTGTCGGAGATGATCGTTGCCGCCGCCGGTGAGCCTGAGCTGGCCGAGTACGCGAAGAGCAAAGGCGCCAACGGGATCAACCTGGCGGGCATCTGCTGCACCTCCAACGAGATCCTGCTGCGCCAGGGCGTGCCCTCGGCGGGCAACTTCCTCAATCAGGAGCTGGCACTGATCACCGGCGCGGTGGAGGCGATGGTGGTAGACGTGCAGTGCATCATGCAGGCGTTGCCCAGCCTGGCCGACAAGTTCCACACCAAGGTCATCACCACCTCACCCAAGGTCAAGATCGCAGGCGGCCTGCACATCGAGTTCGACGAACACCATGCGCTCGATATCGCCCGCCAGATCGTGCGGGTCGCCATTGACAACTTCCCGAACCGCGGCCCGGTCGCCATCCCCAAAGACGCCGAGGACATCGTGCCCGGCTTCTCGCACGAGTACATCAACTACATGCTCGGCGGCTCGTACCGCGCCTCGTTCCGCCCGCTCAACGACGCCATCATGTCCGGCCGCATCCGCGGCGTAGTGGCCGACGTGGGCTGCAACAACCCGCGCGTCACGCAGGACAAATCGCACACCTGGCTGGTGCGCGAATTCCTGAAGAACGATGTGCTCGTCGTCCAGACAGGGTGCGGCGCGCTGGCCTCCGGCAAGATGGGGCTGGTAACCGGCGAGGCCGCGCTGGAATACGCCGGCCCGGGCTTGCGCGAGGTGTGCGAGGCGACAGGCATGCCGCCGGTGCTGCACATGGGTTCGTGCGTGGACAACACCCGCATCCTCACCGTGCTCACCCAAATGGCGCAGGAGGGCGGCCTGGGCGACGACATCAGCGACATCCCGGCGGTGGGCCTGGCCCCGGAGTGGATGAGCGAGAAAGCGCTGGCGATCGGCGCTTACGCAGCAGCCTCCGGCGCCTGCGTGATCTTCGGGCTCGAGTCGCCGGTGGAATACAGCGCCGAGGTCACCCACGTGCTGGATACGGTCTGGGAGAAAGAACTGGGCGGCAAGCTGCTCTTCGTCACCGACGACGAGGTGATGCTGCAAAAGTCGCTCGAACACATTGACCGAAAGCGCGCCGCACTCGGCCTACCGGCGTATGACCCGGCCCGCTTTGGCCGCAGCGGCGACCGGCGCATGGAGAAGCTGATCAGGCTGCCGCTGGAGGCCCGCGCCGAAGCGCTCTATGGAGGTGTGTCATGAGTCGCTATATCGCCACCCGCGCCATCCGCGGCGCGAACCGCATCGTCAACGAATTCGAGGGCCTGCTCACCCAAGCCCTGACCGAGAAAGGGCCAGACACGCCGCTCGGCTTCCCAAACACTGCCTATCACTTGCCGGTCATCCTGGGGATGACCGGGCGCGCGGTGGAGAAGCTCGGCGACCTGAAGCCGATCCTGGAGACGGCCAAGGGGTTGCTGCATCCCGTCCCGCCCGATCACCGCTGGACGCCGTACCTGGGCGAGACGCTGGATAGTGGGATGGCGACCTTGCTGGCTGAGGAAGCTATCGAAGCCATCCGCTTCGCCTACGGCCAGCAGCCCGAGCCGCTGCCCGGATTCCGGCTGGCGGGCGGCCTGACCGGCGTCTCCGGCGCATTCACCAGCCCGGACATGGCCTCGAACGGCGATGGCCGCCTCAACGGCCCCATTGACGATATCCAGCTGCGGACGTGGGGGATCATGCTGGTGGATGGTCGCATGCCGGGCTTCGCCGCCATCGTCGGCTGTGCCAAGTCGAACGAGGTCGCGGTGAAGATCGTGCGCGAGCTGCAGCGGCGCAACATCCTTACCTTCCTCAGCGGCAACGTCAACGGACGCAGCATCATCCATCAGCTCACCGAAGAGGGCGTGGAGCTGGGCTACGACACCTATACCGTCCCCTTCGGCACCGACACCATCAGCGCCGTGTACGCGCTCGGCGTCGCCGTCCGCGCGGCCCTGACCTTCGGCGGGATGAAGGGCGGGCAGGCGCGCGACATCCTGCTCTACAACAAGAACCGGGTGTTCGCCTTTGTGCTGGCGCTGGGAGAAGTAGACGACCTGAAATACGCCACCGCCGCCGGGGCCATCAACTTCGGCTTCCCCGTCATTGCCGACACCGTCATCCCCGAGATCCTGCCCAGCGGCGTGACGCCTTACGAGCACGTGGTCTCGATGCCGTTCAACGAGATCCCGGGCCGGGACGACCTGGAGCGCGCCGAGAAACTGGTGCAGAAGTGCATCGAGGTGCGCGGGGTCAAGATCAAGCTGACCGAAGTGCCCGTGCCGGTGCCCTACGGCTCGGCCTTCGAGGGCGAGGTGGTGCGCAAGAACGACATGCGCATCGAGTTCGGCGGCAAACGCGCGCGCTGTTTCGAGTATCTGCGGATGCAGGAGTTCGAGGCGGTGCAGGACGGCGCCATCACCGTCGTCGGCCCCGACTTCGCGCATCAGCCCATGGGCGCGGCGATGGACATGGGCATCGTGGTCGAAGTGGCCGGGCGCAAGATGCAGAAGGATTTCGAGCCGGTGCTCGAGCGGCAGATCCATCACTTCATCAACGGGGCTTCGGGCGTCCAGCACATCGGCCAGCGCGACATCGCCTGGATCCGCATCAACAAGGCCGCGGCCGATAAGGGCTTCAGCCTGCGCCACTTCGGCGACATCATCCATGCGCGTTTGCACGCCGACTTCGGCGCGATCGTGGACAAGGTGCAGGTGACGATCTACACCGAGCCGGCGGAGGTAGAGAAGTGGCTGGCCGTCGCGCGCGCGGCCTACGACGAGCGCAACGTGCGCCTCGGCAACATGACCGACGGGAGCGTGGAAGAGTTCTACTCGTGCACGCTCTGCCAGTCATTCGCGCCCAACCACGTCTGCCTCGTCACGCCCGAGCGCCTGGGCCTGTGCGGCGCCTACAACTGGCTCGACTGCAAAGCCTCGTATCAGATCAACCCCACCGGCCCCAACCAGCCGATCCGCAAGGGCACGACGCTCGACCCGGTCAAGGGTTACTGGGCCGGCACCGACGCCTTCGTGGAGAACGCCTCGCATCAGCAGGTGAAGACCGTGGCCGTTTACTCCATCATGGAGAACCCGATGACGGCCTGCGGCTGCTTCGAGTGCATCGCCATGGTCATCCCCGAGGCCAATGGGGTGATGGTTGTCAGCCGCGAAGATACCAGCATGACGCCGGCGGGCATGACGTTCTCGACGCTGGCCGGCATGGCCGGCGGCGGGCTGCAGACGCCCGGCATTATGGGCCATGGCAAGTTCTATCTGCTCTCGCCGAAGTTCATCTCCGCCGATGGCGGCTTCAAGCGCGTGGTGTGGATGTCCTCGATCCTGAAGGAGCAGATGGCTGAACAGTTGCAGATGGTGGCCGAGCGCGAGGGCATCCCGGATTTGATCGAGCGGATCTGCGACGAGCGCATCGCAACGGATGTCGAGGGCCTGCTGGCGTATCTCACCGAGAAGAACCATCCGGCGTTGAGCATGCCGCCGCTGTTGTAATCGCAGTGGCAGGGAGCGGGTCGGCGGCCTGCGCCGAGGCACAACCATGACGACCACCATCGCGTTCGCCGGAAAGGGAGGGGTGGGCAAAACGACGCTGGCCGCGCTGACGATCAGATATCTCGTTGAGCGACAGGCCGGCCCGGTGTTGGCGGTGGATGCCGATCCCAGCAGCAACCTGAACCTATGGCTGGGGATGGAACTCGAGGGCACGGTCGCCGACATCCGGGAAGACATGCTGGAGCAGGTCAGGCAGACCCTGACCCGGAGCGGCGCGGCGCTGGGCACCCTGCCGGGCGGGCTGACCAAGCGCGAATACCTGGCTTACCACATCCGCGCGGCGCTGGTCGAGGGACAACATGTTGACCTGCTGGCGATGGGGCGCGGCGAGGGGCCGGGCTGTTACTGCGCCATCAACCACAACCTGCGGGAGGTGCTGGATGCCGTGAGCCGCAGTTACGCCTACGTGGTCATTGACAACGAGGCCGGGCTGGAGCATCTCAGCCGCCGCACCACGCGCGACGTCCAGCACCTGATCGTGGTCAGCGATGCGACCCCGCGCGGCCTGATCACCGCCGAGCGAGTGGCTGCGTTCCGCCATCAACTGGATATTGAAATCAAGAACGCCTATCTGGTGATCAACCGCCACAGCGAGAGCCTGCCGCAGACACTGCTGGCGCGTATTCACCAGCTCGATTTTCCGCTGGCGGGCATCATCCCGGCGGATGAGGCGCTCAGCCAACTGGAGTTGGCGAGCCGCCCCATCTGGGAGATAAGCGCTGCAGCGCCCAGCGGCCGGGCCGTGGGTGTAATGCTCGACGCGCTCCTGGCCGGGGTAACGCTGAACGGATTGTAGTGCAACGATGTCGGCCCCTTGCCTGGTCCGCGATCTCATGACCATCGGCGTGCCGGTGTGCCGCGAGACGGAGACGTGCGCAGCCGTGGCGGCGCGCTTAGAGGGCGAGGTGGTTGTGGTGCTGGATTCAGACGGGATGGCCTGCGGCTGGCTCACGGCCGCGGCCCTGACGACCGCGTCGCCTGGGCAGCTTATCGGCGAGGTGATGGAGGCGGACATACCGACGGTTTCACCGACCCTCCCCGCCGAGGCCGCTGCACAGTTGATGCGCGAGCGCGGCGTCGAATTCCTGTTTCTGATGCACGACTGGCCCGGCGTGCCGAGGCCGTCGGCGGTGATCACACGTCGGGCGATTGAGACGCGATTGACGGAGGCCACACATGGCGCCGGTTGAAATCCCAAAAGAGAAATGGGCTGGCAGAGTTCGCGAGGCAACGCTGGGCGCGACGGCGGCGCAGGGCGGCAGCCGCGCCAGGACCGTCACCATCGGCGGGGAGGCAGCCTTGCCGTTCCTGCACTTCGACGGCCCCGTGCCCCATCCCCCGGCGTTCGCCCTCGAGATCAAGGACCGTCGGCCCGAAGATTGGTCAGCGCTATTGGTGCAAGCCTGGGGCGAGGCACTGGATGATCCCGGCGACTGGGCGCACTGCGCGGAAGAGGCCGGCGCCGATGTTATTGCGCTCACGCTCTCACCAACTGCCGCCGATGGGAAGCCGAACACGCCCGAGCGAGCGCGCGCCATCGTCCGCAAAGTGTTGAGCGCCACCGGACTGCCGCTGGCCGTCTTCGGCCCAGGCCAAGCCGAGCTGGACAACGCCCTGCTGGTCGCTGTCGCAGAAGAAGCGAAGGGCGAACGCCTGTTGCTCGGCAACTGCGAGGATAAGAACTACCGTACCCTCGTCGCCGCGGCGCTGGCCCACGACCACCTCGTTTGCTCCAAAACGCCGATGGACGTGAACCTCGCCAAGCAGCTCGTGATCCTGATTCACGACATGGGCCTGCCGCTCGACCGGATCATCATGGACCCGACGACGGGCGCGCTCGGCTATGGCCTCGAGTACGGCTACTCGGTGATGGAGCGGCTGCGGCTGGCTGCGTTGCAGGGCGACAGCATGACGCAACAGCCGATGCTGGTGACGCCGGGCGAGGAAGCCTGGAAGACGAAGGAAGCCAAGATCGGCGAGGGCGTCCCAGGCCGTTGGGGCGACTGGAAGCGCCGTGCCATTCACTGGGAAACGTTGACGGCCGGCGCCCTCGTCCACGCCGGCGCTAACCTGGTTGTGATGCGGCATCCGGAATCGCTGGCCCGGCTTAAGGCGATGGTGGCTGGACTGATGAAGGATGAATTATGAATTATGAAGGATGAAAAGACGTCATCCTTCATAATTCATAATTCATAATTCATCCCTGATCGGAGATCACTATGGCGCTCACCGGACTGCAAGTCTACAAACTCCTCCCGCAGACAAACTGCAAGGAATGTGGATTTCCGACGTGCCTGGCCTTCGCCATGAAACTCGCCGCCAAGCAGGCCGAGCTGAAGCAGTGCCCGTACGTGACCGAAGAGGCGAAGGCCAAACTGGAAGCCGCCGCTGCACCCCCCATCCGGCTGATCACCATCGCCGGCGACGACGCGAAGATCGAAGTCGGCAACGAGACGGTGCTTTTCCGCCATGAGAAGACGTTCTATCACCGGCCCGGCCTGTTCCTGCGCGTGCCCGATGCCCTGGCCGTCGAGGCCATCACCGCACAGGTCGCCGCTGCCAATGACTACGTCGTGGACTACGTCGGCATCAAGCTCGGCCTGGACGGTTTTGCGGTGACGGCGCTGGCGAACGAGCCGGCCACGTTCGCTGCCGCCGTCCGCGCCGTGCGGGCCGGCAGCCGGAAGCCGCTGATCCTGATCGCCGCCGATCCTGCTGTCATGCGCGCCGGCCTGGAGGCGGCGGCCGGCCTGTGCCCACTGCTTCACGCCGCCGACGAGTCCAACTGGCCGTCCATGGTCGAGATCGCGAAGGCTGCACGCGCCCCGCTGGTCGTCCGAGCGGGGACGCTCGGCGAACTGGCTGCGCTCACCGAACGTGTGAAGCAGGCCGGCGTCGAGGACATCGTCCTCGACCCGACGGTGACCGACTATGCGGACTCGCTGGCGACGCTGACTCAGTTGCGCCGGCTGGCGTTGAAGAAGAACTTCCGTGCGCTGGGCTATCCCATAATTACCTTCCCTGGCTCGGGCGGAGACGAAGCCCTGCTGGCCGCACAGCACATCGCCAAGTACGCGGGCTTCATCGTGCTGGAGTCGTTCGAGCCGGCCAGCCTTTACCCGCTGCTGGTGTTGCGCCAGAACCTGTACACCGATCCACAGAGGCCCATCCAGGTGCAGCCGGGCCTGTACGAGATCAACGCCCCGGACGGCGCCGCCCCGCTCATGGTGACGACGAATTTTTCGATCACCTACTTCGCCGTCAATAACGAGGTCGAAAGCTCTGGCTGGCCGGGTTGGCTGTTGGTGGCGGATGCGGAGGGGATGAGCGTGCTCACCGCCTGGGCCGCCGGCAAGTTCGACGCCGACCGGATCGCCAAAGCCGTGAAGGCCAGCGGCGTGGAGAGCCGGCTCAGCCATAAACGCCTTATTATTCCAGGACAGACAGCAGTGCTCTCCGGGGAGCTTGAGGAAGCCCTGCCCGGCTGGGAAATCATGGTCGGCCCCCGAGAAGCCGTAGACCTTCCCAATTACCTGAAGATCATGTGGCGGCAACCCACGGCGGCGCCCGGTTGAGCACCTTCACTGTGCGAAGCCGGCCTCGCAACATGACCACTCACGTCCTGACCTTTCGACCCGCCAACATCACCCGCCAGGTGCCTACCGGCGCGTTGCTCACCGACGCCCTGCGGTCGGCGGGCCTGGACATCGCCCAACCGTGCGGCGGACAGGGGCGCTGCGGGCGCTGTATTGTCCAGGTCGAGAGCGGGCGCGTGCGGCGTCGCTCCAGCCTGCGCCTGTCTGCGGCGGACCTGGAGGCCGGCTACGCCCTCGCCTGCCAGTCCGTCATCGAGGGCGAGGCGACGATCTTCGTGCCCGAGCAGGAGGCGGTCGACCGCCGCTTGACGACGGAGCGAGTAGCTCAGTCCATCCATGCGCCCGAATCTTACGACCCGACGCGCGAACAGACCGTGTGCGTCATCGGCCTCTCCCTCGATCCGCCGACCCTGAACGATGCGGTGGACGACTACGCACGCCTGCAGCGCGGCTTCTCCGCCCACGGACTTGCGAACGTTGAGCTTCCCCTGTCCGTCTTGCAGACCCTCGGCCCCCGCCTGCGCGAGGCGGAGTGGCAGGTCACAGCCATCGTCGAGACCGACACCTGGCGCCGGCCCGACGGCCCGCCCCGTCTCATCAAGTTACTCCCGTCTTCCTCGGGGAGAGGGGCCGGGGGTGAGGGGCCACCCCTGTACGGCCTCGCCGTTGACATCGGCACGACGACGGTGACAGCCTGCCTCGTCAACCTGCTCAACGGCCAGGTGCTCGATAGCGCCGCCGAATACAACGGGCAGATCGCGCGCGGCGAGGACGTGATCTCGCGCATCATCTACGCCGGCAGGAACGGCGGCCTGGGCGAACTGCGGTCGCTGATCCAGCGCACGCTCAATCAATTGATCCAGCGTTTGACTCAGCGCAATCACCTCGACCCGCAACAAATCTACAAAGCGACCGTGGCCGGCAACGCCACGATGATCCACTTATTTCTGGGGTTGCCGCCCGCGTCCATCCGCCTGACGCCCTATATCCCGACCATCAATCACCCGTTGCCCATCCTGGCTTCCGAAGCGGGGCTGGACATTCACCCGTTGGCGACGGTGGATTGCCTGCCGGGCGTGGCCGCTTACGTGGGCGCGGACATTGCCGCCGGTGTGCTGGCGACGGGCCTGCACGAGGCGGACGCGCTGACCTTGTTCATTGACGTCGGCACCAACGGCGAGATCGTCCTGGGCAACCGGGAGTGGCTGCTCGCCTGCGCCTGCTCGGCCGGGCCGGCCTTCGAGGGCGCCGGCGTGGTCTGCGGGATGCGCGCGACCCTCGGCGCCATCGAAGAGGTCTGGATCAACAGCGTGACCCTCGAGCCGACATGGCGCGTGATCGGCGACGTCAAGCCGAAAGGCCTGTGCGGCTCCGGCCTGATCTCGCTGCTGGCGGAGCTGTTCCTCACCGGTGTACTGGATCGCGGCGGCCACTTTCGCCTGGCTGCCGGGACGCCCCACACACCGCGCGTGCGAGTCGGCGAACACGGCCCGGAGTACGTGGTGGCCTGGGCGGACGAATCTGCCTCCAGGGGCGACATCGCGCTGACCCAGGTAGATGTGGATAACCTGATGCGGGCCAAAGCCGCTATCTATGCCGGCTTCACCGTGCTGGCGCAAAGCATCGGCGTCCAGCTGGAGAAGGTCGAGCGGTTGATCATCGGCGGCGCTTTCGGCAAGTACCTCAATGTGGAGAAAGCGGTGCAGATCGGCCTGCTGCCCGACCTGCCGTGGGAGCGCTTCCACTTTCTAGGCAACACAGCCGTGCTGGGCGCGTACCGCGCATTGCTCTCGCGCGAGGCGCGGGCGCAGATCAGGGCCATCGCCGAAAAGATGACGTATCTCGAACTGTCGGCGGACAACACGTTCTACGAGGCCTTCACCCATGCCCTGTTCCTGCCGCATACCGAGCTGAGCCGTTTCCCTTCCGTGGCGCGACTGTGGGAGAACAATCGCTCCGAACACACTGCGCCGTTGGTCCAGTCATGAAGCACTCGCTCCAGCCGTTCTTTCACCCGCGCGGGGTTGTGGTCGTCGGCGTCTCGCACGATCCGACCAAGCTGGGCTATGGCGTCGCGCGCAACCTGGTGGACAGCGGCTACACCGGCGCAATCCATTTCGTGAACCCCAGGGGCGGCGCGTTGTTCGACCGTCCTCTGCTGCCGGATATCCGCAGCGTACCCGATCCGGTTGATCTGGCGGTGCTCGTTATCCCAGCGGCAAGCGTTCCGAGCGCGCTGCGCGCCTGCGGCGAACGCGGCTTGCGGGCGGTCATCATCGCCTCGGGCGGCTTCCGCGAGGTGGGGTCGGAGGGCGCGATGCTAGAGGCCGAATGCGTACAGATCGCGCGCGAGTTCGGCCTGCGGTTGCTCGGCCCCAACTGCATCGGCCTGCTGGATACACACCTGCCGCTGGACACGACCTTTCTCCCGCCACCCCGCCCGCTGGCCGGCGAGGTAGCCTTCATCTCCCATTCCGGCGCCATCTGCGAAGCGGTGGTGGATTGGGCCAGCGGGCAGGGTTTCGGGTTGTCGCGACTGGTCAGCCTGGGCAATCAGGCCGATGTCGCCGAAGCAGATGTGCTCGCGCCGGTGGCGGAGGACCCGCATACGCACGTGCTCACACTCTACCTGGAAGGCGTGCGCGACGGGCGGCGCTTCATTGAGCAAGCCGCCGCCGTCACGCCACGCAAGCCCATCATCGCACTCAAGGTGGGACGCTCGGCCAGTGGCCGGCGGGCGGTGGCCTCCCACACCGGGGCCCTGGCCGGCCAGGAGGCCGCCTACAACGCCGCCTTCCGCCACGCCGGCGTCATCCGCGCCGAGACCAGCGAGGAAATGTTCGATTGGGCGCGCGCGCTGGCGTGGTGCCCTCTGCCGGCAGGCCGCTCCATGGCCGTGCTGACGAACGCCGGCGGCCCGGGCGCGATCGCCGCCGACGCGCTGGAGGCGCAGGGTCTGCAGTTGACCGAATTGCAGGGGGCGACGCGGGCCACGCTGCGCGCCCTGTTGCCGCCCGCCGCCAGCCTGGCCAACCCGGTGGATATGCTCGCTTCGGCCTCCCCGGAGCAATACGCGCAGAGCCTGCAGGCGCTGCTCGCCGATCCCGGCGTTCACGGTGTGCTCGTCATCCTGCCGCCGCCACCGATGTACACCGCCGAGCAGGTGGCGGAGGCCCTGATCCCCGTCATCCTGGCAGCGACCAAGCCGGTCGTGATCGCGCTGCTTGGCGAGAACCTGATCCGGCGCGCCGCCGAACTTTTCCGCGCCGCACACATCCCCGACTATCGGTTTTCGGAGCGGGCAGCCTCGGCGCTGGGGATGCTGGCGCGCCGCGCGGAGGTGCTGGCAAAACCCGCCGACCGCCCCGCCCTGTTGGATGACGTTCAGCCGGGCGAGGTCAGACGACTTCTCACCCACTTTCACGATAGGGCAACATCATGGGTCAATGCAGAGGTCGCCGGTCAGATCCTGCGCGCTTACGGCCTGCCGGTGCAAACGGCCACGCTGGCGCGCACGGCAGAGGAGGCCGCCGAGCTGGCCCAGGCCATCGGCTTTCCGGTCGCGCTCAAGGTCGCCTCCCCTGACATCGCACACAAATCCGATGTGGGCGGCGTCCGGCTCAACCTCGACGATGGCGCTGCAGTGCGAGAGGGCTTCGTCGCCATCAGCCGGGCGGCCCGTGCCGCGCAACCGCAGGCGACCCTGCTCGGCGCGCATGTCCAGCGGATGATCCCCGCCGGCCAGGACGTCATCCTCGGCGCGGTGCAGGATCCACAGTTCGGCCCGCTGGTCATGTTCGGCTCGGGCGGCGTCGAAGTGGAGGGCCTGAAGGACGTGGCCTTTGCGCTGGCGCCCCTCGCGCGGGCGGACGCCCATGATCTGCTGAATGAAACCTGGGCCGGGCGCAAACTGACGGGCTACCGCAACCTGCCGCCGGCGGATCGCGCCGCCGTCGTGGAGGCCCTGCTCCGCCTGGGCCAACTGGCCGCCGATTTTCCGCAGCTCGCCGAGATCGAAATCAACCCGCTGCGGGTGCTACCGGAAGGCCAGGGCGCCGTCGCGCTGGATGTGCGGCTGGCTGTGCGGATGTGAGGTGAGTTTCGGCGCCGAAAATTGAGCGCTTTGGTCATGGGCACGACCGACCCGGCCTGGCATTCTGAAGAAGCAACGTCGGCGGGCCGTGCTCGGTGGAGGTTTGCATGTTGCTCATCGGCGAGAAAATCCACATCATTTCTCCGAAGGTGAAGGAGGCCCTGGCGGCACGCGACAGCGCGTTCTTCATCGAACTGGCCCGCCGGCAGCGGCAGGCCGGGGCCGAGGCGCTCGACCTCAACATCGGCCCGCAGAAGAGGGCCGGGCCGGAGGTGATGAGCTGGCTGGTGGACTGCATGCAGGAGGCCGTCGGCGACCTGACCCTGTCCTTCGACACGACCAACCTGGCGGCCATCGAAGCGGGACTGAAGAAGCTCAAGCGCAACGGCCGGGTGAACGCCATTATCAATTCCACTTCGGCGGAAGAAGAACGGCTGGCGACCGTGCCGCCGCTCGCCGCGCAGTACGGCGCAAAACTCATTGCGCTGACGATGGCGAAGGAGGGCATCCCCATCAGCGCCGAGGCGCGCGTCACGCTCGCGCTCGACAAACTCATCCCGCGCGCCCAGGAAGTCGGCCTCACGATGGATCAGTTGCTGATTGATCCGCTGGTGCTCACCGTCTCGGGCTGCCAGGAATACGTGCCGCACTGCCTCGAGGCCGTGCGCCTGCTCAAGATGGTGACCGACCCGCCGCCGCTGGTCAACGTCGGCCTGTCGAACGTCTCCAATGCTGTGCCGGCCCCGCTGCGCCCGCTGCTCAATCGCACCTATCTCGTCATGCTGATGGCCGTCGGCGTGGATGCCGTCATCCTCGACCCGCTCGACCACGACCTGATGGAGACGATCCGCATCGTGCAACAGCGTGACGCTTCCACACCGCTCGGCGCGCTGTACCTGAAGCTGCACGACGCCGTGGCCGCCGGCGGCGAATTGGAGCCGAGCGACGTTGATCTGAGCGATCCCGATCAAGCAGCGGTGTGGAAGACGGTGCAGGTGTTGTTGAACAAAGTGATTTACACCGACTCGTATCTGCGTCTGTGACGAGCGCCCGGCGCTGAGCGTCGAAGCGGGCGCTCGGCGCCGGCCACCCGCCAGGCAGGAGGCCCCTATGCTGAAAGAGATCCCGACCCTGACCAAGGAACAACTGCTGGCGAAAGCCCAGCAGCCGTCCGCGGACGCCCTGCGGCTGCACCCGTTCTACCGCGGCAAAGTCGAAACCACATTGCGCTGCCGGGTGCGCGACTTCGATGACTTCGCCATCTGGTACACCCCCGGCGTGGCCGCGCCCTGCAAAGCCATCGCTGCCGACCCGGAGCTGGTGTACGAACACACGCACAAGTGGAACACGGTGGCCGTAGTCTCGGACGGCACGCGCGTGCTCGGCCTGGGCGATATCGGCCCCAAAGCCGGCCTGCCGGTGATGGAGGGTAAGGCGCTGTTGTTCAAGTACCTGGGCGGCGTGGACGCCTGGCCCATCATGCTCGACACCAAGGACCCGGACAAGATCATCGAGGCCGTGCTGCTGATCCAGCCCGGCTTCGGCGGCGTCAACCTGGAAGACCTCTCACAGCCCAAGTGCTTCCGCATCCTGGACACCCTGCGCCAGAAGGCCGAGATCCCCGTCTGGCACGACGATCAACAGGGCACGGCCACGGTCACGCTGGCCGGCCTGATCAACGCCCTGCGCGTCGTCGGCAAGGAACTGAAGGACGTGCGCATCGCCTTCATCGGCAGCGGCGCTTCCAACGTGGCCTGCGCGCGCCTGATCTTCGCCTACGGCGCCGACCCGGCCAAATGCGTGATGGTGGACAGCAAGGGGATCCTGAACAAGGGCCGCCAGGACATCGAACTGCGCAAGGCCGAGTTCGTGGACAAGTGGAAGTTCTGCCAGATCACGAACGCCGAGCAGCGCACGGGCGGCATCCCGGAGGCGATGAAGGGCGCCGATGTCGTGATTGCGCTCTCCACGCCCGGCCCGGACACCCTGCGCGCCGAGTGGGTAGAGAGCATGGCCAAGGACGCCATCGTCTTCGCCTGCGCCAACCCCGTGCCCGAGATCTGGCCCTGGGTGGCCCAGGCCGCCGGCGCAGCAGTGATCGCCACGGGCCGCTCCGACTTCCCGAACCAGGTGAACAACTCGCTGGCTTTCCCGGCCATCTTCCGCGGCGTGTTGGACGTGCGCGCCAAGACCATCACCGACGAGATGGCCATCGCCGCGGCACAGGCCTTGGCCGATATGGCCGTCGAGCATGGCCTGAAGCCGAATTACATTCTGCCCACCATGGAGGAATGGGAGGTCTTTCCGCGCGAGGCCGCGGCCGTAGCGCTGAAAGCCAATGAGCAGGGCCTCGCCCGTCTCCAAACCACCTACGCGCAGGAGTACGAGCGGGCAGCCAGCATCATCCGCCGGGCGCGCAATATGACTCAGCTCATGATGAAGGAAGGCTTCATCGAGGCCGCCAATTGAGGCCAGCCGCCGACCGAACGGCTCGCCCGAGGAGGCGCGGCTGCCACAACCCTATGGATACCGTCACCCATGATCTGACCTGCCATCCGGAAAGGAGTCAGCGATGTACGACCTCATCATCATCGGCGGCGGCCCGGCCGGCCTCACCGCCACCGTCTATGCAGTCCGCAAGCGTCTCAACGTGCTCCTGATCACCAAGGACCTGGGAGGCAAGACCAACTACCGCCTGCAACTTCCCAACCTCGAACATCACCTGGTCATCAACGGCGAGGAGGTCGTCAGCCGCTTCGCCAACGAGATCGAGTATCTGGGGTTCGCGCGCGAGTTCGACAGCGTGGAGGCGATGGCCGCCATCGCCGGCGGCTACCGGGTCCACACGCGCAAGGGCGCCGAGCATACCGCCCGGGCCATCATCCTGGCCACCGGCGCGCGCGGACAGTTGCTGGAGGTGCCCGGCGAGAAGGAGTTCATGATGCGCGGGCTGTGC
This sequence comes from Anaerolineae bacterium, assembly GCA_037442085.1. GTDB lineage: Bacteria > Chloroflexota > Anaerolineae > Anaerolineales > UBA6663 > JANWXR01. Next base: position 37,641 of record JBBIQY010000020.1, read on the forward strand.
TATAGCGCCGTAAGCTACGCCCCGCTCTTCGTCGGCCACAACGTCGTCGTCATCGGAAGCAACGATCTGGCCCTGCGCGCTACCGCCGACCTGGCTCGCATTGCGCACCGCGTCACCCTGGTCATGCCCGAGCGCGGTGAGCTGGACGGCCCGTTCGGCCGCCGGCTACGCAGCTTCGCCAACATCGAGATCCTGGAGAACCACGTCGTCGAGCAGGTCAAGGGCGACGTCTATGCTCGCGCGCTTGTGGTGAAGCGCCCGAACGGCACCACGGCCGAACTGCAAGCGGACGCCTTCTTCGTCGAACTGGGCCTGGTGCCGAACACCAGCATGGTGAAGGGCCTGGTGGCCCTAGACGCGCAAGGCCGCGTGGAGGTGGATAGCCGCAACCGCACCTCGGCCCCCGGCTTCTTCGCTGCCGGCGACGTCACCAATGTCCACGCCGAGCAGGTGCTGATCGCTATCGGCGAGGGCGCCAAGGCTGCGCTCTCCGCCTTCGAGTATCTGCTCACTCAACCCGCCGAGGAAGGTGTGGCCAATATCGAGTCGCTGAAACACTGAGAACGCTGATTTCACTAAAGGTCAATGGCCGCTGTGTAAGTAGTTGGGCACAAGGTTGCCGGCATAAGGTTGCCGGCACGAGGCTGCCAATGCTCACTTCGTCCGTCTTCATTCCGGCATCCAAAATCTCCGCGCCGGGCAACGGCCATGGCCCGGTCGGCGCGGTGCTGGTCGTCGGCGGCGGCATCGCCGGGATCCAGGCCTCGCTCGACCTGGCCGAGCAGGGCTTCAAGGTCTATCTCGTCGAAAGCCGGTCCGCCATCGGCGGGCACATGGCGCAGTTGGACAAGACCTTCCCGACCAACGACTGCGCGATGTGCACCCTCGCCCCCAAGCTGGTCGAGGCCGGCCGCCACCTCAACATCGAAATCCTGACGAACACCGAAGTGCTGGGCGTGGCGGGCGAGGCCGGGAACTTCACCGTGCGCCTGCGCCGCAAACCGCGCTACATTGATCCGCTCAAATGCGTGGGCTGCGGCGATTGCGAGAAGGTCTGCCCCGTTGTTCTCCCTGACGAGTTCAACGAGGGCCTCGCGCCCCGCCGCGCCGCGTACCGCCTGTACCCGCAGGCCATCCCGGCGGCGTACGCCATCGAGAAGAAAGGCATTGCCCCGTGCCGCGACGCCTGCCCCGCCGGTCAGCGCGCGCAGGGCTACATCGCCCTCATCCGCGAGGGACGCTACGCCGACGCGCTGCGCGTCATCAAAGAAGACAACCCCTTCCCCGGCATCTGCGGGCGCATCTGCAATCACCGCTGTGAACTCGCCTGCAACCGCAATCTGGTGGACGAGCCGCTGAACATCCACGCGCTCAAGCGGTTTGTGGCGGACTGGGCCTACACCCAGGAACGCGAGCCCGTTCAGCGCCTCCCACAGACCCGCCCCCAGCGCGTCGCCGTCATCGGCGCGGGGCCGTGCGGCCTGACCGCCGCGAAGGACCTGGTGACCCTCGGCTACGGCGTGACGGTGTTCGAGGCCCTGCCGGTCGCCGGCGGGATGTTGCGCGTGGGCGTGCCGGAATATCGCCTGCCCTCCGCCATCGTGGACCGCGAGGTTCAGGACATCATTGATCTCGGCGTGGATCTGCGCCTTAACACAACCATCCACAACCTGGACGACGTTTTCGCGCAGGGCTTCGATGCCGTGCTCATTGCCGTTGGCGCGCACGAAGGCAGGAAGCTGCCCATCCCCGGCGCAGATTTGCCGGACGTGCTGGTGAACACCACGTTCCTGCGCGATGTCCGTCTCGCCGAACTTGGCCGCCGACCGCCGACCGCCGCCGCTGGCGAGTCATCGGCAGTCAGCCGTCAGTCGTCAACGGTCAACGAGAAAATACAAGGCAGAAAAGTATTGGTGTTGGGCGGCGGCAATGTGGCGATTGATTGCGCGCGCACCGCCGTGCGGTTGGGCGCGGCCTCCGTGGCGATGGCGTGCCTCGAGTCGCGCGAGAAGATGCCCGCGCATCCGTGGGAGATCGAGGAGGCCGAGGCCGAAGGGGTGACGATATATCCGGCCCGCTCGTTCAGACAGATTTTAAGTGACGGGGGACGGGTGACGGGCGTCGAATGCGTCAACGTCACCTTCATGGAATTTGACGCGGAAGGGAAACTGACGCTGGAGACCGAGCCGCGCTCGGAGCACGTCATCCCGTGCGACACGGTGATTTTCTCCATCGGCCAGCGCGCCGGTCTGGCCTTCATCCCCGACGACGCGGGCGTGGGCATCACGCGGCAGGCGACCATCGCCGTGAACCCGAACACCTTTGCAGCCACGCGCCCCGGCGTGTTCGCGGCGGGCGATGCGACCACGGGCACAGCATTCGTTATCGAGGCCGTCGCCGCCGGCCACAAAGTTGCAGCAACCATTCATCGGTATCTCTCCGGTGAGCCGCTTGAGCCGAAGTTCGCACCCGGCCTTCCGGTCGTGAAGATGACCCGGCCTGAGGTCGAAGAAAAACTTGCGCGGAACGAGATCCGCGTGGCGGCGCGCGTGCCGATGCCGATGATGCCGGTCGAGCAGCGACGCGGCAGCTTCGCCGAGGTCGAGCGCGGCTACACCGAAGAACAAGCCAAGGCCGAGGCCTCGCGCTGTCTCGCCTGCGGCCTGTGCGCCGAGTGCCTGAGCTGCGTGTACGCCTGCGGCACAAAAGCCATTAACCACGACGAAGTCGAGCGCTTGGAAGAAATCAACGTCGGCGCCGTGATCCTGGCGCCGGGTTATCAGGCCTACGACGCCAGACTGTCGCAGGAGTTCGGCTTTGGGCGCTATCCCAACGTCGTGACCGCGCTGCAATTCGAGAGGCTGCTCTCCGCCTCCGGCCCCACCGCCGGCCACGTCAAACGCCCTTCGGACGGCGCACGCCCGAAGAAGATCGCCTTCCTCCAGTGCCTCGGCTCGCGCGATCAGACGCACGATTACTGCTCGGCGGTGTGCTGCATGTACGCGGCCAAAGAGGCCATCATGGCGAAGGAGCACGAGCCGGACACGGACGTGCACATCTTCATGATGGACATGCGCGCCTTCGGCAAGGGCTACGAGGAGTATTATCGCCGGGCACAGGAGAAATACGGCGTCCATTATCATCGCTGCCGCATCTCGGCGCTGAAGGAAGACCCGGCCACGCACGATCTCATCCTACGCTACACTGACAGCGATCAGTCATCCGTCGTCAGTGATCAGTCATCCGTCATCAGCTATCAGCCATCAGTGGTCACTGATCACTTCGACCTCGTCGTGCTCTCCGTCGGCCTGGAGATGTCGCCTGCCGTTCGGAAGTTGGGGGCCGATCTCGGCATTGAGCTCGATCCCTACGGCTTCTGCGCGACAACGCTGTTCGATCCGCTCCAGACCTCGCGCGCCGGCATCTACGCCGTCGGCCCGTTCCGCGAGCCGAAGGATATCCCTGAAACGGTGGTGGAGGCCTCGGGCGCGGCGGCGCAGGCGGCGGCCCTGCTCACGCCCGCGCGCGGACTGCTCGCCCGCGAGCGCGCCTATCCGCCCGAGCGCGACGTGAGCGGCGAAGCGCCGCGCATCGGCGTGTTCGTCTGCCACTGCGGCTCGAACATCGGCGGCTTCCTCGACGTGCCCGCCGTGACCGAGTATGCGCGGACTCTGCCGGGCGTCGTCCACGCCGAGCACATGCTGTACAGCTGCTCGCAGGATTCGATTGCGAAGATCACCGAGCGCGTGAAGGAACTGGGCCTCAACCGCGTGGTGGTGGCTTCCTGCACACCGCGCACGCACGAGCCGCTGTTCCAGGATTCCATCCGCGCCGCCGGCCTCAACCCCTATCTCTTCGAGATGGCGAACATCCGCAACCAGTGTTCGTGGGTGCACTCGCAGGATTGGAACGCGGCGACGGCGAAGGCCAAAGACCTGGTGCGGATGGCGGCGGCGCGCGCGGCCGCGCTGGAGCCGCTGCAGACCATGCCGGTGGGCATCGAGCGCGCGGCCCTCGTCATCGGCGGCGGCGTAGCGGGCATGACGGCGGCGCTCTCGCTTGCGGAACAGGGCTTTCGGGTTGACCTCGTCGAGCGCGAGGCGGACCTTGGGGGCAACCTGAGGCAGGTGTTCTATCTCCAGCCATCCAGTGATCGGTTATCGGTGATCCGTGATCGGCCAAGTGATCCGCAGGCGTTTTTGCGCGACCTGATACGCCGCATTCACGAGCACCCGCTCATCGCCGTCCACTGCCGGACTGAATTACTGGACACGGCCGGCTTCGTCGGCAATTTCACCAGCCGATTGAGCAACGGGGCCGAAATCCGGCACGGCGTGACGATTGTGGCAACGGGCGGCAAAGAGTATCGCGGCAACGAGTACGGCTACGGCCGGGATGCGCGCATCCTGACGCAACAGGAGTTCGAGGCGCTGCTCGCCGATCTGTCGCCCGCCTGTTTTCGTCCGCGGTCGGTGGTGATGATTCAGTGTGTCGGCCCAGCGGAGCGTTACTGTGGGCGCATCTGCTGCGCGGTCGCGCTCAAGAACGCTCTGAAACTAAAGCGGCTCAATCCGGCGGCGGACATCACCGTGCTATACCGCGACTTGCGCGCTTACGGCTTCCAGGAGCGGCTATACATGCGGGCGCGGCAGTTGGGGGTGAGGTTCATCCGCTACGATTTTGATCGAAAACCGGTGGTGGAACTCGAAACCTCGGATTTCAAATTCCAAACCTCAAACTGCGAACTACCAACGGCGAACGCCGCCCTTGTGGTGCGCGTCCGGGAGCCCATCCTGAATGCCGATATTGAACTCCGTCCCGACCTGCTGGTGCTGAGCATGCCGCTCGTCCCGGCGCAGGGCGCACGCGAGCTCGGCTCGAAGCTCAAGGTGCCGGTGGACGCCGACGGCTGGTTCCTCGAGGCGCACGTCAAACTCCGCCCGGTGGACTTCGCCTCCGAGGGCGTCTTCATGGCCGGCGTGGCGCACTATCCCAAGCTGCTCGACGAGACCATCGTGCAAGCCAAGGCGGCGGCCTCGCGCGCGGCAACGATCCTTACGCGCCGGGCCTTGACCGCCGGGGGCGCGGTCGCCGTCGTTGACCCAGCCAGATGCACGGGCTGCCTCACCTGCGCCCGCATCTGTCCCTATTCCGTCCCGAAGATCAACGCGGCGCTCACCGGCGTAGGCGGCCTCGCCGGCGCGGCGCACATCGAACCCGCCATCTGTCAAGGCTGCGGCATTTGCGCGTCGGAGTGCCCGGCGAAGGCGATCCAGTTGATGCACTACCGCGACGCGCAGGTGAGGGCGAAGGTGGGGGCGTTGTTTGAGGAAGCGATTGCACAATGAACAATGAACCGATGAACAGTGAACGATTGCGAACTGAGCATTGCGCATTGAGCATTGTCGCGTTTTGCTGTCACTACTGCGCCTACGCCGCCGCCGACCTGGCTGGATCGCTCCGCTTCCAATATCCGCCGAGCGTGCGGGTAGTGAAGGTGCCCTGCACCGGCAAGCTCGATGTGCAGATGGTGCTGGACGCCTTCGAGCACGGCGCGGACGGCGTGATGGTAGCGGGGTGCCTGGAGGGGGATTGCCATTATCAGCGGGGCAATCTCCATGCGAGACGGCGCGTGGACGGCGTCAAAAGGCTGTTGCAGCAGGTCGGGATCGAACCCGAGCGCGTGCGCATGTTCAACATGTCGTCGGCCATGGGCCGGCAGTGGGCCGAGGCCGTGAGCGAGATGGACGAGACCGTCAGGCGGCTGGGGCCGAGTCCGCTGAGGGCCAAGCGGCGTGAGTGAGCGGTGATCGGAGACCGCCGATGAGCGGAGGAGCACATGATCGTTGCCGAACAAAAACCGCTGGATGAAATCAAGGGCCTGCTGGGCGACGCGAAACGAGTGCTGATCGTCGGGTGCGGCACGTGCGTGACGGTGTGCTTTGCCGGCGGCGAGAAGGAGGCCGGGATTCTCGGCTCGCTCCTGCGCATGTCGGCCCGGCTGGACGGCGCGCCGAGAGACGTGACCGAGGCGACGGTGCAGAGGCAGTGCGAATGGGAATACCTCGACGCCATCCGTGATCGGGTCGCCGAGGCCGACATCGTCCTCTCGCTCGGCTGCGGCATCGGCGTGCAGGCGCTCGCCGAGCGTTACCCCAACGCCATCGTCGTGCCTGGCCTGAACACCAAGTTCCTGGGCCTGCCGCTCGAACAGGGCGTGTGGGCCGAACGGTGCGCGGCGTGCGGCGAGTGCCTCCTCGGCCTGACGGGCGGCATCTGCCCCATCGCGCGCTGTTCCAAGCAGCTGCTCAACGGGCCGTGCGGCGGCTCGTCGAAAGGCAAGTGCGAGGTCAACCCGGAGATCGAGTGCGCGTGGCAGTTGATCTATGACAAGCTCAAGGCGCAGGGCCGGCTGCATCTGCTGATGGAGATCACGCCGCCCAAAGACTGGCGCACGAGCCGCGACGGCGGGCCGAGGAAGATCGTGCGCGAGGATTTGCGACTCGAACAGGCTGACAAGGTGACAGGGTGACAGTCACCCTGTTGCCCCTTCACCGTGTCACCGTGTCAGAAGTTGAGGTGCGCGATGACGGAACTCAACGGCTACAAATCCGGCTCCAATCTGGAGAAGGTACTCAAGAACGGCCACTTCGCGGTGACGGCCGAACTCGGCCCGCCCAAGAACGCCGACGGCGAGGTGATCCGCAAGAAGGCGGCCATTCTCAAGGGCTGCGTGGATGCGGCCAACATCACCGACAACCAAACCGCCATCGTGCGCATGTCGTCCATCGCCGCGGGCGCGCTGGCCTGGCAGGCCGGGCTGGAGCCGGTGATCCAGATGACGTGCCGCGACCGCAACCGATTGGGGATGCAGTCGGACCTGCTCGGCGCATACGCCCTCGGCCTGCGTAATCTCCTGTGCCTGACCGGCGACCACCAGACCTTCGGCAATCACCCGCAGGCGAAGAACGTGCACGACATCGACTCGCTGCAGCTCGTGCAGATGGCGGCGGGCCTGCGCGACAAGAACTGCTTCCAGTGCGGCGAGGCGATCAAGGGCGTCAACCCGCGCTTCTTCATCGGCGCGGCGGAAAACCCGTTCGGCGACCCGTTCGAATGGCGGCCCTATCGCCTGGGCAAGAAGGCCAGGGCCGGCGCGGACTTCATCCAGACACAGTTGATCTACAATGTGCCGCGCTTCAAGGAATTTATGAAGCGTGTCGTAGACCTCGGCGTGCACCAACAGGTATACGTCCTCGCCGGGGTTGGGCCGCTGAAGACGCCGGGCGCGGCCAGGTACATGCGTGATCAGGTTCCGGGCATGGACGTGCCGGACGAGATCGTGGAGCGCATGGAGGCGGCGGGCAAAGGCATCGAGGACAAGCAGGCCAGAGCCGCCGCGTTCAAAGAAGAGGGCCTCCGGATCTGCGTCGAGTTGATCCAGCAGATGCGCGAGATCGAGGGCGTGGCCGGGGTGCACATCATGGCGATCGAGTGGGAGGAGGCCGTGCCGATCATCGCGGAGAGGGCGGGCCTGCTGCCGAGGCCGGTGCTCAATGGGCAACGGGGCTCTTAACCACAGATTTCACGGATTACACAGATGAGTCCTCTGCAAAAAGCCGAACTTTAACAACCAACAACCAGGGCGTGCGCTGGTCGAGGGCATAGCCAGCCTGCCAGGAAGCGCCGAAGAGCGGCAAAAAAAGAAACCTGGGGTGTCATGGACTGGTCTTTTTCGTTCAGGACTGTCTGCATGGCTTTGATTTTCGCTGCTGAGTAGCGCTGAATTCGCCGCACATTGGTCATGGCAGCCGAACTGATGATCA
>JBBIQY010000021.1:0-43784 GCA_037442085.1 Anaerolineae bacterium
TCTCTGAATAGAGCACGGCAAAGGCATCTTCATTAACCCGGCTGAAGAATTCCTTGTAAAAAGTACCTGCCCATGAGTTTTCCAGCCGTTGGCGTTGTTTCTCGGGCAACTCACTGGTGGCGCTAATCAGCGCAGGTTGTTGGTGTTTGATGTTTTTCTTGAACATGCGCCTATTGTATTAAACTTTTGCCCTTTTGAGGAGGGTAGAAGTGCCTTTTTGCAGTGGACTCATTTTTCAGTTTTCCGTTTCTCCCAGCGCTCGAAGCAAATCCGCCAGCCGCACACCTTCCAGGCTCGGGAAGACGGCGTCTGCCGCGCCGACGCGCTCGCGCGGGCCGAGGCCCACCGAGCGGAAGCCGCCGGCCCGCGCGGCCTCGATCCCGGCTGCGGCATCCTCCACCACCACGCACTCGCCCGGCGCCAATCCCAACTGTCGGGCGGCGTGCAGGAACAGGTCCGGCGCAGGCTTGGCGCGCTCCACGCTGTAGCCGTCGGAGATGGCGTCGAAGAGCGCCGCAATACCCAGTCGCTCGATCACCTCGCGCGCGTTTTTGCTGGCCGAGCCGAGCGCGGTCTTGTAGCCGGCGGCGCGCAATTCCTCCACCAGCTCCTTTGCGCCGGGCAGCAGGTCGCGCGGCGTGATCTCCTTGATGAACTCCAAGTAGTAGTTGTTCTTGCGCTCCATCATCTCCAGGAGCTTTGCCTCGGGATAGGTGCGGCCCTTGAGCAGCAGCAGCAACGACTCGCGCCGCGAGATGCCGCGCAGCGCCTCGTTATCCTCGCGCGTGAAGGGCAACCCCTCCTCCTGCGCCAGCCGCTGCCAGCCGCGGAAGTGATATTCGGCGGTATCGGTGATGACGCCGTCCAGGTCGAAAATGAAGGCTCTCAGCATGAAAGGGTGACAGGATGAGAGGGTGATAGGGTGAAAGGGGCGACGATCAACCGCACACTCTGTCACCCCATCACCCACTCAGGAAGAGGTCGGGACTTCAACGTGTTGCATCTGGCCACGGTGGAAGAATTTGAATGCGACGCGCTTCCAATGGCCGGGTAAGCGCGGCGTCACCGTCCAGCCCTCCGGGCGGACGCGCAGGCCGGCGAAGCCGAAGACCACTGCTTGCCAGGTGCCGCCGGCCGAGGCGGCATGGATGCCGTCGCCGGCGTTGCCGCGCACGTCGCGCAGATCGGCGCGGGCCGCGCGCATGAAGTGCTCGTAAGCGTCCTCGGGATAGCCCATCATGCACGCGATAACGGCCTGAATGCTCGGTCCCAGCGACGAGCCGTAGGTATGATCGGTGCGCGGGTTGTAATAGTCGTAGTTGACGCGGATCACGTCGTCGGCGTAATGGTCGTGCAGCAGGTATTGCAGCATCAGCACATCCGGCTGCTTGATGACCTGGTAGTGGTTGGCCGCCTCGATGCCGAAGATCTCGTGCATGGACTTGGTGCGCGGCTCGTAATCTGCCAGGTTCACATCCTTCAATTTGAAGAAGCCGTCGAATTGCTCGATCAGGCCGTTGGGTAGGACGTGCAGGCGTATCTTTTGAATCACGTCGCGCCAGTGCGCCAGGCGGCCCTGGCTCAGGTCGAGGCGCCGGCTCAGCTCAGCGGCTTTGTCCGGCGCGCGCTGGCGGAGCCAAGCCAGCGCCTCCAGCGCGATTTGCAGGTTCCACTGCGCCAGGCGGTTGGTATAAGCGTTGTTGTTGACGTGGTCGTGATACTCGTCCGGCCCGATGACATCGTTGTACTCGTAGCAGCCCTTTTCCGCGTTCCATTCCGCGCGCGCGCCGTAGAACTTGGCGGTGTCCAGGATCAGCTCCACGCCGCGCTCGCTGAACCAGGCGTCGTCACCGGATACCTGCCAATACTGGTGCGCGGCATAGGCCACGTCCGCGGAGATGTGAATGGCCAGGTCGCCCGTCCAGACGCGCGCCAGCTTGTTGCGATCGTTGAAGTCCGGGATCCAGGTCGGCGTTACCTCTTCGCCGGTGTCGGCGCTTTCCCAGGCGAACCAGGCGCCCTCGTAGCCGTGCGCCTGCGCTTTGGCGCGCGCGGCGGGCAGGGTGCGGTAGCGATAGTTGAGCAGGTTGCGGGCGATGGGCGGCGCGGTGTAGGTGAACAGCGGCAGCATGAACAGCTCCGTATCCCAGAAGGCGTGGCCGCGATAGCCGTAGCCGGAGAGCGTCTTTGCGCCGATGTTGACCCGGTCGTCGTGGCGCGGCGCCGCGATGAGCAGATGGAACAGATTGAAGCGCAGCGCCAGTTGCGCCTCGTCATCGCCCTCAATCACCACGTCGGTGCGCTCCCACTCGCGCGCCCACGCCTCGGCGTTGGCCCGGTAGGCGGCGGCCCAGTCGGTGAGGCTCGCCACGGTCGCCAGGGCGCAGTCCAGCGGCGGGCCGCCGTCGCGCGAAGTGGCGACGCCCACAAACTTGTCCACGATGATGTTTTCACCGGGCCGCGCTTCCATGCGCAGGACGACAGTCGGGCGATTGTCGGCATCCCAGTACTCGCGCCCGAGCGCCTTGCCGAAGACCCCGGCCAGTCGCATCGCCAGCGCCAGCTCGATCTTCGATTGGCGCGTTTGGCTGCGTAAGAAGACCATGCCGTCCTGCTGTCCCTGCCCGAGCCAGCGCCAGTGCGCCAGCCAGTAGCCGGCGTGCTCGTTGTCGCTGTTGCCGTCCAGCGCGGCGCGGAACTCCACCACGCCTGCGAAGTCCGGCGTCACCTTGCAGCGGATGAGCAGAGCGTGCTCGTCGGCCAGCGAGGCGAAACGCTCGAAGGTGAACGTTGCTCCGCGACCGTTCACCGACCGCCAGCGCACGGTGCGCGTCAGCACGCCGGTGCGCAGATCGAGCGCGCGGTGGTAGGCTTCGACCGTCCCGGTATTCAACGAGAACCGTTCACCGTCGAGGTAGACCGCCAGCGGCAGCCAGTCCGGCGCGTTGGCCAGCTCGGTCAGGATGATGGGCGCGTCGTCGAACACGCCGTGGACGAACGTCGCCCGCCGCTCGCCGGGGTAGCCCTCCTCAAATGCGCCGCGCGTCGAGAGATAGCCGTTGCCGATCGTGAAGATCGTTTCGTGGTGGTGCTGCGACTGGGGAGAGAAAGTGTCCTGGGTGACGGTCCACATGGATGAGTTAAGTGGAAAGTGGAAAGCAGGGGGCAACTTCTACTTTCCACTTTCTGCTTGCTTGTCTCCGGCTAGCCTTCTTTGGAGCCGGTGGTCGCGATGCTTTGGACGAAGTATTTCTGGAAGGCGAAGAACAACACCAGGATGGGCAGGGTGTTGAAGAGTGAGCCGGCCAGGATGATGGAATACAGCGTGAAGTATTCGCCGCGGAACCACTGCAGGCCGATGGGCAGGGTGAAGTTCTCGGGGGTGCGCAGCACCAACAGCGGCCACATGAAGTCGTTCCAGGCACCCTGGAAGGTGAGCAGGCCGAGCGTGAGCAACTGCGTCTGACTGATGGGCAGCACGATGCGGAAGAACGTGCCCCAGCGGCCGGTGCCGTCCATCTCCGCCGCTTCCTCCAACTCCTTGGGGAAGGACTTGTAGAACTGCGTCATCATGAACACGCCGAAGGCGTCCACGATGCCCGGCAGGATCACGCCTTCCAGCCGGTCAATCAGGCCGAAGCCGGTCGGGATGGTGAGCGGCCCCAGCTCCAGGCCGCCGCGCACCACACCCGGGCCGATGATCAGGAACTTGGGGATGAGCGTCACCACGCCCGGCATCATCATCGAGACCAGCATCGCGCCGAACAGCAGGTTTTTGGCCGGGAACTCCATGCGCGCGAAGGCGTAGCCGGCCATGGCGCAGAAGATCACGCGGGCGAGGGTGGTGACGATGGAGACGATGACGCTGTTGGAGATCCAGCGCGGGAACAACTCGAACGATTGCAGCACCGTGACGTAGTTGTCCAGCGTGAAAGGCGTGGGCCAGTAGATCGGCGGCGTGTAGGCGAACTCTACCGGCTTGAGCGAGAAGACCAGCGTGAAGTACAACGGCGCCAGGCAGAGGATTGACCAGACGATCAGGATCACGTAGAAGAACGGCGCGCGGATGCGCTCCCAGACGGCATACAGGCGGTCCTGACCGGCAACGGGCATAGAGCGAGCGAGGGTGGCCATGAGTGACTCCTTTATGCGGTGCTGGAGCCGCTGCCTTCGATAATGCGGCGTTGCAGCAACGTGACGCCCAGGATGATCAGCGTCAGGATCACAGCCAGCGCCGCTGCCTCGCCCATCTTGATCGTCGTATCGCGGAAGGCCCACTTATAGATGAGATAGGTGATCGTGGTTGTGGATTCGAGTGGGCCGCCCTCCGTCATCACGAAGATCTGGTCGAAGACCTGGAAGCAGCCGATGACGCCGACGGTGACGACGAAGAAGATGACGGGCCGCAGCATGGGGATGGTGACGAACAGGAACTGCTGCACCTTGCTGGCGCCGTCAATCTCCGCCGCCTCGTAGATGGCGGGCGAGATGTCCTGCAGGCCGGCCAGGAAGATGAGCATCAGCGTGCCGCTGGTGGTGAAGATGTTCATCGCCATGATGATGTAGAAGGCGGTCTCCACGCTGCCCAGCCAGTCCCAGTTGATGCCCAGAATTTGGTTGATGACGCCCTGTGGTCGAAACAACCAGAGAAAGATCAGCGAGATGACCACCGACGAGGTGACCGAGGGGAGGTAGAAGATGGTGCGGAAGGCGCGACGGAAGCGCAGCTTCTGGTCCATGGCAAAGGCCAGGATCAGGCTGATGATGGTCTGGATCGGTACGACGATGGCGACGTACTTGAAGGTGTTGGGCAAGGCCTTCTGGACGAAGGTCTCGTTGCTCAGGACGCGTCGGTAGCTTTCCAGCCCCCAGAACTCCGGCGGGCGCAGCAGGTTGTAGCGGGTGAAGGAGAGATAGAGCGCGAAACCCAGGGAAAAGATGATAAAAGTGAAGAAGACGAAAAGCCACGGCGAGAGGAACAGATATGCCGTGATCGCTTCGCCGACGCGTTTACTGCGGAATAGGTTGCCCGTGCCCGGGCTGGGTTGGAATGCGGTCTGAGTGGCCATACAAGGACGCCTCCGGCGCGCCTAGACCCCGGCCGTATGCCGAAAATTGTGTAATTCGGCCTGTAGGCGCGGGTCTGAGAGCCGCGCCTACGAAATTACACACAAATCGGCAAACCGCCTAGACCCTAAGGGTTGGGTCTGGCCCGAACCCTTAGGGTCTGTGTGACGAACTGCAGTTTACTGGTTCTTGATCGCTTCGCGGACTTTCTTGGCCGCCTCGGTGAAGGCGTCCTTGGCCGACTGGTTTTCCTTGTACATGCGCTCGAGCGCCTTGGACATCTGGTCGTTCACGTCCGAGCCGACGGGGCCCCAGAAGAACGGCTTGGCGCCCTGTAGCGAGCCGCGGAAAATGGCGGACACAGCGGCGTTGTTCTTCAGGTAGTCGGCGTTCTGCAGCGCGATGCGCGACGGCAAGGCGAAACCGCTGTTCAGCACCTGAGTCTGGCTGGCCTCATTCGTCAGGAAGTTGATGACCTGCCAGGCCGCCTCAGCGTTCTTGGTGTTGGCGCTGATGCCCCAGGCCACGGTGAAGATTAGGTTGCCCTCGCCGCCCGGGCCGGCCGGCGGCAGCACCACGCCGTACTTGGTGTTCGGGAACTGATCGCGCAGATAGGGGATCAGCCAGCCGCCCTCGTACACCATGGCGAACTGGCCTTTGCCGAAGACGGTGCCTTGCCAGCCCTCGCCCACGTCGCCGGGCAGCGCGCCGGAGCCGTCGGCCTTGAAGCTGGTGTAGAACTCGGCGGCGCCGATCGCCTTATCGCTGTCGAGCGTGGTGTCGGTGAAATCGGCATTCATCACCGTGCCGCCGTTCTGGAAGACGAAGGCCGGGAAGCGCCCCGGGTCGGGCGGCACGCCCAGGCCGTAGATCGGCTTGTTCTTGTCCGAGGTGTCGGTCAGTTTCTGGGCCGCCGCCTTCAGGTCGTCCCACGTCCAGTCGTCGGTCGGTTCGGCGACGCCGGCTGCGGCGAACAGATCCTTGTTGTAGAACAGGCCCAGGGTGTTGAAGTCCTTGGGGATGCCGTAGACCTTGCCGTCGAAGGTGAAGGCGTCAATCAGAGCCGGGATGAAGTCGGACTTCTTGACGCCGGAGCCGGCCATCAGGTCGTCCAGCGGCAGCAGCACTTCGTTGCGGGCCAGCTCCTGCCACCAGAACACGTCCATGTAGAACACATCCGGCTCGGTGCCGGCGGCGAACGAGGTCAGCAGCGCCTGCTTGTAGTCGCCGGTGATCGGCTCATACTTGACGGTGATGCCGGGGTTCTCAACGGAGAACTTGTAAAGCAGAGATTCGAGCAGGGCGGTCTCTGCCGGGCTGGACGCCCAGCCAGAGAGGCGCACCACGGTCTGGGTCGCAGGTTTTTCAATCACCTCGGTCTGGATCACGACCTGGGTCACCAACTTCTCGATGACCTGGGTCTCGACGACGCGTTCCGGGGTGGGGGTGGCCGCCGGGGCGCAGGCGGCCAGCAAGAGGGCCAGGGCGCTGAAGCCGGCGAAGAGTTGGTGTAACCGTTTCATGTTCAGTCTCCTCCAAAAACAGATAGAGTGTCAGTCGGGTTGTCGAACGCAGCAAAACCGTGTAGAAATGGGTTGCCCCGGTTCTTGGAAACGTCGAAGGGCTTCACCTCCTTTCGAGGAAGCAGAAGGAACTTGCCACAGACACCCGCGGCTGCCAACCTGCGTGTCTGCGGATCACGCTGTGACCAGAGCCGGGGCGCTGCTTCAGGCGGAGGCACGCACGATCAGCTCCGGCAGCAACAGGATGTGCTCCGGCTCGGGAGCACGGCCCGCAATCGCTTTCAATAAGATCTCGACACATTTGCGCCCCACGGTGCGCATCGGCTGGCGGATGGTGGTCAGCGGCGGCCACAGGTACTGGGCCATGGGTGCATCGTCGAACCCCACCACGGCTAGGTCGCGGCCAACCGTCAGGCCCTCGGTCTGCGCAGCATGGATGGCGCCGATCGCCATCGTATCGCTCATGGCGACGAGCGCCGTCGGCCGCTCCCGGGCAGGCAGGGCCAGCCAGCGTTGCGTGGCAGCGTAGCCGAACTCGAAGGTGCCCTCGCCGCGCGCAATCCATTCCGGGGCGGGCGTCACCCCGGCTGCGCTCAAGGCGCTGAAGTAGCCTTGCAGGCGGTCGTTGCCCACGCGCGAGTCCTCGGGCCAGGCCAGCGCGGCAATACGGCGGTGGCCACGCCCCAGCAGATGTTCCGTCGCCAGCCGCAGGCCGGCCTCGCCATCCACGTCCACCCAGTGGTAGCGCTGCGCAGAGTGTGACCGTCCGAAGGCCACAAAGGGAAAACCTTCTTCGATCAGGTAGCCCAGGCGCGGGTCGTTATAGTTGACGCTGGAGAGTACGAAGCCATCCACCTGGCCGCTCTCAATCAAGTCCCGATAGCTTCCAACCTGGAGTTCGCCCTCGCGGTAGGGGAAGGGGAGCAGGTAATAGCCGGCGGCGTTGGCTTCCTCGACCATGCTGGTGAGAAAACGATCCAGGATGTGATTGACCTGGTCTGGGCGGGTGGGGAGCCAGGAGTAACCGATGAGGTGCGAGCGTTGTGCGCGGAGGTTACGTGCCTGGCGGTTTGGCTTGTACCCCAGTTCGCGGGCGGAGGCGAGAATCCGTTCGATCTTTTCCGGGGAGACATGCGCCTGGCCGTTGAGCACTTTAGAGACGGTCTGGTAGCTCACGCCAGCAACTGCCGCCACATCTTTTATGGAAACACGCTTCCGATTCATCGGGTTATGCTATCGTTCGCGCGAACGTTCGCTTTTCGGTGAGAAGACTATACGCCTAAATCTTCTCCGAGTCAATCACCAGTTTTCTCAGGGGTACATTCCAGATTTTTGGCCGCCCTTCGACTGCGCGCCGCTCAACGAGCGGCGCTCTCCTGAGCGAAGCCGAAGGATCAGGGCGCAGCCTGCCAGACACATAGAAATGCACCCTTTTCTCAGAAGAGCGAGCTGTCTCAGCGAGTGGTGCGCTGGCGAGAGGCATGGATGACCCAGGCCACGCCGAAGCAGGCTGTGCAGGTCAGCACGATCGCTGCGCCGGAGGCGACGTTGAAGTAATAGGAAGCATACAGGCCGACCACGCCCGACAGCACGGCGATGCCCGCCGCCAGCGCCATCATGTGGGGCAGCCGATTGGAGAGCAGGGTGGCTGCCGCCGCCGGCGTCACCAGTAGGGCGCTCGTCAGCACGACGCCCACCATCTGGATCCCGGAGACGATGGTCAGCGCCAGCAACAATAGCAAGCCGTAACGCACCAAATCGGCGCGCAGGCCGATCAACTCGGCGTGGGTGGGGTCGAATGAGGTCAGCTCCAGTTCTTTGTGAAAGAGCGCCAGCATCAACAGCACCAGGCCGGTGATAGCAGCGATGATCCAAAGGTTGGTTGCGCTGACGCCCAGGATGTTGCCGAACAGGATGTGGGTGAAGTCACGGAACGAGCGCACTGTGCTCATCAGCAAAATCCCGAGGGCGAACATGCCGGTGAACCAGATGCCGATGGCGGTGTCCTCACGCACCGTCTGCCGTTGTGAGAACCAGCCGATGCCCAGCGCAGTTAGCGTGGCGGCGATGAGTGCGCCCGCGATGAGATTGAACCCGGCCAGATAGGCAGCAACTACGCCGGGCAGGAGGGTGTGCGCCAGCGCATCACCGAGGAAGGCCATCCGGCGCAGCACCACGTACACCCCCAGGCTGGCGCAGGCCAGCCCGATCAGGGCCGAGGCCAGCAGGCCCGTTTGCATGAAGCTGTATTGCCACGGCTCAAGCAGCCAGTTCATCGCGCCGCCTTCTCGGGGCGCTCACGCCCGACGATCAGGCCTGTAAATGCGCCGGGCGGCGCCGGCTCTTCGCGGCCCTCACACAAATAGACCGCGCCGTCGAAGTCGGTTTCCAGCCGTCCCAGATCGTGCGTGGCGGCGATTACCGTCTTCCCCTGGCGTTGCAGTTCGGCCAGCACGCGCGAGACCACGGCGCGTGTGTCCGCGTCCACGGCGTTGAGCGGCTCGTCAAGGAGCAGCAGATCGGCGTCCTGGGCCAGCGCCCGCGCCAGCAGCGCCCGTTGCTGCTGCCCGCCGGAGAGTTCGCTAATCTGGCGCTGTGCCAGGGCCGGTAGGCCCAGTTGTTCGATGGCTTTTGTCACGAGTGCGTGATCTTCTCGGCTGGGACGCCGCAGCCAGCCGAGGTGAACATAGCGACCCGTCATCACCAAGCGCTGGACATCCACGGGGAAGCGCCAGTCAATCTCATGACGCTGTGGCAGGTAGGCGACGCGGTGGCGGCAGCCGCCCAGCGGTCGTCCGTAGATCAAAATCTCGCCCTCAGGTGCGGCTAGCAGACCGGCGATGGCCTTGAGGAGCGTGCTCTTGCCGGCGCCGTTCGGGCCGACCAGGGCAATACGCGTGCCGACCGGCACGGTCAGCTCGATATCGCGCAGGGCGAACGTCTCGGCGCCCGGGTATCGCAATCGCGGCAGGCGTACGACCAGCGCCGGCGCTTCGGCAACCGGCTCGGTGTGGCGATGAGGGGTGTAGGGTAGGAACACGGTCGGGCCAGCCGGAGGATTGTAGGAGCACGGCTGGGGGTTGTCAACGTTGGCGGCGGTGCGGGCTGCACTCAGCGGCGGTCGCCGACGACACCGGCAGGTAGGACGGCTGATAACCGAGAGTTGCCTCCGGCATTATTCGCAGATATGATAATCTCGCCAATGGCGAGGGCGCCGTTGGCAGAACCATGTGGCGGAGCGGCCTCAGGCGCTTTTTGTTGGAGATAGGATGTCTCAACTGAATTGCCCACAGTGCGCACAATCGCTGGAACCTGCCGACGTCGTTTGCCCCAAGTGCGGTGCGAACATCGTCGTTGTGACGTTGCTGGCCGAGCAACAGTGGCTTGGGCGAACCCGGGGCGGCCTGGGCACCGGCTCGCTGCGCCCGATGAGCGTCGAGCAGCTGGTGCCGCGCCTGGGTGATCTGTTGCTGGCGCAGGGCTATATCACCGAGGCGCAGTTACAGGAGGCGCTGGCCCGCCGCGCGCAAGGTTCCGGCTCGCGCCTGCTCGGCCAGATCCTCATGGAGATGGGTGCAGTGACGCGCGAAACGCTCGACCGCGTTATCGCCCGGCAGATCCTCGAACTACAGAATGCACTGCTGCAGGCCAATCGCACCCTGGAGCAAAACGTCGCCGAGCGCACCGCCGAGCTGGAGATGGCGCTGCTCAAGCTCACCGAACTGGGCCAGCTCAAGTCCAACATCGTCGCCAACATCTCACACGAACTGCGCACGCCGCTCACCCAGATCAAGGGCTACGTGGTGTTGTTAGTGGAAGGTGAGCTGGGTCAGTTGGCTGCGCCCCAACAGGAAGCGCTCAATGCGACCCTCGAAGCCGTTAAGCGCCTCGAACAATCGGTGGAAGGGCTGATCGCCTATGCCGCCTCGGCCCGGGGCGAGATGACGCTCAATCTCAAATCCGTGCGGGTTGCTCCGTTTGTGGATGAAGTCCTGCAGCGTGTCCGGCCGGTAGCAGAAAAAAAGGGCCTGCGACTGGATAAACGCGTCAACGTCACCCAGCCGATTGTTTTGGGAGATGAGGAAAAACTCTTCTGGGTGCTCCTGCAACTGTTGGATAACGCCGTGAAGTTCACCGCCAAGGGTGGCAGCGTGACCCTGAACGTCACTGACGAAGGCCACCGTGTGCGGTTCGCCGTGCAGGATACCGGCATCGGCATCCCGGCCAACCGGTTGGAAGAAATTTTTGAGGACTTCCGCCAGCTCGACGGCTCGGCCACCCGTCGTTATGGTGGTACAGGGCTGGGGCTGGCGCTGGTGCGGCGCATCGTCGAGGCCCACGGCGCCCGCGTTCAAGTGGATAGCCAGGAGGGCCGCGGCAGCGCCTTTTCCTTCGCCTTACCGGCCACAGCCGCGCCCTCGGCGTGAGGCCGCGAGCCGGAGCAGCATGAACGCTCGTGAGTTGGTTCTCGTCGAAAACAACGGCCCGGCCCTGGCCTATCTTAAGGCAGTCTTGGAGCAGGCGGGCTATGTCGTGCGCGCGGCGCCGACAGGCAAGGAAGGCCTGATTGAAGCCTGGCGCGCCCACACCGAGGTGGTGATCATCAGCGGCGAGCTGCCTGACCTGGGCTACGGCGAGGTCATCCAGAAGCTGCGTGGCGATCTGCGAACGGCTCAGGTCAAGATCATCCTGCTTTCGACGCGTTCCCAGCCACAGGACGTCATGACGGCGGTCAGGGCCGGCGTCAACGAATTCATCGTCAAGCAGCCGGGCGCCGACGCCGAATTACTGGTAAAGCTCAAAGCCCTGACCGAGTCGGTCAACGCCGCTACGGAGACGCTGGCCGGAACCAACCGACCGCCCCCCGCCGGCCAGATCGTTGCCTTTCTCAGCGCCAAAGGCGGCACCGGCGTCTCCTCGTTGTGTGTCAACACCGCTCACCTGTTCGCCGAACGCACAGCCAAGCGCGTCGTCGTGGTGGATTTGGTGCTGCCGATCGGGTCGCTGGGCTACATCGTCGGCGTAGACACGCCCGGCCGGAACCTGGTGGCAGCCACCCGGCTCGACGCTGCTCAGCTCTCTGCCGAGGCGTTGCAACCGTTATTGAGCCAGCCGCGCGGTTGGAAACTGTACCTGCTGTCGGGCGCGCCCGACCCGCAAACCGCACAAGACCTGCAGGTGGAACATGTCGAAGCCGTGATCACCGAACTGCGCCGCACCTTCGATGCGGTGTTTGTGGATTGTGGCCGCACGCTCTCGCGCGTCAGCCTGCCGTTGTTGCGCCAGGCTGCCAAGATTATCTTGGTCACCAGCCCCGACCTGGCCACCGTGGCCTTGACCAAGACCGTGCTCCTCTTCCTCGACTCGCAGGGCGTGCGGCGTAAGAACATCGGCCTGGTGCTCAACCGGGCGGTGGGGCTGGACGGCCTGAGCCGACCCGAGCTGGAGCGCGAGCTGGGCCTCGCCGTATGCAGCCTGGTGCCGCATCTCAGCGACCAGTTCGCCCTGGCCAACAACCAGCACGTCCCCCTCACGACGCGGCTGGCCAGCAACACGGTGCTCTTCACTTTACAAGACCTGACCGACTACATCGCCGCCGAAGTTCGCGAGCCGGCCGCGGCCTGATTGCAAGAAGGGAGCGCCCCATGACCTCGATCCGCGTTGACGCCAAAGGCAAAATTTTCACCGACGTCGTCCGCAAAGAACGTGTGCCTGTGTTGATTCAAACGCCGACCCACACGCTGCACGGCTACATTTTCCTGCGCCCCGAAGAACGGATCAAAGATGCGTTGAACGAGACGAACGAGCAATTCATCGCCATGGCCGAGGCAGAGGTCTACACGCTCGACGGCCACCTGCGCCAGCGTGCCGCCTTCCTCACCGTCAACAAAGCCCACATCATCTGGCTCCGCCCCGACCCCGAGCCGGCGCCCGACGACGCCAACCGACACTAACGCTTCAGCCGCCCCACTCCGGCTAAGATTTGGGCGATGACCTTCTCTCGGGAAAATGACGATGAGCATGGCTGATCGCCTGCGCCAGGCTGGGCGGGCGGCGCCGGCTGCCGGCGGCCCGGACGGCGCTCCTGCAACGTCAACGGCGCGCACCATCGCCTTCGGCAACGACGAGCTGCGCAAGTTCAAGGCATATCTGATTGACCGCGTCTCCGCCAGCCTTGACCCGACGCTGCTGACCTACGATGAGGCGACGCGCCAGGACCTCGAGAAGCGCCTGCAGGAGGCCTACGCCAGCACGCGCGTCAACCTGCCGGAGACGGTCAAGGCCCAACTGTTGAAGGACGTGCTCAATGAGTTCTTCGGCTTCGGCCCGATCCAGCCGTTGTTGGACGATCCGACCATTAGTGAAGTGATGGTCAATGGCCCTTACCGTGTCTACGTGGAGCGCAAAGGCAAGATCGAGCTATCGAACGTGCGCTTTGAGGATGAAGGCCATGTCCGGCGAGTGATTGATCGCATCATCCTGCCGCTGGGCCGCCGGGTGGACTATGACGCGCCGCTGGTGGACGCCCGCCTGCCGGATGGCTCGCGCGTCAACGCCGTCATCCCGCCCTGCGCCATTGACGGCTCGTCCCTCACCATCCGCAAGTTCGGGGCGAAGAAATTGACCGTCGAGGACTTGATCCAGTTCGGCTCGCTCACACCGGCCATGGCCGAGTTCCTCAAAGCCTGCGTCGTCGCTAAACTTAACATCGTGGTCTCCGGCGGTACTGGCTCCGGCAAGACCACGCTGCTCAACGTGCTCTCCAGCTTCATCCCGGAAGATGAACGGATCGTGACCATCGAGGACGCCGCCGAGCTGAAGCTGCACCAGGAGCACGTCGTCCGTCTCGAGGCGAAGAAGCCGAATATTGACGGGCGCGGCGAGGTGACCATCCGTGACCTGGTGAAGAATTCGCTGCGAATGCGACCGGAGCGGATCGTGGTCGGCGAGTGCCGCGGCGGCGAGGCCTTGGATATGCTGCAAGCGATGAACACCGGCCACGATGGCTCGTTGACCACGCTGCACGCCAATACGCCGCGCGACGCCATCTCGCGCATCGAGACCATGGCGCTGATGGCCGGCATGGATATGCCGCTCAAGGTCATCCGCGAGCAGATCGCCTCGGCGGTGGAGTTGATCGTCCAGCAATCGCGCTTGCGCGACGGCTCGCGCAAGGTCACCCAGATCAGCGAAGTCTGCGGCATGGAAGGCGATACGGTCGTCCTGCAGGATATCTTCAAGTTCACCGAAGAGGGTCTGGACGCGGATGGCAAAGTGCTCGGGCAGATGCGGGCTACCGGCTTGCGCCCGATGTTCACCCCCAAGCTGGAGGCCGCCGGGTTCAAGCTCACTGCCGACATCTTCATGCCGCCGGCTGGCGCGCGCGGCCCGGGTAAGGGTTGGCGCTAATCCTCACTCCACCTATAATCCTCGTCAGAGGATTTGCCTATGAGTGATTATGACACTGCGTTGGATGTGCGCGCGCGCCTGCTCGGCGTGCTGTTGCGCGATGCACGCCTGTATGCCGGCAAGACGGTCAAGGACTGCGCTGAGGTGTTGGGCATTACGCCGGCGACCTTCACCGCTTACGAGAACGGCGAGAAAAGCCCATCACTTCCGGAACTGGAATTGCTGGCTTATTTCTGCGACGTGCCGCTGTCTCACTTCTGGGGCACGGCGGCGCTCTCGGAAAAGGACGAGCAGCAGCGCGCTTCACTGCCGCCGCCCGCCATCCTGGAAATCCGCGATCGGATGATCGGCGCCAAGCTGCGCCAGGCGCGGCAGAACGCCCGCCTCAAGCTCAAGGATTTTGCGGCGGAGTTGGGCCTCTCTACTGGCGCACTCACCGCTTACGAGTTCGGCGAGAGGCCGCTGCCTTTGCCAGAACTGGAAGTGATCGTCAACCGGCTGGGCCTGAGCGTGGAGGACGTGCTGGAGCCGCACGGCGTGATCGGCGAGTGGGAGAGCGCGCACCGCCTGTTCGAGCGCTTCAAGCAATTACCGCCCGAGCTGCGCGAGTTTGTCACCGAGCCGGCCAACGAACACTACCTCCACCTGGCCCGGCGCCTCAGCCAGCTCCCCACCGAGCAGCTCCGCGCCGTGGCGACCGGGCTTTTAGAG
Source organism: Anaerolineae bacterium (assembly GCA_037442085.1). GTDB lineage: Bacteria > Chloroflexota > Anaerolineae > Anaerolineales > UBA6663 > JANWXR01. The sequence continues at coordinate 14,712 of JBBIQY010000021.1, forward strand.
ATTACCTACTGATCGAGCAACGCAGCGAGCAGGAAGTCGCGAGCACACTTTCTGCTCGCTGCTTCCTTTTTCCTTCCCATGTCTCCTCAGGCCCTGAAAGACTCCGGTCTGCGTCACTATCGCGCCGAGCGCTACGCGGAAGCGGCGGCGGCTTTCGCCCAGGCCGCGGCAGGCTTTGAGGCGGCGGGCGACAGCGCCGGCGCGGCGGAGATGCGCAACAATCTGTGCGTCGTCCGCCTGGCACAGAGCGACTGGGACGGCGCGTTGGCGGCAGTTGCGGGCACCCCGGAGGTCTTCCGCGCTCTCGGCGACCGGCTGCGTGAGGCGCAGGCCGTGGCGAATCTGGCCGCCGCGCATGACGGCGCCGGCCACGTGACGCAGGCCGCCGAGCTGTACACACAGGCCATTGACCTCTTCGGCCAGTTGGGTGAGGCTGAGACGCGCGCCGCCTGCTTCAAGAAGTTGAGCGCCTTGCAGATCAAGCTCGGCCAGCAGATGCAGGCGCTGGCTTCGATGCACTCCGGCCTCAACCTCTCCGCCGAGCTTTCGCCGAAAGAGAAGAGGCTGAAACAGATGATTGACAAGGCCGTGAAGCTGATGGGCGGGAGTTTGCCGGAATAATCGGGTAGCACGTGTGCTCAGTCTGTTGCCGCACTTTCGCAAACCCCACCGCCGGTTGCCGGCATCCGTTCAATCAAAGATTCTTTGCGCCCTGACGGTGTGCCTGGCAGCGGCCTGCACCGCGGTTCAGGCCCAACCCGAACCGCCGGTCGGCGTGCCGACTCCGACTGCGGCGCCTACGCTCCCTCTGATGTTCTCCCCCGTCCCGCCGCTCCCAAGCGCCGTCAGCGTTCCCTCCGCTACAGCGGCCCCAACCTCCGAGCCGCCTTCCGCCGTAACCGCCGTCCCCGAGATCACCCTCGTCTTCACCGGCGACATCAACCCGGCGCGCTGCGTGTACACCTACGCCAAAGACGCCGGTGACATGGCCCTGCCGTACCGCGCTCTGGGTGAGTTGCTGCAAAACGCCGATCTCGCCATCGGCAGCCTGGATGCTTCCATCTCGGACATCAACCCGCCCAGCCCATGCGCCGAGTTTCACCGCAACCTGTTGGCGCCATCGGAAGTGGTGCAGGGGATGCAATGGGCGGGCTTCGACCTGATGGCGGCAGCGACCAACCATATCAAGGATTGCGGCCTGGTGCGCGGCTGTCTGCATGACTCGCTGCTGGATACGATTATCCACCTGCGCGCGGCCGGCATCGAGCCGGTGGGCATTGGCAGTAACTTGGCGGAAGCGACGGCCCCCGTCATCGTCGAAGTGCGCGGTGTGCGCTTTGCCTTTCTGGCCTTTACGGCGATCAACGGCGACGTGTGGGCGACTGAAGCGGCGCCGGGCGCTGCGCCGTTCTTGCCGGAGGTCTACGTGGAGGCCGTTCGCCGCGCCACGGCGCGGGCCGACGTCGTCATCGTCCTGCCGCACTGGGGCCGCGAGTTCACCGGGCAGATCAGTTGGGAGCAGGCGCTGGGCGCGCAGCGGCTGGTGGAGGCCGGCGCGACGCTGGTGATCGGCAACCACCCCCATCATGTGCAAGGCGTGGAGACCTTTCCGAACGGCGCTGTGGCGGCTTATGCGCTCGGCAACTTCGTCTTCGATCAGGAGTGGTCGGACGGGACGCTGTACACGATCCAGGGGCTGGTGCTCAGGGCGACGTTTCGCGGTGCTCAGTTGCAGGGAGTCAAGCTGCTGCCCATCCGCATCCACGACAACTTCCAGCCGCGCCTGGCCGCGCCCGATGAAGCGGCGCAGATTCTGCGCGACGTCGCCGAGTCGCTGCGCAGCAAACCGGGCGCGGGAAAATGAAACGCAGAGGAGAATGAGCGGGGGTTGCGGCCCTGGTTCAGCCCAGCCGCCTGCCCCTTGAGGGGGTGAGGGTGGGGCGCTCGCTTCAGCAGTAGTAAGTCATCCGCTGCAAGTGAACCACAGGGTCAATATATTGCACCTGCACGCCGTCCGGCACGTTGACGTTGATAGGCGCGTAGTTGAGAATGCCCTTGATACCGGCCTTCACCAGTTCGTCGGCCACTGCTTGAGCCGCCTCGGCGGGCACCGCGATCATCGCCAGGGTGATGGCGTGCTGGGGAATCAGCGTGCCTAGCAGCGCTGCGTCCAGCACCTCATAGCCGCTCAGTTTGCGGCCAATCTTCGCCGGGTCGTTATCAAAAATCAGCTCGATGCGAAAGCCCCGGTCGCGAAAGCCGTTGTAACGCGCCAGCGCGCTGCCGATGTCGCCCGCGCCTACCAGCGCCACGCTCCATTTGCGATCCACCTTCAGGATCTGCCGTAGCTGTTTGATCAGATACTCGATCTGGTAGCCGGTTCCCTGCTTGCCGAACTCGCCGAAGTGGGACAGGTCTTTGCGGATTTGGGCCGAGCTGATGCCCAGGCGTCGGCCCAGTTCGCCGCTGGAGGTGATGTGCTGGCCTTCTTGCTGCAAGTGGGTCAATGCCCGTAGGTAAATGGGCAATCGGCTGACGACGATGTCGGGGATGGGGGTTTCAGCCATGCACAGTTCTCCGAAACATCCGCGCCTCTTTATGCAATATGTGAAAACTTTAGCATGAGTTCAGAGGCGGAGCAAGTTGGCTGGCCGCCAGGGTCATGGTCGTTGCTGCGACTGCGTTGCAGCCTTCTTCCTGGCTCGAACTTTGTTTGTATGTGCACCATGAGCCAGTGTGCACGCAAAAGATGTCAGTGACAGCCGCATCCTGAGCGGAGCGGGCTGCTTTTGCCCGCGCAGTCGAAGGAGCGGCTGACAACCTTTGCGTGCACCATGAGCCAACCGTTCATTTTTCCCTACGACCCCGATGATATAATCCTTCGGCTTGCAACATCCTTCACACATTGGCTATGACTTTGAGACGTAACCTGATTGTTCTTGGCCTGGCGCTGATCGCTGTGGTGATCGCCGGGCTGTTATTCTGGCAACAGCAACAAGCCGCGGCACAAGCGGCCGCCAGCGAAATTCGGCAGGAGATCGTGCAACGCGGCACGATCCTCTCCACCGTGAGCGCGACCGGCCCGCTCGTCACCGAATCGCAGGTCAATCTCTTTTTTGGGGCGGGCAGCCTGGCGCCGGTGGCCGAAGTGAGGGTGGATTTGGCGGATGTGGTAAAGAAGGGCGACGTGTTGGCGCGCCTGGACTCTGCTGATCTGGAACTGGCGGTGGAGCAGGCCAGACTCAACCTGCGTTCGGCGGAGCTGGCCGTGGCCCAATTAACCGCGCCGCCTCGCCCGGAAGACCTGGCCCTGGCCGAAGCCAACCTGCGCGTGGCGCGCGCCCAGCTCTTCCAGGCGTCGCAGGGCAGCCGCAAAGAGCAGATCGAGATCGCCCGGCTCAACCTGGTGCTGGCGCAGAACGCGCTCGACGCCATCAACGATCGGGTGGATGAGTTGATCGCAGAGGGCAACTATGCAGCCAAGGCGCAGTTGGAAGCCCAGCAGGAACAGGCGCGTGAGAACGTTCGTGTGGCCGAGTTGCGTTACCAACAGGCGCAGAATTCGGGCCGCTCGGGCGGCTCCGCGCTGGCCGCCGTCGAGCAGGCCGAGGTCGCACTGGCGCGCCTCGAGCGCGGGCCAGACCCGGCCGATTTGCAGATCGCCCAGCTGCAGGTGGAGCAGGCGCGCGCTGCGCTGCAGCTGGCGGAGATCAACCTGAAGAATGCGCAGATCGTCGCGCCGTTTGACGGCGTCGTCGCCGCGGTCAATATCCGTGTCGGCGAAGTGCCGGGCGGCCAGCCCGCCATCCTCCTGGTGGATGTCAGCCGCTACTATCTCAACGTCTCGGTGGATGAAGTGGATGTGGCCCGGGTTGCCGTCGGGCAGGCGGTCACCGTCACGGTGGATGCTCTGCCCAACGACGTGTTTCCCGGCGTGGTGGAAAGGATTGCGCCACAAGCCACGGTCGGCGCCGGCGTCGTCAGCTACCCGGTGCGTATCAGCGTGCAGAGCGACGACCCCCGGCTGCGCGGCGGTCTGACCGCCACCGCCGAGATCGTCGTGCAGGAGCTGCGCGACGTGGTGCTCGCGCCCAACTGGGCCATTCGCCGCGACCGGACGACCGGCCAGGCCTTCGCCAGCGTCCTGCGCAACGGCCAGATCATCGAAGTCGAAGTGCAACTCGGCCTGCGAAATGAGAACTTCAGCGAGGTGGTGAGTGGATTGAGCGCGGGCGAGACGGTGGCCGTTCGCACGGCGCGCCAGCCGTTCAGCTTCTTCGGCGGAAACTAGAGGCATGAGAGTAGAGATCAGAAATTGGAATCTCTGATTTCTGGTATCTCGCCTCATAAATTCAAAGTGGCTAGAGTAATAAACTTTCTCCGCGCTCGCTTGGGCTGGCTGGCCGTCGGGGCCGTGATTGTTGCGGCCGTCGCGGGCTGGGCCCTCTGGCAGCAGAGTCAGAGCGCACAGGTGCAGGCCGACGAGCTGGCATCCCGGCGTACGCAGACCCTGACCCGCGGCGACCTGATCGCCAGCGTCAGCGCCACAGGCTCGCTTCAGCCCGAACAGCAAATCAATGTCTCGTTTCTGATCCCCGGCACCGTGGCCGAGGTGCTGGTCAAGAGCGGCGACGCCGTGCAGGCCGGGCAGGTGCTGGCCCGGCTCGACGCCGCCGAATTGCAATTGGCCGTGGCCCAGGCAGAGGATGCCCTGCGCATCGCGGAGCTGCGCCGTCAGAAACTGCTGGCCGGCCCCAGCGAAGACGACATCGCCATCGCCAAGGCGAACGTCCGCGCTGCCAACGCTGCCGCTTACGACCTCCAGCGCGGGGCCGGGCCGCAAGAGGCGCAGATCGCTAAACTCAACTACGATCAGGCGCAGGAAAATTTCCGCAAGCTGAACGAGCAATACAACAACCTGGTGCAGTTCGCCAACGACAACCCGCAGTTTGCGCCGCCGCAGGCCACGCTCGACCAGCTCAAACAGAATCAGGAGAATGCTTATTATCAGGCGGAGATCGCACGGCTGCAGTATGAGCAGGCCCGCAACCCTGCCGATCCCGGCTCATTGGCCGCTGCTTATGCGCGCATCGCCCAGGCCCAGGCGCAGCTCGATCAGCTTTTGGCCAAGCCCACTCAGATCCAACTGGATCAGGCCGACCTGGCCGTGGCCCAGGCGCAACTGGCGCTGGACCAGGCGAAGAACCGTCTGGCCCGCGCCGAGCTGCGCGCGCCGATTGCGGGCTTGGTCTCCGCTGTCAACATCCGGGTGGGCGAGCCGGCCGGGACCGGCGCGCCGGCGGTGGTGCTGCTCGACACCGCTCGCTTTCAGCTGGATGTGACGGTGAACGAGGTGGACGTGGCGCAGCTGGCCGTTGGCCAGCCGGTTAGGGTGACAGTGGAGGCGTTGCCCGGCACGGCGCTGACCGGCAAGGTCCAGCGGATTGCTCCGACCAGCGTGGTGCAGGGCGGCGCGGTGAACTACGTGGTGCGCATCGTCCTGGATGAAACCCAGGCCGGCTTACGTGCCGGGATGAGCGCCACGGTCGAGGTCACGGTCGCCCGCGTGACGAATGTGGTGCTCGCGCCCAACTGGGCCATCCGCCGTGATCGGCAGACTGGCCAGGCCTTCCTCAGCGTCCAGCGCGGCGACGCCCTGGTCGAGGTGCCCATCGAGACCGGCCTGCGCGGTGAAGCGCTGACCGAGGTGGTGTCCGGCGCTCAGCCCGGCGAGGTCGCCGCCATCAGCACACGCCGCGAGCTGCCGATTGGTGGAGGGCAGTAAGGAACCGCAGATTACGCGGATTGTAGAGCATGTCCCTGACCGAAACGTTACGCATTGCCCTGCGGGCGTTAGCCGCCAATAAGCTGCGCTCCATCCTGACCATGCTCGGCATTATCATCGGCGTCGCGGCGGTGATTGCGCTGATGTCGGTGGGGCGAGGCGTGGAGAATTACGTCACGCGCACCTTCCAAGGCATCGGCTCCAACCTGTTGTTCGTCATCCCGGGCGGGCCGGGCCAGGTGAGCTTTGGGCCGGGCGGCTTCCGGCGGCGTGAGAAGCCGCTGACGATGGACGACGTGCGCGTCCTGTCCGATCCGGTGCGCCTGCCGGACGTGGTCGCTGTAGCCCCCGCCGTCGGCGACTTCGCCAATGTGGAGTTCGGGCGCGAGAACAGCTTTGTACGGGTGCTCGGGGTCCCGCCCAACTATGCGGACGTGGCCAATTACTCGGTCAACGACGGTAACTGGCTCAGCGATAACGACGAGCGCGGCGCGGCGCGGGTAGCCGTGCTCGGCCAGACGGTCGTCAAGCGGCTCTTCCGCGACGAACTGCCGCTCGGGCAGACGGTGAAGATCAACCAGGTTCCGTTCCGCGTCATCGGCACGCTCACCCCCCGCGGCGGCGGCCTCTTCGGCGACCAGGACAACGTGGTCTTCATCCCGCTCAGCACCGCGCAGCAGCGCGTCTACAACTTGCGCACGGCGGACGGCAAACTGGCCGTCTCCAACATCTCCCTGCAAGTGCGCGACGCCGGAGCCATGGACTCGACGGCGCAACAGGTGACCGAAGTGCTGCGCGACTTTCGCGGCATCACCTTCCGCGCGGAGGATGATTTCACCGTCGTCACCCAGCAGGACCTGATCTCGTCCTTCGGCCAGATCACGAGCGCACTGACGCTGTTCCTCGGCCTGATCGCCGGCATCTCGCTGCTGGTGGGCGGCATCGGCATCATGAACATCATGCTGGTTTCCGTCACCGAGCGCACCCGCGAGATCGGCTTACGCAAGGCGCTGGGCGCTAAGCGCCGCGACGTGCTCAATCAATTTCTGGTCGAAGCCATCTCACTTTCGGCGCTGGGCGGGCTGATCGGCATCGCCATCGGCGCCGGCCTGGGGGCGTTGATCCAGTTCATTCAGCCGGATCTGCCGGTGGCGGTGACGCTGGACAGCGTGGCGCTGGCGACCGGCGTCTCGCTGGCGATTGGCCTGTTCTTCGGCCTGTACCCCGCCTGGCGCGCTGCGCAGCTCAACCCAATTGAAGCTTTGCGGTACGAATAGAGATTAAGACGGCTGATCTCGGATCCCTACTCCCATGTTCCTCGAAACCATCCGCCTCGGCCTGCGCTCCCTGGCTGCTAATAAGCTGCGCGCTGCGCTGACCATGCTCGGTATCACGATCGGCGTGGCGGCGGTGATCACGCTGGTCTCTGTTGGCAACTCGGTCTCGCGCTATGTGGCCGACCAGTTCGCGGCGCTCGGCTCGAACATCCTCTATATCTTCCCAGGCCAGTTCCAGCGCGGCGGGCCGCCCAGCCGCACGGCCAATACCTTTCTGACCGACCGTGACGCTGCTGCCCTGACCGACTCGGTGCGTGTGCCGGACGCGGAGGCCATCGTGCCGCTGATTCGGCGGAACGTGCAGGTGGCGCGCAGCGGCAATCAGGCCGACGTCGGTCTGCGGGCGACCACGCCCTCCAATTTCACCGCGCGCGATTATGAAGTCTTCGCCGGACGCTTCTTCACCAACGACGACCTCGATCAGGAAGCGCGGGTAGCCGTCCTCGGCCAGACCACGCTCAACCGGCTGTTTGCGCCGGACGAAGAGTTCATCGGCCAGACCATCCGCATCAACGGCCAGCCCTTCCGCGTCATCGGCGTGTTCGAGCGGCGCGGCGCCACGCCCTTCGGCGACGAGGACGACGCCGTGTTCGTGCCGTACACCACGGCTACCCGCACCCTGTTCACCAGCCGAACGCCCAAGGGCCACGTCGCGCTCACGCTGATCATGGTGAAGTACGCGGGGGCCGAGCGCAAAGATCGCGTCATTCAACAGGTGACGGATGTGCTGCGCGCCGAGCACAACATCCCCTATCGCGGCGAGGACGATTTCACCATCCTTTCCGGCGAGGATTTGCTGGCCGCCTTTCAGGGCATCACCGCCATCCTGACCGTGTTCCTCGGCGCGATCGCCAGTATCTCGCTCATCGTCGGCGGCATCGGCATCATGAATATCATGCTGGTTTCTGTCACCGAACGCACCAAGGAGATCGGGCTGCGCAAGGCGGTAGGCGCCAAACGCCGCGACGTCCTCGGCCAGTTCCTGATGGAGGCCGTCATCCTCTCGCTCTTTGGTGGGGCGATCGGGATTCTGCTGGGGGCGGTGGGGATCCTCGCCGTGAACCGGCTGGTGCCCGACCTTGCGCCGACCGTGACCCCCGAGAGCGTGGTGCTCTCGACCACCTTCTCGATTGCCGTTGGCCTGTTCTTCGGAATCTACCCCGCTGTCCGCGCCTCCAGCCTCAACCCCATTGATGCGCTGCGCTATGAGTGATTTTAGATTTGAGATTTGAGATCGCGGAGAGCGCGGTAATCCGCAATCGAAAACCCTACGGCTTCCACGCCCCCAACAGGCATTCGTCGCTTTCAGCCAGCGTCTTCGGCTCGCGTTCCGGGTCGAGCGCGTCGCCCAGCAAAGCCGCCCGGCTTCCAAACAAAAGGAGCTGTCGCCCGTCCGGCGACCACTGCGCTGTGCGCCAGTTGCCGGGCAGGGCGCGGATGACACGTTTTCCGGCGACGTCGTAAATCAACAATTGGCGTTCTGGGAAATCCCCGATCAGGAAGAGATAGGAGCCGACGGGCGAGAAGGCCAGCGATTCGATGCGGCCCTCTGGCACGGCCAGCGCGGCTGGGCCGGCCCCTTCGACGGATACCAAGCCGGCCCAATGCTCACGGCTATCGGCCCGGGTCGGCAAAGCCAACGCGATCCACTGGCCATCCGGCGACCAGGAGATTGACGACATTATCAGGTTTGGATCCATGACCAGCTCTTGGCGGGGTTGGCTCCACACCGCGCGTGTCAGGCTGGTCTCGAGGTTATAGACCTGCAGCGCCAGCGCCTTGAGGGCGCCGTCCCAGTGGAGGAAAGCCACCTCGCGGCTGTCCGGCGACCAGGCAGGTGCATAGGCGCCCTGTATGATGAGCCGCCGCTCGTCGCTAAGCAGGGACATCAATTGCAGCGTCCCCGGGTCGGATTCATCATCATCCAGAAGAGTCACCGCCAGCCACTGAAGATTCGGTGAGATCAACCCGAAGTTGGGGCCAATATGGATATGGGTCACCGGAGGCGGGCGGCGCGTTGGATTGGCCAGGTTGAAGAAGCTTATCTGTAAATCTTCCGGGCGCGTCCGCCAGCCGGCGGGGACGACCCAATAGGCCAGCATCGAGTCCGAGGCCCAGGCCAGCGGCAGTTGGAAGGTCGTGGCCGAATCATCGGGGAGGCGGATCAGCCCGGTCTGGGTATCCAGCCCGGCAGCACTTAAACCGAGGCCGAGCGACACGTAACGGCCCTCGGGCGACCAGCCGGCGAATGTGTACCCTAGAGCCGGCCACTCGTCGAACGGTAGGAGTGGTTTGAGTTCGCCTGCTTCATAGAACCGGGGCCCGGCGACGCACGTCAACATCAAATCAGCGGTGGGTAGTTCAACTTCGCCAGCGGGCCGACCCAACAGCTCGCGCCAGTCATCCACCCATTCTATGAGGGGCCGGCGGTCCTGCAACGATTGGCGCACGAGCTCGCTGAATGGGCTTAGGCTATCCCCTCTTCTGAAGATAGCGTTAGCCAGGTCGAGACGATTCACCTCCGGCCACTGGCGCGCGAAACGGTTGAGGAGGGCCAGCAGATTACGCCGCTGCTCGGCCTGTTCGGCCCGGCTGGGAGCTTGCCCCGCGCCCCGGTCGTACGTCAGTCTCTGTCGAAGATCGGCCTCGTCGCTCAGATCGTAGCGGAGCACGGTGGGCGACTCCAGGCCGAGGTCGGTGGCCACGATAGCTGCCAGCGCAGAGAGCCAGGGATTGTCGGCTTCGGCTCGGAGCGGGATCATCGGTAAGTCGGCGCTTAGGAAGATTTGTGAGAAGGCCCGGAGCACCAGCGTGCGCTGCCACAGCTCACGACTGGCGGTGTCCACCGGGTAACCGGCTGTGTGCGGCGCGGCGATCGGCTTTGCCCGCTGGCCCAGGAGTTGCGCATTGTCGGTGGCCAGCAGCCAGAACAGCAGCGGCTCATCGGCGCTCAACCCCGTTTCCCGAACAGCGGCCTCGTCGGCCTTCAAATCGGTCAGCGTGAGCGTTGCCGGCGGCGCGCACCTCCAGAGGGTGCAGGCGCGCTCCAGCGTCCTCTCCAGATAGGGGATGAGCGTCTGTTCCACCAGCTCGGCGTCGGCGGCGTAATAGTTCAGCGTGAACCATTGGCTGGTGTACTCGCGGATCTCACCGGGGAAGGTGTCGGGCGGGGCGGTGGGCTGCCAGCTCGCGTCCGCGCTCCTGAAGAAGAAGCGCGGCGTGGCAAAGGTGTAACGTTGTCCGTCGGGCGCGAGGAAGGTATAGGCTATGTCCGCGCGCCATGAGTCCGTGTTCCATTGAGTGGGAGACAGAACCCTGGGCGCGATGGCCTCATCCCGTTCCAGGAAGCTGAGCGGGCGGGGCGGGTCAGCCGACTCCCTGCTCATGGTCTGCTCGATCTCGCGCCGTGTCTGCCACAGGTTCCATTGGTTCCAAGCCCAGACGCCTAGCAGGATGAACGCCGCCGGAACGACGACCAGCACCGCCGGCTGCCACGGGAGGCGGAGGGGGATTGGCGGCTGGGTCGCCGCCGCGGGCGAGTCGGACTTCGCCGGAGCCGCCGTCTCTTCGACCTCCGGCGCGTCATCGAAGCCGGCCTCGCTCACGGTCCATTCCAGCACGTCGTCAGGCTTTTTCTTCCACCACGTCATAGGGCTTTCAACCCGGACCCTCTCCCACCGGGAAAGGAGGCCGCGGGTGAGGGCGTTATCCAGGCTGATTATAGGCCGCACACTTTAATTCCGGTTGAGAATGTCGCCTATAATCTGGCGCATGGTTTTCGATCAGGCAACGATTACAGTACGCTCGGGCGACGGCGGCGACGGGGCCATTCACTTCCGGCGCGAGAAGTATGTGCCACGTGGCGGGCCGGATGGCGGCGACGGCGGGCGCGGCGGCGACGTGATCCTGAAGGTGGACGCGAAGCTGAACACACTGTTGCACTTTGCGACGAACCGCAAGTATGTGGCGGAGAACGGCGGGCGCGGTGGCAAGAACAACATGCGCGGCAAGAGCGCCGATCCGCTGATAGTGCCGGTGCCGCCCGGTACGGTCGTGCGCCTGGCCGCAACCGGCGAGCTGCTCGGCGATCTGATCGAGCCGGGGCAGACGCTGGTGGTGGCGCGCGGCGGGCGCGGCGGGCGCGGCAATGCGCGCTTTGCCAACTCGCGCCACCAGGTCCCGCGTCTCGCTGAGCGCGGCGCACCGGGCGAGGAACTGACCCTCAGCCTCGAGCTCAAGCTGATTGCCGATGTGGGCATCGTCGGCGTCCCCAACGCGGGTAAGTCCACCCTCCTCGCCAGCGTCACGGCAGCCAAACCCAAGATCGCATCGTATCCGTTCACCACCTTGCAGCCCAACCTGGGCGTGGCACTGTTGGATGAGCGCAGCGGCGAGACGTTGGTGCTGGCCGACATCCCCGGCCTGATCGAGGGCGCCCATCGTGGCGTGGGCCTGGGCTTCGACTTCCTGCGCCATGTCCAGCGGACGCGCGTCCTCATCCACCTGCTCGATGGCCTGAGCGCCGATCCGCTGGCCGACTTCTCGCAGATCAACACCGAGCTATCCCTCTTCGACGAAGCTCTGGCCGAGAAACCGCAGATCGTGGCGCTGAACAAGATGGACTTGCCGGAAGTGGCAGCGCGCTGGCCGGCCATTGAGAAGGAATTGCAGCGGCGTGGTTATGAGTGCCTGGCGATCTCGGCGGTGGCGCAAACCGGCGTGCGCGACCTGCTGTTCCGGGCCGCGCGCAAGCTGGCCGAAGCCCCGCCGGCGCCGGTCTTCGACGAAGTGCCCGTCTATCGCCCCGCCTTCGCCGCCGATGAGTTCACCGTCAGCCGTGACCCGGACGGCGCGTATCGGGTGAGCGGCAAAAAGATCGAGCGCGCAGCCCGCATGACGTACTGGGAGTACGATGAGGCCGTGATGCGCTTCCAACGCATCCTCGAGGTGCTCGGCGTCAAGCGCGGCCTGGAAGAGGCAGGCGTTCAGGAGGGCGACACGGTGCGCATCGGCGAGTACGAGTTGGAGTGGAGCGACTGATGATTTTGGATTCGAGCTGGCAGATGGCTGATCGCAGACAATCCGCGATCAGAAATCACAACGACAATTTGATTGAAGGGCTGGCGCCGCCAACGCTACGGCACGGCCTCGCCTAACTCCCGCAGCGCCGTCTTTGCCGGCTCGAAGGTCGGGTTGGCCTTCAACGCCTGCTGCAGACTCCGTATTGCCTGCGTCCGCTGGCTGACGACTTTCTGCGCCAGGCCGCGCCAGTACCACACCTCCTCCAGCCCGATGCTCGTCGTCGTCGCCAGCGTCGTGTCCGCCAGGTTGATCACGTCCTGATAGCGGCCGGTTTGGAAGTAGGCCTCGAACGGGCCGTGCAGGTACCAGAGCGTACGGTAGGGGCGCTGGTCCTCGGCCAGGGTGGGGTAAAGGGCGAAGGCCCGGTCATAGGCCTGGGCCGCGCCGGCGTAATCCTGCAGGCCCAGCCGGCTGCTGCCCAGGTTGTACCAGGCGAAGAAAAGATCACGACCCTGCAGAATCTGGGTCTCGCGTTCGGCGCGCTCGGCGGCGCGCTGGAAGTTGGCGAACTCGTTGCCATCCGGGCCGAGTAGGGCGAACACTTCCGCCTCCCGCTCCGGCGGGTAGACGACGAGGTATTGGTAGTTGAAGTCCCGCCACCAGGCCTGCTCCAATTCTGCGTAGGGAACCGGAAAGTCGGGCAGGATGAGCGAGTCCTGGGTGGTGAATTTCTGCCGCGCATCGTCATAGCCATGGACCAGCGCGTAGTGGCCCTCCCAGAATTCGCCGGGCAGTTGCAGGCCGCGCTCGATGATGACCGGGAAGCCGGCCGCGATGAGGCGTTTGAGCAGTTCGAGGTCGCCGTTGACGCGGGCCAGCGCGCGCAATGTCGTCTGCCCCTCCACAAAGGCCACCATCTCGAGCGGGCCGACGTTCTTATCATCCACCGCATCGGCGGCGGGGCGCAGCGCAGCGCGCGCTGTCAACTGGTCACCCTGCCAGCCCCACCAATTGAGCAGCATGGAGAGCGTAGCCGGGCCACAATTGTTGAACTTTTGATATTCGTGCCGGAAGCCGGTCAGCAAAGCTTTGGCCGGGAGCGGCGTGGGCGTCCTTGAAGGCGGCGCCTCGGTTGGGAAGGGGCTCGGCGTTGCCGTGGGGCCGGCCGTCCGCGTCGCCGGCGGGGTAACGGTGGGGGCGGGCGTGAAAGTGGCCAGCGTGGCGACGAGCGTGGGCAGCTCCTGCGGGACGAACACCTGCTGCTGCGGCGGGTTGAAGAACTGGTAGACTTGTGCCTGGATATTGGCGACGCGCCAGGACAATCGCTCGTGGAGGGGCGGGAAGAAGTACAGGCCGGTGGCCAACCCGGCCAGCGCCAAGAGGCCGAGCGGCAGCAGCAGCGGGCCACGGCGGCGCGGTTTCAGAGAGCGCATGGGCGCGAGTGTAACACAACCGAATTTTGGATTGCTGATTTTGGATTGGGCTCGAGCCTTGGCGTGCGATCAGCAATCCGCAATCAGAAATCGAAAATGCGGATCGGCATCTTCGGCGGCGCGTTCGACCCGCCGCACAACGGCCACCTGCGCCTGGCTCAGGCAGCCCTCGAGCAACTGCGGCTCGACCGGGTGCTCTGGGCGCCCACCGGCCATCCCCCGCACAAGCGCCACCAAACCCTCTCCCCGATTGAAGACCGTGTGGCGCTGGTGGAGGCCGCCATTGCCGGGCAGCCGGCCTTTGCCCTCTCGCGCGTGGACGTGGATCGGCCCGGCCCACACTTCAGCGCCGACGCTGTGACCGCACTGGCCAGGGAGTTCCCCAACGACCAGCTCATTTTTCTGATGGGCGGCGACTCGCTGCGCGACCTGCCGACCTGGGGCCGGCCCGAGGTCCTCCTTGCTCACTGCACCCTCGGCGTCTTCCGGCGCCCCGGCGCGTCCTTCGACCTGGAGGCCCTGGAACGGGCCTTGCCGGGCATCCGGTCTAAAATCGAGTTTGTAGATGCGCCGCCGCTGGACATCGCCTCGAGCGAGATCCGCCCGCGGGTGCTGCGCGGCGAGCCGCTCGGCGACTTGATGCCGGAGGCCGTGGCCCGCCTGATCGCCGAGCGTGGGATGTACCGGGAGGCGGAAACTGCCCTGCGCCCGGCGACGCCGCAACGCGGGCGTGTGCCGGAGGGCTACCGCGAAGTGTTGTACTGGAAGCTGACTGAAAGCACCCGCCGGCTCATCCTGTTTCAACTCCTGGCTGTGCCGCTCGGTCTCGCCGCTTTCCCGGCCTTTGGCTGGGCCGCCACACAATTTGGCGGCGAGGCGCTGGACGGCCTGGATCATCTCCTCAGCCTCATCGTTGGCCTGGTGGTTACCCTTGGCCTGCACGAGCTGGCGCACGGCCTGGTGATGGCCGCCTTTGGCGCGCAGCCACGCTATGGCATCAAGTGGGAGGCCAGGGCTTTGTATGCGACGGCGCCGGGCTTTGCCTTCACGCGCAACCAATATCTGGCGGTCATCTTCGCGCCGCTGCTAGGCCTGAGCGTGCTGGCGCTACTGGGGATGTGGGCGCTGGCGGGGACGTGGGCCGTCTCGCTCCTCGCGCTGTGCGCGACAGTCAACGCGATGGGCGCCTGCGGCGACGTCTATATGGGCTGGCTGGTCGCACGCTACCCGCCCGCGGCTTTTGTGATAGACGAGGCGGACGGGATGCGCCTATTCCTGCCAATTACCGGGTAGGGAGGGGAGAGGCAGGAGTCATCCCTCCCCACCCGGGGTCAGGCCCGCTTACTTCTTCTTAGCCGGCTTTTTGGCGGCCGCTTTCTTGGCCGGCGCCTTCTTCTTGGCCGGGGCTTTCTTCTTCGCAGCCGGCTTCTTCGCGGCAGCCTTCTTGGCCGGCGCCTTCTTCCGCGCCGGGGCGCGTTTCTTGGCAGGGGCCGGCGCAGCTGGGGCTGGGGCTTCGGCTGGCGGGGCAGCCGGAGCTTCGGTTTCGGGCGCTGGCATGTCGGACATGGTCGTTTCCTCCTGTCGGGATGACGTTGATGCTTCGCAAAATAGCATCAACGTTTTCAGGACGCAACTCAAAGCCGCCCCTCCGCGAAAACTTTAAGCTAAGAGTCGCGCCGGGCGGCCAGGAAGATGCCGCTCAGGATCAGCGCCGCCCCGAGAAGCTTCAGAAGGGTCGGGGTCTCGCCGAGCAGGAGATAAGCCAGTAGCGTCGAGCCGATCGGCTCGCCGAGTACGGTGACGGAGACGAAGGTCGCCGGCAGATACTTAAGGGCCCAGTTGTAGGACGAGTGGCCGATGAGCTGGGGTGCCAGGGCTAGCAGGACGACACACAGCCCCCACCCCAGCCGGCCGCCCAGGAGTGAGGCCGCGAAGTCCGCCGGCTCGAAGCCCGCGAACGAGCCGCGCAGCACGGATACCCCGGCGATGAGCGTGAGCGCCGCGCTGCCGTAGGTGAGCAGAATGTAGACGAGGAGCGACATCCTGCCCCGGACCGTCCGCCCGATGATGAGATAGGCCGCCACGGCGACTGCGCCGGCCAGCGCCAGCAGGTCGCCGAAGAAGCTGGTGCCGCGCACGAAGTCGCTCGGCGACGGGCAGCCGGCCGGCGCCGCGCAGGCATCGCTCACGCCCACGATCACGCTCCCCACCAGGGCCAGCGCCAGGCCCAGCAGCACCCCGCGCGTCGGCCTTTCCCGCAACCACACCGCCGCGATCAGGGCGACGAAGAGCGGCGCCGTCGAGACGAAGACCACCGAGTTGGCAACGGTGGTGTATTCCAGCGAGCTGATCCAGGTCCCGAAGTGCAGGCCGAGAAAGATGCCTGAGAGTCCGGTGAGCAGCCACTCGCGCCCGGTGAGGCGGCGCAGCTCGGCCCGCTGTCGCCAGAGCGCCAGCGGCAAGAGCGCCAGCGTCGCCAGCGTCAGCCGGTAGGCGGCAATGATCAGCGAGGGCGCGCCATCTGCCTGTGCGTAGCGGATGAAAAGCGAGGCCGTGGAGACGGCCAGCAAACCAATGCCCAGGCCCACATAGGGGTGGACTCGCGGTTGAGATCGCAATCTTTGTATTGACAAAGGATTAGGCGAAGAATACAATCACGGCGGCTTCTGGCATTTTACTCCAACAGTTAGGCTGCCAATTCAAGGAGAATTTTCTGATGGCACATGAACTCCCCCCGCTGCCATATCCGCCTGACGCGCTTGAACCCCACATTGATACCCAGACGATGCAGATCCACCACGGTAAGCACCACGCGGCTTACGTGACCAACCTCAACAAAGCCCTGGAAAGCGCCCCCGAATTGCAGAGCAAATCCGCCGAGGACCTGATCCGGAACCTGAACGCCGTGCCGGAGGGCATCCGTACCCCGGTGCGCAACAACGCCGGCGGCCACGTCAATCACACCTTCTTCTGGGGGCTGATGGCGCCCAACGCCAGCGGCGCGCCGACCGGTGCGCTGGCCGAGGCTCTGGCCGCGGCCTTCGGTTCCTTCGATGAGTTTAAGGCCAAGTTCGAGGCCGCCGGCCTGGGCCGCTTCGGCAGTGGCTGGGCCTGGCTGGTCGTCAACGCAGGCAAGCTCGAAATTGTCTCCACCGCCAACCAGGACAGCCCGCTGATGGGCAAAGCCGTGGCCGGGGCCGAAGGTGTGCCGGTGCTGGGGGTGGATGTCTGGGAGCACGCCTATTACCTGAAATATCAGAACCGCCGCGCCGATTACCTTAAGGCTTGGTGGAATGTCGTGAACTGGGACGCCGTCGCCCGGCTGTATGCGGCGGCGAAATAAACGTTCGCAAGCCCATCACCACACCTTTCTAGGAGAGGACCATGACCCATATCATCACAAGCCTGTGTTTGCGCGACAGCGGCTGTATCGAGGTCTGCCCGGTGGAGTGCATTGTGCCGGGCAAGCCGGAAAGCGAGTGGCCGTGGATGTACATTGACCCGGACACTTGCATTGACTGCGGCGCTTGTGTGCCGGAGTGCCCATACGAGGCGATCTTCCCGGAAGACGAGGTGCCCTCCGATTACACCGCCAAGGACGGTCAGCGCCTCTCCAGCCCGCGTGACCCGAAATACGCCGGACGCGCCACCGAGCACTACTCCGGCCACAATAACAAGAGCGAGGCAGTGGAACTGGACAACATCGTGGTGTTGACGGCCGGCGAAGTCGTTGACCTGCGAGCCGACATCCAGGCCAATTACGATTTCTTCAAGAATGGCCCCGGCTACGGCGCGAAGTAACCGACCAGCCCCTATGCCTGATGGGAGGAAGTCCGGCAGGGCTTCCTCCTTTTTATTGCAACGGGATGCGAGGGAAGTAAGAGACGCCCGGGCCCCGAATCGTTCTCTCTATTTCCCGGCTTTCCCGATGCTTCCTTGAAGCCTCTATGACCAGTTTCCGCGTTGAAAAAGACTCGCTCGGCGAGGTTCAGGTCCCCGCCGAGGCGCTCTACGGCGTGCAAACCCAGCGCGCGGTGCTCAACTTCCCGGTCTCCGGCCTACGCCCCTGGCGGGCCTTTATCTGGAGCATGGCCACCATCAAGCGCGCGGCGGCCGAGGTCAACGGCGCGCTCGGCCTGTTTGCCGACCGCGAGGTGGACGGCCGGAAGTACACGGCCCAACAGCTTGTGGAAGCTATCGTCCAGGCGGCGCAGGAAGTGATTGACGGGAAGTGGGATCACATGTTCGTTGTGGATGTCTTCCAGGCCGGGGCGGGCACCAGCCACAACATGAACACTAACGAAGTCATTGCCAACCGCGCCACCGAGATTTTGGGCGGCGTGCGCGGCAAGTACATCGTTGGGCCGAACGATCACGTCAACATGGCCCAGTCCACCAACGATACCATCCCCACGGCCATCCGCCTCGGCGCGCTGTGGCGGCTGGATGAGTTGCTCCAGACGCTCGATGCGCTGGCCGAAGCGCTGGAAGCCAAAGCCCTCGAGTTCGACGACATCGTGAAGTCGGGCCGCACCCACCTGCAGGACGCCGTGCCCGTTCGGCTGGGACAGGAATTTGGCGGGTATGCCAAGGCGGTGCGCCGCGACCGCGAGCGAGTGGCCCGCGCGGCGGACGGCCTGCGACGCATGCCCATCGGCGGCACGGCTACCGGCACCGGCCTGAACGCCCATCCCGAGTATCACGCACGCATGGTCAAACGCCTGAGCGAGCTGACCGGTCTGACGCTGTACGAGTCGGACAATTTGTTTGAAGGGATGCAGAGCCAGGCCGACGCGGCGGACTTTTCGGCCTCGCTGCGCACAGTGGCCATCACGCTGACGCGCATCGCCAACGACTTTCGCCTGCTCTCCTCCGGCCCGACCACCGGCCTCGACGAAATTCGCCTGCCCGCCGTGCAGCCCGGCTCCTCCATCATGCCCGGAAAAGTCAACCCCGTGCTGGCCGAGATGCTCAATCAGGCCATGTTCCATGTGCAGGGCTGTGACCTCACGCTAGCGCTGGCCGCCCAGGCCGGTCAGCTCGAACTCAATGTGATGATGCCGATCATCGCCCACAATCTTTTTGAGGCGATGCAGGTGATGATCGGCTCGGTGAGCGCATTCACCAGGTTCTGCGTGGTTGGCGTAACCGCGCAGCGTGAAAAGGCCGAGGGCTGGCTGGGCAAGAATGCGATCGTGGCAACGGCCCTGAACCCCCTCATCGGTTACCTGGTCGCGGCGGAGCTGGTGAAGGAGGCGATGAAGCGCAACATCACCATCCGCGAGGCGGCGGCGGAGCGCATTGCGCGGAATGACCTGAAGCACAAGGACACCGGGGCGCCCATCACCCTGGCCGAGGTGGATGCCGTGCTCGGCGATCTGCGCAAGCTCACCGAAGGCGGGCTCGGCGGCCCGGCTGGCGGCGGTTGACCCCTTTCCTTTTGGAAAGGAAGTCGGGCCGGATGCAGTCACACGGCCATTGCGCAAACACTTTGGGATAGCTATAATCCGAGCTGTCTTGGGCGGTTAGCCCAGTTGGTTAGAGCGCCGCGTTGACATCGCGGAGGTCATAGGTTCAAGTCCTATACCGCCCACAAAGTGGCTGTCGGCCGGACAGCCACTTTTCTTTTATCTGGCACATGGACCCTCACGTCCTCAAAGCCGAGTTTCTGCTCGACCCGACGATCATTTTTCTTAATCACGGCTCGTTCGGCGCGTGCCCGCGCCCGGTGTTCGAGGACTATCAGCGCTGGCAGCGTGAGCTGGAGCGCCAGCCGGTGGAGTTCCTGGGACGACGTCTCACCGCACTGCTGGCCGAGGCGCGCACGGCGCTGGCCGCCTACGTCAGCGGGCCGTATGCCGAAAATTGTGTAATTCGGCCTGTAGGCGCGGGTCTGAGAGCCGCGCCTACGAAATTACACACAAATCGGCAAACCGCCCGTCAGCGCGGCCCCGGGCGAGGTGGTTTACTTCCCCAATCCGACGACGGCCCTCAATATGGTGGCGCGCAGCCTCCGGCTCCAGCCCGGCGACGAGATCCTGACGACCGACCATGAGTACGGCGCGCTGGACCGGGCGTGGCGCTTGATCTGCCGCCGGACCGGCGCGCGCTACGTGCGTCAGCCCATCCCACTGCCGCCCGGGTCGCCGGCGGATGTAGTGGACGCGCTGTGGGCCGGCGTCAGCGCGCGCACGCGCGTCGTTTTCGTCAGCCACCTGACCAGCCCTACGGCGCTGATCTTCCCGGTCGCTGAAGTCTGCCGGCGCGCACGCCGGGCCGGCCTGCTCGCTATCGTAGACGGGGCGCACGTTCCCGGACATCTGCCGCTCGACCTGACGCAGCTGGGGGCCGACATTTACCTCGGCGCCTGCCACAAGTGGCTGTGTGCGCCCAAAGGCTCGGCCTTCCTCTACGCGCGCCGCGAAGTGCAATCCCTGCTCGAGCCGCTCGTCGTCAGCTGGGGCTGGGAAAGCGAGTCGCCGGGGGAGAGTGCGTTTATTGACTGGCACGAGTGGCAGGGCACGCGCGACCCGGCCGCCTTTCTGGCCACGCCCGCCGCCATCCGGTATCAGGCGGAGCGCGACTGGGCGCAGGTGCGCGCTCGCTGTCATGCGTTGTTGTGCCAGGCCCTCACCCAGTTGGCCGAGCTCACTCAGCAAGCGCCGCTGTGCGCACCGGAAGATGTGGGGCAAATGGCGGCGGCGGCCGTGCCAACGACGGATGTGTTGGCGCTGAAAGAGCGCCTGTATGCTGACTATCGGATCGAGATCCCGGTGTATCGCTGGAATAACCTGAGCCTGTTGCGCCTGTCGGTGCAGGGATACAATTCCGAGGCGGACATTGACGCCCTCATCCGCGCACTCCGTGAATTGTTGCGGTGATAGAATTCAGACATGCCTCCTCTAACCGCGATCTCGGGTCAGCCGTTGCCGCGCTGGCTGAAGGCGCTTTTCTTGTTCGCCATCCCCGTCATCGCTCTCGGCATGGTGAGCCTGGGCCTCTGGCAGCTCTCGCGCTTGCAGGAGCGGCGCGTGCAGAACACGCTCATCCAAGCGCGGATGCAAGCGCCGCCGGCGACCCTGCCGTCGCAACTTGCCGGCGGCGACTGGCGCGAGTGGGATTATCGCCCGGTGAGCGTGCGCGGCGTGTTCGACCCGGCGCAGGAGATTGTGTGGAAGACCCAGGCATACAACGGCGCCCCCGGCGTGCACATCATCACGCCGCTGCGGATCACCGGTGAGTCAGCCGCCGTTCTCGTGGATCGTGGCTGGCTGCCATACCTGGAGGCCGAACCGAAGCGGCGCGCCGCCTATCCGCCGCCGACGGGCGAAGTGACGGTGACCGGCATCGCGCGCCTGCCGGCGACTCGCGCCTCCGCCCTGTCGCCGCGCGACCCGCCGCTCGGGCCGGATTTGCCCCGGCTGGACGGCTGGTTCTGGCTGGAGCCGCAGGTCATTCAGCAGCAGATGCCCTATCCGCTGCTGCCCATCCTGATCGTCCAGGCGCCGGCGCCGGGAGCAACCGGCCTGCCGATTCGCGATTACAACCTGCAACTCGACGACGGCCCGCACCTCAGCTATGCCGTTCAATGGTTTGCGTTCGCGGCCATTGCCGTCTTCGGCCCGCTGATTTATTGGCTGGGCGAGCGTCGCAAAGCAGCCGCGCGGATGACGGCTTGAAAAGCACAACGGCCCCTTCGATCGAAGGGGCCGTTGTTGGCTTAGCGGGCCGGGTAAAGGGTTAGATGCCGGCGATGACGTTGGAGAAGACGTTGCCGATCGTCGGGCCAAGGATGGTGAGCACCACGATGACGACCACGGCCACGAGCACGAGAATGAGCGCGTACTCGACGAGGCCCTGGCCTTTGTTGTCCTTGAACGTAAGCATGTAGAATGTCCTTTCTGAATGATGGTCAAGTCGGGCGTGCAATCTCGAACTGACAAACGCGCGGCCGCGCTAAGCAACTGCGATTATAGGATAAACCGGGTGAAGAGTGGGTAAGTGTTCGTTAGGAATAGTTAGGCGGGACAAATAGGTAATTTGGACTATTGCGCTTGGGACGGCAGTCTGTGGTCGTTCGGCAATGTGGGTTGAAGGCGGCAACGAGACGCGGCGTCACGGCTCGTGATGCGAAGGGCGTTCGCCGGTCAGCTCGTACAGCTCGACCAGCACGCCGTGCGCGCTTTCGGGATGGATGAAGGCGTATTTGCGGTCGCCGCGCTGACGCGGTGTTTCATCAATCAGTCGCAGCCCCCGGGCTTTCAGTCGTTCCAGCACGGCGGCGATATCCGGCACCTGCACGCAGATGTGGTGCATCCCCGGCCCGCGCTTCGCCAGGTACTTGGCCAGGCCGGAGGTGTCTGTCGTCGGCTTGACCAGTTCGATGTGGCTCTCGCCAATGGGCAGGAAGGCCACGCGCGCTTCCTGCTCCGGCACTTCTTCCACCTCTTGCAGGTGGATCCCCAGGCCGTCGCGCCAGAACGCCAGGGCCTTATCCATATCGTCCACGACCAGAGCGATGTGATTGATCTTCATTTGATGTGGCTCTATCGGCCGATGGCCAAGAGCGGCTGGCGGAGAGCGTTCGCCCATCGGCCAACCGCTACCTGCTAACTGGCCGGCTGATATTCGCCCCACACGCCGCGCAGGGTGTGGCAAATTTCGCCGACGGTGACTTTGTTTTCGACACAGGTGATGAAGAGCGGGATCAGGTTGTCGCGGCCGCGCGCCGCCGTTTCGAGCTGGCCGCGCAGCTCGGCGACCTTGGCGTTGTCGCGGCCCGCGCGCAGGGTCGCCAGCCGCTCGCGGGCGCGCGCCTCGATGGCGGGGTCAATCGTCAGGCGCTCCACCGGCGCGGCGGCGTCGGTGGTGAACTCGTTGACGCCGACGATGATCTGTTGCTTGCGCTCCACAGCCTGCTGGTAGGCGTAGGCGGCGTCTTGAATCTCGGCCTGGATGAAGCCGCGCTCGATGGCCTTGAGTGCGCCGCCCAGCTCATCAATGCGTTCGAGGTAGTCCTGGGCGCGCCGCTCGATCTCGTTCGTTAGGTGCTCGATGAGATAGGAGCCGGCCAGCGGATCTACCGAATCCGCCGCGCCCGACTCGTAAGCGATGATCTGCTGCGTGCGTAGGGCGATCTGCGCGGCGTGCTGGGTGGGCAGGCCAAGGGCTTCGTCCATGCTGTTGGTGTGCAGGCTCTGTGTACCGCCCAGCACCGCTGCCAGCGCCTGGATGGCTGTACGCACGATGTTGTTCTCCGGCTGCTGGGCGGTGAGCGTGGAGCCGCCGGTTTGGGTGTGGAAGCGCAGCATCCAACTGCGCGGGTCCTGCGCGCCGAAGCGCTCGCGCATGATTTTTGCCCACAGCCGGCGCGCAGCACGGTACTTCGCCACTTCCTCCAAAAACTGGTTGTGCGCGTTGAAGAAGAACGAGAGCTGCGGCGCGAACTCGTCCACGTTCAACCCGGCGTCAACGGCGGCCTGTACGTAGGCGATGGCGTTCGCCAGTGTGAAGGCCACCTCCTGCACGGCGGTGCTGCCCGCCTCGCGAATGTGGTAGCCCGAGATCGAAATGGTGTTCCACTGCGGCACGTCCGTTTTGCAGAAGCGGAAGATATCGGTGATCAGCCGCATGGACGGCGCCGGCGGGAAGATGTAGGTGCCGCGCGCGATGTACTCTTTCAGGATGTCGTTTTGAATCGTGCCGCGCAGTTGCTTGGGTTCGACGCCCTGCTGTTTGGCGACGGCGATGTATAGCGCCAGTAGGATGCCGGCCGGCGCGTTGATGGTCATGCTCGTGCTGACCCTGTCCAGCGGGATGCCGCCGAAGAGCGCGGCCATATCCTCGATGGACGAAATGGAGACGCCCACTTTGCCCACCTCGCCCTCGGCCAGCGGGTCGTCGGCGTCATAGCCGATCTGCGTGGGCAGGTCGAAGGCCACCGACAGGCCGGTCTGTCCCTGCTGCAGCAGGAATTTGTAGCGGCGGTTGGACTCTTCAGCCGTGGCATAGCCGGCGTACTGGCGCATCGTCCAGAAGCGCCCGCGGTACATCGTCGGCTGGATGCCGCGCGTGAACGGGTACGCGCCGGGGAAGCCCAGCTGTCCGGCATAGTCGGTGACGCCGTCCTCCGGCAGGGCGACGCGCGGCAGGGGGATGCCGCTCGAGGTCTGGAAGTTCGCCCGGCGCTCCGGATTCTTGCGCAGGCCGGGGTTGAGGCAACGGTCTTCCCACTGGCGTTTGGCGTCGGTCAGTTCGCTCATCGTAGTTGGGTTTCGAGTAGAAAGAAGGTTTTCTTCCTTTGGCACCAATGCCACGCAGGCCGACTATGCCAGCGTGACCATGACCTGGTTCTGCTCCACGCTCTGGCCAGCGCTGACGTTGATGCGCGTGACCGTGCCCGCGCGCGGCGACTTCAGCTCGTTCTGCATTTTCATTGACTCGAGGATGACCAGCTTGTCGCCCTTCTTGACGGTTTGTCCCTCTGTCACCGGAACCGCCACCACCAGCCCCGGCATGGGCGCTTTGAGGCTGAACTCGCCGACACTTACTGTGCCGCCCCCCGCCGACGCCCGCAGCCGCTTCTCGCGCTCGTCCTCCACCCGCACCTCGTAGAGCATACCGCGCAGCAACACCTGCCAGATGTCGCCCTCTCCCGGCTGGAGATAAGCTTCGTAGGACTGGCCACCGATCAGCAGAGAATAGACTTCGCCGTTCGGGTTGAGGAAATCTACCGGGTACGTCCGGCCATCTACCGTGATGGTGTTGTCATCGTGGATTTCGATGGTGAAGGTTCTGTCGTGAACGCTGGCGATGTATTTCATGAGTGCCTCCGCGGTCAGGGTACACGAATGATAATCGAGTTTTCGCCGGTCTCCGCTCCTGCCGGCGCCTGACTTGTGACAACGGCGCCGGTCGCTTCATCCAGTAGAGTGATGCGCACCGTGTACGGGCCGGCTTCGGTCGCGAGGAGTTTGAGTTGGTAGCGGTCAATGACGATCTGCCCTGGCCGCCAGTCGCGCGTGGGGAACAAGGCCTCGCCCGGAAAGTTCAGGATCTGGAAGGCGATTTGTCCGTCTGTGTCCAGCAAATCGGCTTGCACGAGGTAATCGCGGCCAAGCGGCTGTGGGCCGTTGCGCCAGACCAGCGTCACCTCGAGATAGCGATACTCCAGCGTCTGCCCGAACTCGGCGCGATAGCCCTCCAGCCGCAAACGGTCACCGTCGAACTGCACGGGCAGCGGCGTCAGCCAGGCCGGCAGGTCGGCCTCGAGCGGCAGATCGTGGCGCCGGTAGACGATGAGGCGCTGCACCGCCCACGTCGCCCGACTGACGAGGCCGATGGTCGGTGTGTATAGCGCCAGGAAGTCCGGCGCATCCGGGCGCAGGTCTTCCGTAATGAAGCCATCGAAGGCGATGAAGAGGTCGGGCTGTTCTTCCAGGATCATCCGCCGAGGCACGGTATACACACTGACCGGAATCTCGGGAGGCAAGGGGAAGTATTTCTGAATGGCCGGAGTGACCAGGCCGGTCGTGTCGAAGATTGGGCCGGGGTAGGCCCAGCCGAATGCCCCAATCTCCGGGATGGCCACCTGCCGGCCGGCGCGCGCCGCTGGGGCCAGCATCTGCGCCAGCGTCACGTAATCGGCCTCGCGCTCTTTGTTGAACGAGGAGTTGATGATGAAGGGTGGGCGCTCGGCCTGTTCCCAGGGCAGGGCGTTGAGGCGCGAGAGCTGAGGCAGGGAGAGGAGCAGCGCTGTGAAGAGCGTTAGGGTGAGAGTTGAAGCGTATTGCGTGCCGCGTGTTGTGTGAGGAGGGAAGACGTACCACTCGACCCGTTCTCCTGCCCAGGCCGCAGCGATGAGGATGAGCAATTGGTAGAGCGGCAGGAGCGGGATTTCGTACCAGCCCAGCCAGAGTGGGTTGCCGACCGAGAAGAAGGCGATAAAGAGGACGATGTAGACGCCGAGCATCCAGGCGCGCGGCTGATGGCGTAACGCGCCGAAGAGGCCCAGAACACACAAGCTGAAGGGCAACAGGGCCTGGAGCATTTGCCGCCAGACCGGTTCCGGGTCGTTGAGCGGCGGCAGACTGAAGGCGAACACGGTGCGAAGTTGCACCAGGAAAGCGCGGAACGCGGCCAGATCGTCGGGCAGTCGGTAGACGACGGACTTTGCCAGGACGGATTGCGGGATGGGCTGGCCGAAGTAGGCGAAGGCAAAGAGCAGCCAGGGCAGGACGACGGCCAGGAACAGCGCGGCTTCTTTCCAGGGCCAACGCCTGGGCTGGCGCAACACGGGCAGGCCGAGCGCGGCGAAGAGCGCCGCCGCCAGCGCGGCCAGCGCCGTTCGCCCGTGGAAGAACAACGTCAGCACGGCGACTATCGCCAGCAGGTTGAAGCTGCTCTCCATGCCGCCGGTGGAGAAGTCGAGCAGGCGGGCGTCGAGGGTGAAGAGCAGCGCGGCGATCAGGCCGAGCCAGCGATTGCCGCTCAGCCGCGCGCCCAGCCGAAGCAGCAGGCAGAACGTGAGTGCATCGCACCCGGCGTTGAGGGCGACGGCCAGCTTCGGAAAGTCAGTGAAGCCGCTGACGAAGGCGGCCAGGGCGAGCAGTACGGTGTAGGCGGGCGTCGTCGTGCCAAGCACGCGCTCGCCGGCGTTGTACACAAAGCCCACGCCGTTGATGAGGTTGCGCGCATAGCGGAACGTAATGTAGGCGTCATCCACCGTATTGGGCGGCTGGTGGGCACGCAACCAGAGCGGGAACCACAGGCCGACAGCGGCGAGGACGAAGAAACTTATTCGGCTGAACACGCCAATCGAGACTCTCATTCAGCGCACAGCACATTCATCCGCGGATGACACGGATGAACACCGTTTTTGTCCATTTGCGTCATCCGTGAAATCTGCGGATTTGTTCGAAGCAAGATCACTGCTCACGGCCTGACCTGGAACTCGCCAAAGCGCACGCCAGAGTCCACCGGCTCGCCCGCACCATCGAGCAGGAAGGCGTAGTCGCCGGACTCCGCCTGCCACAGGCCGACTTTCCACTGCGCGCCGCTGGCAAGGGCGTCTTCAGGAATGATGAGCAAGTATGTGTCCGCGAACAGCCGGCCCGGCGTCCAGGCCGTCGTCGGGTAGCGCCCCAGGCCGGGGTACGTGTCGCGCTGGGCGATGATCTGCCCATTCGCGTCGAGCAGGTGGACGTACACGGAATAGGGCCGGTCGGTCAGGCTGAGCGGCTCCCAGTATAACGTGAGGTGCACGCGGTCTCCGGGTCGGGCGATGTTTGTGGAAACGTGATAGCCGCGCAGATTCACCGTGTTGCCAAGGTTCGCCGCGAGCGGCGTGGCGGCGGGCAATTGCGCCAGAGCGGGCGGCGGCGCGTAGGCCGGCCAGATGAAGAAGACCAACACGCTCGCGCTGAAGGCAAACATCACTCCAGTGATGGCACGGGCGGCATTCATCCGCCAGCGTTCAGGCATGAAGTTGAGGTGATGTAGTACAGCAGGCCGACGAAACAAGAGAGTGCGGTGAAGGGGAGGAGGGAGGAAGGAGCGATGAGGGTAGAACGTGAAGCGTGAAGTGAAAGGCCGAGGAGGGCGAGGACGGTGAAGGCGGCGAGGGCTTGATACGTCCAGTCGTGGAGCACGATGCCGCCGTGGCCGATGCGACCCCAGAACGTCGTCCAGGCGTAGGGCAGCATCTCCGGCCAGAGCGCCAGGCCTTCCGCCAGCGTGGTGCGCCCGCCAAAGTTCTCCAGGTTGATGTTGACGGCGGTCGGGTCGCCGTAGAGCGCCAGGTTGCGCGCGAACCACCAGCCACTGACCAGCGCCGCGCCGAACGTCAACGCCGCGAGCAAACCGGCGGCGCGCCTGAGTCCGCCCTCGCGCCAGCCCAGGACCAGGATCAGCAACGCGACGGGCGGCGCGAGAAAGGCGGCGGTCAGCTTCATCAGAATCCCAAGCCCGATCACAACGCCGAGCAGCGTGGCCCGACGCACCGTGAATCCAGCTTGCGCCCAATACGCGCCGAGCCACAACGTCACCGCGCCGAGCGCCGCCGCGCCCAGGTCATTTTGCAGCGCGCCGCTCAGCGAGGTAAACATCGGCGTGAAGGCGACCAGGCCCGCTGCCGTCAGTGCGGCAGCTTCACCGAACAGCACGCGCGCCAGTTGGTAAGTCAACACTACTGTGACGAGGCCGGCGATGAGCGAGGTGAGCCGCGCAACGCGCACGGCCAGCGCGGTGTTCTGAAACGGCCAGCCATCCCACGGCCCGTGCAAGTACAGGTTCTTGTTGTCCACGCTCGGCTCCCAATGGCGAAAGCGCGCGTAAGGATTGATTCGCGTCTCATACTCGGGGAAGTCGGTGCTGGGGAAGGGCCAGGCGAGGAGCGCGGCCAGCGCGAATTGAAGCGGCGGGTGATGATAGCCGGACAACTCGCCTGCGCGCGCCACCGGCAGGGCGCGGTTCTCGATGAGATAGCGCACGTAGCCGAACTGGTATTGCTCGTCCGACGGCTCGAAGGGCGGCTGGGCAAAACTATAGGCGAGGGACAACGCCGTGTACGCGAATAGCAGCAGCCACAAAGCGCGCGGCAGCGGCTGCCAGAGGCGAGGGGTCATGGCCCAATGGTAACCGAGCCGAACTCGACCCAGGCCTCGTCGGGCGAGCCGGCGTCCGCGCCTGTGACAGGCAGGCGCTGCATCGTCTCGCGATTGTACAAGCCAAGCACCAGGCGGGCCGGGCCGGCGGGCGCGTCGGCGAGCACAGTCAACCGGTACGTATCCACGAAATTCCGCCCCACCTCCCAGAACGTCGTCGCATAGCGGCCCGCGCCAGGATATGTATCCTGCTGCGCCACTGAGCCGGCGGGCGTGAGTAGGTGAATGAAGACGAAGTACGGGATATTGGTGCGCGAGAGCGGCTGCCAGACCACATCCACCGTCATGGCCTCGCCGCCCTGTAGCGTAGTTGCGCTGACCCGGTAACCAAGCACTTGCGCCGTGTCGCCGATGTTGGCGTCGAGCGGCGTCATCTCACGTAGTTCGACGGCAGTGGGCGAGTGCGGGAAGGCATAGGTGGGGATGAGCAGGCCCAATAGCCCGTACAGCGACAAGCCAAGCGTAGCGGCGCTGAGAGTCAGTGCAGCGGCGCCCTGCCAGCGAGCGGGGAACCAGGCCAACGCGCCGGCGGCTACAATCAACGCCAGCGAGGGATAAGCAGTGAACAGGTAGCGACCGTGCCCGCCTCGAATGAAGAAGACCATGTAGTAGATCAGAGCCAGGATAACGGCCACCACAGTGAGCATGTGGAGGAGCCAGGCCATGCGCGTGGGGTTTTGCAAGGTGCGCTGGCGCAACGCGGGCCAGGCCCGCCACGCCGCGCCAGCCAGCGCGAGCGCGGCGATCACCCACACACCCCGGTACACCGGGTCGGCGTACTCGATGATCAGCCCCTGGCCGAAGCGGCCCACCATGCCGGTGAGCAACAAATG
>JBBIQY010000022.1:0-43298 GCA_037442085.1 Anaerolineae bacterium
GCATCGAGCGCGCCCAGCATCGCGCCGCCCAAGCGCAACGTAACCACATTGGGTTGGCCGTGCGCGCCTTCCTGCGCTTGGAAGTCCAACGGTTGCGAACGGGCACTTCCTGGTTTGAAGCCAAAACTGCCATCATCCGCGACGCGGTGCGCGCCTACTTGGCCAATCCGTACCTCCAACTGTCAACTGCGTAACTCCTATAATATATCGCCACCTCACCTATTGTCGGACAACATAGCCGATTACGATGCACATAGAAAATAATCCTCCTTTGACTGAAGCGACCTTTTTTCTCCTGTTGGGCCTGGCGCCCGACGAGAAGCACCGTTACGCGATCATGCAGGATGTGGAATCCTTGAGCGCCGGCGCGCTCTATGGGGTATTGAAGCGCCTGCTCGAAGTCGCGTGGGTTAAACGCGTGGACGACGACGAGCAGGATAATACGGGCCGTGCGCACAAGGCCGATCGGCTGACGACGTTGGATCGGCGCGTTCTCGCAGCCGAAGTCGTGCGGCTGCAAACGTTGCCCAATACCGCGCGTTCGCTGGCCGTGGGCAAGACGCGCTGAGCGCCTCCAGCAGCCCGGCGGCGAACTCGCTAGGTCTCGCTTTCCGCCGCCCCTGATACCGCCTATAAGGGAGAGACAGATCATGAAACACCGATCTAAACCATCATCACTCAATTCAAGTCTCAATCGAGTCGCTTTCATCAAACTGATGCTCGAGGCCCGGCGCGGTGGCTGGTGGGATGCGAACAAAATCGGCCTTTCGCCCCCGCCCATTCAAACGTCCGAGGGCTGGCTGGTGATCTACCACGGTGTGCGCCAGACGGCGTCGGGCGCCCTTTACCGCCTCGGCTTGGCGCTCTTTGATCTACACACCCCGGAGCGTTGCCTGAAGCGCAGCAACGATTGGATCTTCGGCCCCGAGGAGCCCTACGAGCGGCAGGGGGATGTGGCCAACGTCGTCTTTCCGTGCGGCTACACGCTCGCCCCCGACGGCGACACTCTGCATTTGTATTACGGCGCAGCCGATACGAGCATTGCCCTGGCAACCGGGAGCGTGCGCACCCTGCTGGATTGGCTTGAACAACACACTAGCGCCTAAACCGGATAAACCGGTCCGGTAACCAAAAACACCGCTGCAGGGCGGTGTTTTTGGTTCGGAGTGTGCCGGTCACTCCGCTGGCGGCAGGCCCACTAGCACTTCACCGTTTTCAACTTTGATCGGATAGGCAGGGATGTCTACGATTGCGGGGAAGGAGAGCACCTTGCCGGTGCGCACGTCGAAGCGCGCCCCGTGGCGCGGACACTCGATCTCGTAGTCGTATAGTTCGCCCTCGGCCACGGGGCCGTCGTCGTGCGAGCACACATCGGCAATCGCGTACAGCGTGCCGGCGATGTTGAAGACGGCCAGCGGGCGACCGTCCACTTCCACGATCTTGCGCGCGCCGTTGGGCAGTTCGTCCACGGTCGCTACGGCGATATACTCGGCCGTGTTGGGGTCTACCTTGTCGTAGAGGGTCATTCAGGCTCCATTTGGGATTCACCGCGGGGACCGCTGCGTTCGCGGCGATTGCCGTCCGCATTTGCCGCGCCCGACGGTGAAGGATCTATTCTTCGTCCGTATATTTCTCTCCGTGCAGTCCATACGCCCCGGCCTTCAGCACTTTGAGCGAGAGCAGGGCGCACTTCAACCTGACCGGCGTCAACTCGATGCCGAGCAGTTCCAGTACGTCGTCGCGAGTCAGCGCCTTCACTTCGTCTAGCGATTTACCGATGATGGACTCGGTCAGCAGCGAGGCCGAGGCCTGTGAGATGGCGCAGCCGCGCCCGGTGAAGGCCACTTCCTGCACGCGCCGGTTCTCGTCCAGCCGCACGTCAATGCGCAGCTTGTCGCCACATAACGGGTTCTCGTCCTCGTAGGAAAAGTCGTGTGGGTCAAGCGTCCCGTGATGGCGCGGGTGCTTGTAGTGGTCGAGGATCAGTTCGCGGTAGAAATCGTCCATGAACTCTCAATCAAAAAGCCGTTTTACCTTGTACAGCCCTTCGATCAGCTTGTCCACCTCGGCCATCGTATTGTACAGGTAAAAGCTGGCGCGGGCGGTGGCGGGCAGGTGGAAGCGGTCGTGCAGCGGCATGGCGCAGTGGTGGCCGGCGCGCACGGCGATGCCGTCCCGGTCGAGCACCTGGGCGATATCATGCGGATGGACGCCCTCCAGGGTGAACGCGGCAACGCCGCCTTTCTTCTCCGCCGGCGGGCCGTAGACTCTGACGCCCGGCACTTCCTCCAGACGTTCCAAGGCGTAGGCGATCAGCTCGCGCTCATGGGCGGCGATCGCCGCCATCCCAATCGAAGTCAGATAATCTACCGCCGCCCCCAGGCCCACCGCCTCCGCAATCGCCGGTGTGCCGGCCTCGAACTTGTAGGGCAGGTCATTGACCCTGAATTCGCGGAGGTGGACGCGTCGGATCATGTCGCCACCGCCAAGCCAGGGCGGCATCTCTTCCAGCAGCTCTTGCCGGCCCCAGAGCACGCCGAGGCCGGTCGGGCCGCACATCTTGTGGCTCGAGAAGGCGAGGAAATCCACGCCCAGCGTCTGCACGTCCACAGCGAAATGCGGCACGGATTGTGCGCCGTCCACCAGCACCGTTGCGCCGACGGCTTTGGCCTTGGCCGCAATCTCCGTGATCGGGTTGATGGTGCCGAGCACATTGCTCACGTGCGTCAGGCTGACGAGCTTCGGCCCCAGCGCCAGCAGGGAATCGAGTGCCGCCAGGTCGAGCAGGCCATCGTCGGTCACGGGGATGAACTCCAGGCGCGCGCCCTTCTCGGCGGCCAGCATGTGCCAGGGTACCAGGTTGGAGTGATGCTCCATCTCGGTCAGCAAGATCATGTCATTCGGCATGATCTTGTGACGACCCCACGACTGCGCGACGAGGTTGAGCGCCTCGGTGGCATTGCGGGTGAAGATCACTTCTTTGCGTGATCGGGCGTTGATGAATTTCTGGACCCGGTCACGCGCGCCCTCGTACAGGGCGGTGGCCTCCTCGGCCAGCGTGTGGATGCCGCGGTGTACATTGGCATTGGACTGCCGATAGTAAACATCCATCGCCTCGATCACGGCGCGGGGTTTCTGCGAGGTGGCCGTCGAGTCGAGGTAGACCAACGGCACGCCGGGGCGCACTTCACGAGCCAGGATAGGAAAGTCGGCGCGGCAGTCGGTGAGGGAGTGGGAGGGCATGGGGATTTCGTCCACTCAACCCGTGGTGCTTCGGGTCCGGCCGTTTCGGCGCTGTCTCTCCGCGCTCTTGAGCGTGTTGAGCCCCAGGGTCGCGCAGCGAAGGCGGGTCGAGACGACCTCACGACCCAGCCGGTCAATCACTTCGTCCTGGCTCATCTCCGCGATCTCGGCCAGGGTCTTGCCCAGCACCAGGTCGGTGACGACGGAGACGCCTGCCTGGCTGATGGTGCAGCCCTCACCCTCGAAAGCAATGTCTACCACGCGCGCGGCCCCATCCAGCTTGAGATACACCGTCACCGCGTCGCCGCAGCCGGGGTTGCCCCCTTCCAACACCAGGTCGGCGTCCTCCAACCTGCCGCGGTGGCGCGGGTTCTCGTAGTGGTCGAGGATGAAGTCAATGGATTGTTGACGAGTGGTCATGACGGATGACCGAGGACGGATGACCGGACCCCGGTCATCCGTCATTCGTCATTGGTTATTTCTCGATCGGCACCCCGACTAGGTTGCCCCATTCCGTCCACGAGCCATCGTAGTTGCGGACGTTCGGGTAACCGAGCAGGTACGTCAGGACGAACCAGGTGTGCGACGAGCGTTCGCCGATGCGGCAGTAGGCGATGATGTTTTGGTCGGGCGTAAAGCCGTTCTCCACTTCGTAGATCTGCTTCAGTTCTTCGACGGACTTGAAAGTGCCGTCGTCATTGACGGCCCTGGCCCACGGGATGTTTTTTGCGCCGGGGATGTGGCCGCCGCGCAGTGCGCCCTCCTGCGGGTACGCCTCCATGTGAAGCAGCTCGCCGGTGTATTCCTTGGGCGAGCGCACGTCCACCAGCGGCGCCTGCGCATTGACGTGCGCCAGAACCTGGTCGCGGAAGGCTCGGATTTTGTAGTCGGCGCGCTCCTGGGCCTTGTAGGTCGTCGCGGGATAGCTGGGCGTTTCCTTGCTCAGCGGACGGCCCTCATCAATCCACTTCTTGCGCCCGCCATTCAGAATTTTGGCGTTGGTGTGGCCGAAAAGCTGAAAGACCCAGAAGGCGTAGCAGGCCCACCAGTTGCTCTTGTCGCCGTAAAAGACGACGACCGTATCGTTGGCGATGCCTTTGGAACTGAGCAGCTTTTCAAAGCCCTCTTTGCCGAGATAGTCGCGGCGCACGCGGTCGTTCAGATCCTGCTGCCAGTCAATCATCACCGCGCCGGGGATATGGCCCTGGTCATACAGCAAAATGTCTTCGTCGGACTCGACGATACGGATCTTGGGATCGTTGAGGTGATCGGCCAGCCACTGGGTGCTGACCAGATACTCGGGATGTGCGTAAGGGATGCTCATTTTGGAAAAACCTTGAACAGGCAGAGACGTTGAACGGGTAGGCGGTACGACTCGCAGAAGGGCGTAGAGCCTACGTCGGCCCTTCTGCGCTGATACAGAAGCAGACCTGGCGGACCGCGGGTCTCATGATGTTTTTTCCGGCGTCAGCCGTCGCAGGTTGGGGGAGCCGTGTGCGCACCACAGCGTCCGGTCGGGGATCAACCAGCCGTTGTTGGAGAAGACATCGGTCGTGAAGCGGACGGCTACCATGCGATGATCCGCCTGAACCACCTGGCCGGCCAGCCAGCCCTTCACGACCCGATCGGCCTGCCGATGGTAGCAGTGCACTTCTACTTTTTCACCGACGGTCAGCTTGCTGCGCGGCATTTCAGCACACGTTCACGCGGATCGCATCGGCGCCGTTGGGCGGGGGAAGGGGGGCCTCCGCGCCCTGCGCCGATGCCAGGCGTCAACCCATCTTGGCTTCAATTGATCGCTTCAGCCGTTGGCGCACGCCCTCGAACGGGATGCGCTGCAGGATCGGATCGAAGAACCCATCCACCACCAGCCGTTCGGCCTCGCGCCGCGTCATCCCGCGCGACATGAGGTAGAAGATATGCTCCTCCTCCAGCCGGCCTACCGTTGCGCCGTGGGTGCAGCGCACGTCGTCGGCCATGATCTCCAGGCCGGGGATCGAGTCCGCGCGCGCCGCCTTGCTCAATACCAGGTTGCGGTTGGCCTGATAGCCGTCCGTTTTCTGGGCGCCCGGCGCGACGTAGATCATGCCCTGCCACACCGAGCGGCTCTTGTCTTTGAGCGCGCCCTTGAACAACAGGTCGCTGGTGGTGTGCGGCGCGTTGTGATTTTGCTGCGTGTCGTGATCGAGGTGCTGGTCGTCGTCGGTAAAGTAATAGCCGGACATCTTGCCGACGGCGCCTACGCCGTCCAGATCAATCTCGGAGAAGTTCTTGGTCAGGTGCGTGCCGGTGGCAACGAAGATCCAGTCCACTTTCGAATTTGCTCCCACGCGCACGCGCTCGTGGGTGAAGTTCCAGACATCTTTGCCCAGCGACTGGAGTTCGACGAAGGTCAGGTGAGCTTCACGGCCCACGCGCACCTCGACGGTGGCGGCATGCAGCCGGGCGGCGGTGCCATCGGTTGGCGAGGAGGTCTCGTGCACCACGGTTGCCGTTGCGCCGTCGTCCACCACGATCAGGATGCGGCCGAAGTGCGAAGCGCCGGTCAGCCAGGCAACGGAGTGCAACGGCAGCTCCAACTGCGCGCCCTTGGGCACATAGATGAAGACGCCATAATCGGCCATCGTCTCGGCCAGTGCCGCGAACTTACCCTCCGTGATCGGAACGACCTTGCCCAGATGTTTTTTGACCAGCTCCGGGTATTTGCGCGCAGCGCTGAAGAAGTCGGTGAAGATAACCTTCTGTCTCTTGAGCGCCGCGTTCAGCGTGTACTCGGTCGTCTTCCCACCGACCATGACCAGTTGTCCGCCCTGCGTTTTGCCGGCCAGTGGCCTGAGCAGGGAGGCTGGGACGGGTCTGGCTTTGGTACTTCCGTTCGCGGCGTGAGGGAAGGTGACGCTTCCCCATTTGAACGAGCGGATGTCGGTACGCCGCCAGGCCTCATCGTTGAGCGATGGCATGGGGAAGGCCGCGAACGTCTTGAGCGCGGCCAGGCGGCGACGGGCATACCATTCCGGGTCTTTGACAAACCGGGAGAGCGCTTGGACGTCCGCCCGGCTGATCTGGAGGTCGGCCGCCGCTGGCTCTTCCTTCCTGCGTCCGGTGACGATGATGCGACGTGGGTATTTCATCACCCCGTCAGCCGGCGCGGTCTTGGGTGCTTCCACAAAAATGGACATTCTCGTAAAGTAAAGTTGCGAGCAGAGCATAGAGATTGGAGTCGAGATTCGATCTCCAATCCCCAATCCCCAATCTCTACTCCCCACTCTCAAATCAGCCGACGCTGCCTTCCATCTGGAGCTGGATCAGGCGATTCATCTCGACCGCGTACTCCATCGGCAATTCCTTTACCAGCGGCTCGATGAAACCGGAGACCACCATCGTGGCGGCTTCCTCCTCACTCAGGCCGCGGCTCATCAGGTAGAAGAGCTGATCCTCACCCACTTTGCTGACGGAGGCCTCGTGGCCGATGGTTACGTCCTCTTCGTCAATCTCGATGTAAGGATAGGTGTCAGAGCGGCTCTTATCATCAATCAACAGGGCGTCACAGACCACGTTGGATTTCGAGCCGTGCGCACCCTTGTAGACCTTGAGCAGCCCTCGATAGCTGGTGCGCCCGCCACCCTTGCTGATGGACTTGGACGTGATTTTGCTGGACGTGTTCGGCGCGCCGTGAACGATCTTGCCGCCCGCGTCCTGGTGCTGGCCCGGCCCGGCGAAGGCAATCGAGAGCACCTCGCCGTGCGCGCCCGGCTCCAGCAGATACACCGCCGGGTATTTCATCGTCAGCTTCGAGCCGAGGTTGCCGTCCACCCACTCCATCGTCGCGCCCTCGTAGGCCACCGCGCGTTTGGTCACCAGGTTGTACACGTTGGTGGACCAGTTCTGGATGGTGGTGTAGCGGCAACGGGCGTTCTTCTTGACGATGATCTCGACCACGGCGCTGTGCAGGGAGGCGCTGGAGTAGATCGGCGCGGTGCAGCCCTCGACATAGTGCACGTAGGCGCCCTCATCCACGATGATCAGCGTGCGCTCGAACTGGCCGACGTTCTTGGCGTTGATGCGGAAGTAGGCCTGCAACGGCATCTCCACCTTCACGCCCTTCGGCACATAGATGAACGAGCCGCCCGACCAGACCGCGCTGTTCAGAGCGGCGAATTTGTTATCGGTCGGCGGGATGATCTTGCCGAAATACTCCTTGAAGATTTCGGGATGCTCGCGGAGGCCGTCGTCCGTCGAGAGGAAGATCACGCCCTGCTCTTCGAGGTGCTTCTGGACGTTGTGATAAATCACTTCCGAATCGTACTGCGCGCCGACGCCGGCCAGGAACTTCTGCTCGGCCTCGGGGATGCCAAGTCGGTCGAAGGTTTTCTTCATCTCCGCCGGGACATCGTCCCAACTGGTCGCGCTGTCGTCGGTCGGCTTCAGGTAGTAGTAGATGTCGTCGAAGTTGATCTGGCTGAGGTCGCCGCCCCACTGCGGCAGGGGCTTCTTCCAAAAGATCTCCAGCGACCGCAGTCGGAAGTCGCGCATCCATTCCGGCTCGCCCTTCAGCTCCGAAATCTGCGCGACGATCTCGCGATCCAGGCCCTTGCGGGTCTTGAAAACGTACTGCTCGGGATCGTGGAAACCGTATTTCTCTTTGTATTCCTCATTGACATCAATCTTCTCGAGCTCAGGCATGGCGATATCTCCTGCGGATAGTCAAGGTGGCGGCTTAATGCTTTACGCGGGAACTCCATTCGAATGCTTTTCGCGCACCCAGTCGTAGCCGTGCTCTTCGAGGTGCAACGCCAGGTCGGCGCCGCCGCTCTCGACGATGCGGCCATTCAGCATGATGTGCACGTAGTGCGGTTTGATGTAGTTAAGGATGCGCTGATAGTGGGTGATGACGAGCACGCCCAGGTTTGGGCCGGCCAGCGTGTTGACGCCGGAGGCCACGACGCGCAGCGCGTCAATGTCCAGGCCCGAGTCGGTCTCGTCTAGGATGGCAATCTCGGGTTCGAGCGTCGCCAGCTGCAGAATTTCCGCCCGCTTCTTCTCGCCGCCGGAAAAACCGTCGTTCAGGTAGCGACCTGCAAAGTCGTGTGGCATCTGGAGCAAGTCCATCTTGCTCTTCAGCAGCTTGCGAAACTCGGGAATCGAGATGCCCTTATCGTCGGGGTTGGCAGCGCGACGGCGGGCGTTGATGGCGGTACGCAAAAAGTTCGCCACCGAAACGCCAGGGATAGCGACGGGATACTGGAACGCCAGGAAGAGGCCCAGGCGCGCGCGCTCATCGGGCTCCAGCTCCAGCAGTTCGACGCCCTTGAAGATGACCTGGCCGGCGGTGGCGACATAGTTGGGGTGACCCATCAGCGTGTAGGCCAGGGTGGACTTACCGGTGCCGTTCGGCCCCATCAGCGCATGGATCTCGCCCTGTTTGATCGTCAGGTTGAGGCCCTTGATGATGGGCTTGTCTTCCACCGAGACATGTAAATTGCGAATTTCCAGAACGGACGGCATTGATGGCTTCTCCTGGGACATTGGCGGGCTGGTTACTAGCAGCCCGCCAGATTCGATGTCATGACTATGTTTGTACCATAGTGCTGAGGATTATACTCATTCGCACAAATGGCGTCAATATCTTTGGTAATTATATTTTTTATTGACGATATAGCCGATTTGGGCTAAAATTTTGTAGGTTGTCGCTATGGACAAAACCCGTGATCGCATCCTAAAGCACATCAAGAGCTGTGGCCAGGCCGGCATTAGCGAACTAGCCGACACGCTGGGGCTGTCACCGGTTTCCGTGCGTCACCACCTCTCGGCATTACAGGCGGAGGGCCTGATCCAGTCTGTAGAGGTGCGTCGCGGCGTGGGCCGTCCGCATCTGATCTTCTCGCTCACCGACAAGGCTCATGAGCGCTTCCAGACGAGATACCTCCAATTCAGTGAGCGCCTCCTCGACGAGCTAAAAGCCACCTTAACGCCAGCGGCTATTGAGGCGATGTTCGCCCGCATAGCGGAGGGCATGGTGGCGGAGTACGGTCAGCAAATGCGCGGCAAGTCGTTGGAAGAGAAGATGGATGTCCTAGTGGCGATGCTTGGCGCGGAAGGCTTCATGGCCAAGTGGAACCGCGTCGGCGAGACTATCACACTTACCGAGCACAATT
Source organism: Anaerolineae bacterium (assembly GCA_037442085.1). Classification (GTDB taxonomy): domain Bacteria; phylum Chloroflexota; class Anaerolineae; order Anaerolineales; family UBA6663; genus JANWXR01. The sequence goes on from JBBIQY010000022.1 coordinate 9,399, forward strand.
GCCCTTACGTCCGCATCGGTTTGCGGCACCCTGAGATTTGCACGATTGACCAGACGGTCATCCAGCAAGTGCTGTCCGCAAAAGTGGAGAAGACGACGTGTGTGTTGAACGGCGCTGAGCGGTGCGTGTTCGTCATCAAGCCTCAGGCCGAGCTGGTTCTCAAGGAGACCCCGAATGGCGCAGGTTAACGAAAATCGCAAAGTGGTCTGGCAGGCCGAGGCCCAAGACGCAGGCAAGGCCGAGCAGGTGAGGGAGGCTTTGCGGGAAGTGGTGGACCCGGAGATCGGGCTGAACATCATCGAACTGGGCCTGGTGCGCGACTTGGCCTTCGAGCCGGACAAGACCTGGCTCAAGATGATCCTGACCACGCCGTTCTGCCCCTACGGCCCGGCCATCCTCGAAGAGACGCGCCGGAAGGTGACGTCTGTTACCGAGACGCCGACAACGATCGAGATGGGCATGGAATTGTGGGATCCTTCGATGATGGAAGAGGGCGCAGGCGCGGACTGGGGACTGTTTTGATCTGTGACCCTGCAAAGTTGCAGCGAATCGAAAGGGCAGCCCGCGGGCTGCCCTTTCGATTTCTTCAGCGTGCGCGCACGCCTAACGCTGGTCAACGACCGGCCATGGTCAGCATTTGGCGTTGTTTTGCTTATCCCCGCCCGGAACGAATGGAGTTGGAAAACTGCCGGTCCCAGACCAGCCTTGAACGCTCTTAACAGCCTCGGCTGACCAGCGGCATAAAGATGTGGAACGGCCCGGCAGGCGGCAGCGGCGTGGCGGCGCCAGAGGGCGGCGTCAGGCAAACGACCGGCGTGCCGGAGCGCAGGTAGGAGCCGCGCCCCGTCCCCCACAGCACTCGCGCGTTCGCCGTGTTGGGCAAATCGTAAGCCACAACGCCCATGTGGGCTGTGCCGATCACCACCTCCAGGTCGGCGTCGGCATCAATGTTGGCGAGCGTCGGCGCAGCCATGGCGCCGTCCCAACTGGCGCTGCTGCGTGGCAGGTTCATGGCGTGGAGCTGCACCCCAGTCGAGCTGGCAATAATGAGCTGCCCGGCGGCGTTGCTGCCCTTCTGCGTCCAGGTCGTGAAGATCACCTCCGCCTGGCCGTCGTTGTCCAGATCGGCCACCGCCGGCTCGGAGGCGAAACGGATGAAGGCCTCGCCGGCCTGCTTCACCCTGAAGGGCCAGCTGCCATGCTGCGTTTTGTCCAGCCAATAGGCATGCAGCCGGCCATCGTAGGAGGGGTAAAGAATCTCGGCTCTGCCATCATTATCCAAATCCGCCACGACGGGATTGGGGACGGACATCTCGATGACGTTGTAATCCTCGGAGAGCGGCGCGGCATTGCCGTCGGGCGTGGGGAGGGTCACCCAGCTATTGCCGCCCGCCGCCCAACGGGTTCGGTCGGCGTTGAAGAAGAACGGCATCTCGTACAGATCGGTGTAGGGGTTTGTGCCGCAGTTGTACACATTGCCGATCACGACGATCTCGCGCACGCCGTCGCCGTTTACATCGGCAATCACCGGCGCGCTGTTGGCGAAGTTGGGCCGGTGCTCCGCGCCGCAGTTGGCGTAGCCGCGCAGGTCAACGGCATGGCTGACGTGCACCCCCACTTGCGCCCAAACTTTGCCGGAGCCGTACACGCTGCTGGCCGGCAGTTGATTGCCGTTTCGATCCAGCGCAGTGATGTAGTGCGTGTCGGTCGGGCCGATGATTTCCTTCAGCCCATCGCCGTTCAGGTCGCCGAGGGCGGCATTCTGGTTGTACATGCCCCAACCGTAACCGGCCTCGCCGTCGCGCCGGGCCGGCCAGCCCGCGCGCTGATTGCCCTGCGCGTCGAAGACGTTGAGCTGTTTCGTCGCGCCGCCGCTGGCGCGCCCCACCACGATCTCCAGCCGGCCATCGGTCTCCAAGTCGGTGACGGCCAGCGTGCGCACCTCGCCGTTACCAAAAGGGTTGCGCACCCAGATGATGCCGCCCGCCGCGTTGTACACGGTGAGCGAGTCGCCGCTGCGCCCTACCACGATCTCCAGTGTGCCATCGCCGGTGAGATCGGCGACGACGATGCCCGGCCAGACTCGTTGGCTGCTGGCCGCGCGCCACTCCAACGCGCCGGTCGCGCCGTTGAGCGAGACCACATCATACGAACCCCAGATCACTTCGGCTTGGCCATCCTTGTCAAGATCGGCCACCGCCGGTGATGAATACCAACCGGTCTGGCACCCGGAGGGGAAGCATCCACCGCGCTGCCATTTGAGCACGGGTACAGAGACGACGCTTACGGACTGAGCGCGCGCCGGCGGTCTCTGGCTGAGAGCCAGCGCGACGAACAGGGACACCCAGGCCAGCGTGAAAGCCAGCAATCGGGGTTTCATCCGTTGATCGCCATGAGCAGCAATATGACGCCGGCGATGACCAGCACCACAATCAGGCCGATCATGATCAGCGTTGAGCCGGCCAGCCGCGTCATCTGAGTGGGGCTGGTGCCGTGCAGAACGTCGCCGGTGGTCTCCGGCAGCGAGGGTGCGAGATCTTCGGATTCGTCCGGCGCCGCCTCGACGCGCAGGAAGGGCTTCAGCTCGGGGGCGCTGTTCAAGGCGCGCTGGAGTTCGACGGTATCCGGCGGTTCCAGATGGACGGGCTTCCGCTCGGCGGCGTGGCGCAGGGTGGGCAGGCCGCATTCGCGGCAGAACTTATCGCTGGCGTCCAGCAGCTGCCCGCAGTTGGCGCAGCGTAAGTCTTGGTCGGTTTGGTCGCTCATCGCATCTCTTTCGACCCACCAATTCTACTTGACATCGTTTCATCGGCTGTCAAGGATACGAAAATCTGTTTCATCCCCCTGCGATCGGCTCAATTTGGTGATTTCTTGTGGGTCAGCGATGCCCGCTTGACTGCCTCCCAGCCGTACTTCTCTCGCAGGGCATCCACGACGCGCGCCAGCTTCTCTTCTTTGGACCGGTCGGCTCCGCCGAATAAGCTTAGCTGATGCGCAGCCTCGTTCAGATTGCTGGCGCCGACGCCGACGAGCCGCACGCGCTTACCTGGCGTCCAAACTTTGTTGAACAAGGCCCAAGCGGCTTCATAAATGGCGTTGTCCAGATCGGTGGGTTCGGGCAGGGTGATCTGGCGGGTGAGGGTCTCGAAGGGTGGCCAGCGCACCTTGATCTTGATCGTGCGCGCGACAACGCCGTCGCGGCGCAGGTTGGCGGCTACCTCCTCGGACAGCTCAAGAAACTTGTGGCGCAGCGTTTCGCCATCGGCGATGTCGTGGGGGAAGGTGGTTTCGCTGGAGACTTGCTTGGCGGCGTAATCGGTTTCCACCGGCCGGTCATCCAGCCCTCTGGCGTGCCGCGCCAGGCGGTAGCCCCATTTACCGAAGCGGCGTACCAGGTCGGCCTCCGGCCAGCGCGCCAGATCGCCAATCACCCTCATTCCCAATCCGATCAGCTGGGCGCGCGTCTTGGGGCCGACGCCCCACAGCTGCTCGAGGGGCAGGGGCGCGAGAAAGTCGGCCTCCTCGCCCGGCGGCACGACCACCAGCCCGTCCGGCTTGCCGACGTTGGTCGCGATCTTCGCCACCAGCTTGTTGGTCGCCACGCCGAAGGAGGCCGGCAGGCCGGTCGTTTCGCGGATGCGGGCCTTGAGCCGCGCCGCGATCTCGTTGCCGGGGCGCGGGTCGCCGGTCAGATCGAGAAAGGCCTCGTCAATTGAAACCTGTTCGATGATGGGCGTGACATCGGCGAGCAGGCTGATGATCCGGCGCGAATACTCAGCGTAGAGGCTGTGCCGGACGGGCAACAGCTTGAGCTGCGGGCACAGGCGCAGCGCCTGGGCGGTGGGCATGGCGGAGCGAATGCCGAATTGACGCGCCGCGTATGATGCCGTAGAGATAACGCCGCGCGCCTCGGCTCGGCCGCCAACCGCAAACGCAACTCCGACGAGCGACGGGTCGAGCAACTCCTCGACGGAGCAAAAGAATGCGTCGAGGTCGAGATGAAGGATCGTGCGGGTGAGGCCCGGGCGCGCCATCACTCTGAGTGATAGCGGAGATGCGATCTTTTGGCAAGCGCTGGTGGATCGTGAGGGTTAGGCGGGCTGGAGAAATGGGCGCCTGTTCGGCGGCGGCTGAGATCGGCCAGCTCCCGTTCCAACATCTGGCGGCAATCGGCACACACGCCGTACGTCAGGCTTGGCAACGGCAGCACGTCGAACAACTCCAGCGTCATGATGGCGTCCTCGATTTCCTGCCAGCGTCCTGGGGCGACCTCCACCTTTTTGCACCAGCTGCATAGCGTCACCCGCTTGTCTGAACGGGCGATGGCAACGTCAAGCAGCATGACCGGCTCGCGGAGCAGCTCCTCGAGCAGCCGGGTGTCGAGTTGGATCAGCCCGTCGGAGGTGAGGCTCAGGCATATTTCCATGAAGCAGACGACAGCCGGTGAATCACAGCGGAACGGCAATTGGACCGCGAGTCCGCAGGCGCGCACGCGCTCCAGAAGGATCTGATAGAACTGGCGGGTTTCAGCGTCTGCTAGAAATTCCCCGATCGGATGGTGCAGCACGGCGTCGGGGGTCAGGCTGGGGGCGGCGTTGGCACACGCGAAGTTGGGCCAGCTATCGCTGACACACACGACCTGATCGTAGTCGTCAAGCCAGTAAGCTAGCGCCCGCGGATCGGATTTGAGGGCGGTCATCGAGCGCTCGGGGCGCGGCTGGGGAGCCATCACGCAGGGTGGCCTCAGCAGCTTTGTGTCCGCAGTCTATAGGCAGGGGCAGCCGTTCTCAAGGGGGAAACCGTTGGTCTTGGGGAGGAATGGAGTGCGTCGCAGTCCCGACTCGTGTTATGCTTTTTCCGACCGATCTGTTTCAACTAAGCCAGCGCCCTAAGCGCGGGCGATGAAGCGCCGCAACGCACTTCATCCCGGCGCGCCCGGCGCTCCCTTCACGATGTTGGCCCAACAGAAATGCACTGCTTGCCGCAAAGATTCACCGCGCGTCACCGCAGCGGAAATCGCCGAACTAAAGCCACAGGTGCCGGACTGGGAGCTGTCCGAACGCGACGGCATCCTGCAGTTAGAGCGCGTGTTCAAGTTTGCCGACTTCGCTGGAGCCGTCGCCTTCACGAACAAGGTGGCTGCTCTGGCGGAAGAGGAAGGCCATCACCCGGCTTTACTGACGGAGTGGGGGCGTGTGACGGTGCGCTGGTGGACGCACAAGATTCGTGGCTTGCACCGCAACGACTTCATCATGGCCGCCAAAACTGATGCGGCCTTTGCGGCCGAACGCGCGGCCTGAAACAACTACTTTCGTCCGCCCGCGTTGGCAGAGTAGCGTGATTGCCAGCCGCCCGCCTGCGTCTGGGGCTTGCGGCAGCGATTGCCGTTGGGCCGGCGGGTGACATAGACCGAGGACCAGGTCTGCCCGACGTCCGTAATGGGTTGCGGTTCGGGCATGGGCCGGCGCGGCGCGCGCCGCGCTGCGGCGTTTTGCGACGCAGGCCGCTCCGGGACGGGGGCGCCGTAGTTGAAGGCTGGCAGCTTACGCCGCTCCACCGGCGCGCCCAGCGCTCTTTCGATGGCGCGCACCATATCCGCATCGTCGTCGGTCACCAGCGTAAAAGCGTCACCGGTCTTGGCGGCGCGGCCCGTGCGGCCGATCCGATGGATATACGCCTCGGCGGTATCCGGCATATCGTAGTTGATGACGTGCGAGATGCTGGAGACATCAATGCCGCGCGCGGCGATATCCGTGGCGACCAGGATCTGCACACGGCCTTCGCGAAAGCTTTCCATGGCGGCCTGGCGTCGGTTTTGTGAGAGGTTGCCTTGTAACGAAGCGGCCTTGTAGCCGGCGTGCCTCAACTGCTTGGCGAGGCGCTCGGTCCGGTGTTTAGTGCGCGTGAACACCAGCACCGAGTCGATGTTTGTGTGCTTGAGCAATTCGAGCAGAAGCGCCGTCTTGAGGTGTGGTGGAACGGGATACACTGCATGCGCGACGGTCGCCGCCGGGGCCGGCTCGCCGATTTGTACCGTTACCGGGTTGTGCAGGATGTCGTGCGCCAGTTGGCGGATGTCGTCGGGCATGGTGGCAGAGAATAGCAGGGTCTGCCGCCGGCCCGGCAGATGCTTGAGAATGCGGCGGATGTCGGGCAGGAAGCCCATATCAAACATGCGGTCGGCCTCATCCAGGACCAGCGTCTCCACGTGCGACAGGTCAATCTCGCGCTGGTTGATCAGGTCGAGCAGGCGGCCGGGGCAGGCCACGGCGATTTCCACGCCGGCGCGCAGAGCGTCTAACTGGGGCCGCTGGCTCACGCCGCCATACAATGTCACGCTACGCGAGCGGGTGTGCTGCCCCAACACCCGGATGTGATCGTTGATCTGTTCGGCCAGTTCGCGCGTGGGGCAGATGATGAGGGCGCGCACTCTGCCGCGCGGGCCTTCCAGCAGGCGCTGCAAAATCGGCAGGACGAAGGCTGCCGTTTTACCGGTGCCGGTCTGTGCCAGGCCCATCACATCCCGTTGCGCCAGGATGGGAGGTATCGCCTGTTGTTGAATAAGGGTTGGTTCGGTATAGCCGGCTGAATGCACACCCGCCACAAGGCGCGGGTGCAGCTCGAAAATCTCGAAGCTCACTGAATATCCTTCTTGGCTAACGTGTAGCCAAGTTGCATACTCAGCCCGTCCGCCATTGAATAACAAAGTAGAGAGATATTTGAGGCATGGTCACAAATTGAATCTCACGCTCAATCGGCGGCGCAGTATGGTAATCCCTCTGTTGGATTAGCTGGCTGAGGCGTCGAGGGCAGGCTGAAATCTTAGTGACCAGGCCTCGAATAGTTTACCACGTCTTGGAAAACGCGCCGGCTCCGGGCGTCTCCCCACAAACAGGCCTGATGCTGCCTGGCTCTCTGGATCCGAACATTTGAGTATAATCCCTGCCACAGTTCACAGGAGATTTGCATGGATTTAGCCCAACTCGCCCGGCAGGTGGAGTGGCTGGACGGCGAACGTCGTAAGGACAAGCAGGACCTGACGGCTCTGCAGGAGCGGCTGGCCGCCCTCACGAGCGAAAACGCCGCGCTGGTGCGCCGTCTCCACCAATTGGAGACGGACCTGGCTGCCGCCAACGCTCAACTGCAGCGCATCAGCCAGCTGGATAGCATCCTCGATAACTATCGCCGAGAGATGGCGCAGCAAGTAGAGGAGCTGGAAAAGCGCCGGGCCGAAGCACAGCGCGAAGACGCGCGCCTGCGCCGCATAGATCGGGACGGCATGAACAAGTCGCTGGGTGAAGTGCGCAAGGGCCTGGAAAGCCTGGCCAGAATCGAGCGTGAGCTGGATGCGCGACGCGAGGAAGAGAACCGCCTGGCGCGGCTGGTCTCCGAAATTCAGAAGAAGGTAAACGACCTCAACAATCTGGTGGATGAGCGCAACCGGGCGGTGACGCTGGTGGAGGAGGGCCGCCGCGCCGATGCCAAACGGATCGTCGAAGCCCAAACGGAGCTTTCTGAATTACGCCGTCGCCAGGACGAAAGCCGCGGCAAGATCGAGATCCTCGAAGACATTGCCCGCCGCGCCGAGGCCCGCGTCGCCGAGGTCATCAGCGCCGAGGTCGAACGGCGTAATGCCCAGATGCATTGGGCAGAGGCCCAGGCTATCCGCCAATCCGAGTTCGAACGCGCCTGGGCGGAGTTGAAGGCTAAAGTCGAAGCCTCGCTCGAAGGCCTGGCCGATTACGCCCGTAAGGTCAATCAGTACGCCGAGACCAATCGCGAGCTGATGCATGCCTCCGCCGACCTGAAGCAAGCGGCGGAACTGCTGGAGCGCCGCATCAACGAAATCTCCGAAATGCAACGGTTGAGTGAAGACCGGCTGCGCCAGGAATGGGCCGCCTTTCTGGCCGACGACCAGAAGCGCTGGACGACCCATATGCTGCTGCGCGACGAGCAATGGCGCGAGCACGACCGCCTGAGCGAGAAGCAGACCGAGCGCACCGAATTGCTGGAAGAGCAGATGCTCGAAGTTCATGACGCCTTGCAGCGCCTACGCGAAGTGGACGCCAACCGCATCCAGGCCCTGCTCGGCATACTGCGTGAATTTGCTGCCGAGTACGATCAGCAGCTTGTCAAGGTGAAGTAACCTAACCGCGAATAAGCCGCACGGGCCTCACTCTACTTTTCCACCATCTTTCATCCCCTTCACCTACCGCCTCCATGCACGTCATCGGCACCGCCGGCCATGTGGATCATGGCAAATCTGCGCTCGTCCAGGCGTTGACCGGAACACACCCTGACCGCCTGAAAGAGGAACGCGAGCGCGAGATGACGATTGATCTCGGCTTCGCCTGGTTCACGCTGCCGGGTGGCGAGCCGGTCGGCGTCATTGATGTGCCCGGCCACCGCGATTTCATCGAAAACATGCTGGCCGGGGTCGGTGGCATTGATGCAGCGCTTTTCGTCGTCGCCGCCGACGAAGGCGTCATGCCGCAGACCCGCGAGCATCTGGCCATTCTTGACCTGCTGGCTATCCCCGCCGGCGTGATTGTGCTAACCAAGTCCGATCTGGTGGACGCCGACTGGATCGAGCTGATGGCGCACGAGGTGCGCGAAATGGTGCGCGGCACCGTGCTCGAGTCCGCGCCGCTGATCCCCGTCTCGGCGCGCACGGGCATGGGATTGGAGGCGCTCAACCGCGCGCTGGCCGACGTCCTCGCCGCGCGGCCCGCACGCCCGGACCTGGGCCGTCCGCGCCTGCCCATTGACCGCGTCTTCAGCCTCACCGGCTTTGGCGTCATCGTCACCGGCACCCTGAGCGATGGCGGGTTCGCGCTGGGCGAAGCTGTCGAGATTCTGCCGGGCGGCTTGGAGGCGCGCATCCGTGGTCTGCAAACGCACAAGACCAAGCTGGAGCGGGCCATCCCCGGCTCGCGCGTGGCGCTGAACCTGAGCGGTGTTGAAATCGGCCAGCTCCGGCGCGGCATGGTCGTCGCACGCCCGGGCACGCTGCGAGCCACGACGCTGATTGACGCGCACTTCCGCCACCTGCCGGACGCCGAACTGCCGCTCAAACACAATGCCGAGGTCAAACTCTTCGTGGGCGCGGCGGAGGTGCGGGCGGCGGTGCGCTTGCTGGGCCGCGCCGAACTGCCGCCCGGCGAGTCGGCTTGGATTCAACTGGTCTGCGTCGAACCCATCGTCGCGGCCAAGGGCCAGCGCTTTATCCTGCGTCGCCCCTCGCCCGGCGCGACGATTGGCGGCGGCGTGGTGGTGGACCCGCAGCCTCAACGGCGCTATCGCCAGCGCGATGCGTCCGTCGTGGCGCGCCTGGAGACGGCGGCGCGTGGCACGCCCGGCGAAATTCTCTTGCAGGCGTTGGAGGCGCTGGGCGTCGCGCCGCTTGATGAAGCGATTGCGAAAGCCGGCCTGGAGGTTGACGCTGCCGCCGAGGCCGTGAACGAATTGCGCGCGGCAGGCAGCCTGGTGGAATTGGAGGGCGGGGCGTGGATGACGTCCCGCGCGACGTGGCAACGTTTGGTGGATGAGTTGCAGCGCACGCTCGCCGCCTACCATGCCCAGTTCCCACTCAAGGCCGGGATGCCGCGCGAAGAGCTGAAGAGCCGATTGGCAAAACAAGCGGCGCTGACGCCGAAGGTTTTCACCGCCCTGATCACGCGCGCTGCTGAACAGGGGCTGATTGTTGCCCAGGCCGCCACGGTGCGGTCGAGCGCGCACACCATCGCCTTCACGCCCGCCCAGCAAGGCAAGATCGCGGCGCTCCTGGCCGACTTCCGCCGCGACCCTTACAACACGCCGTTACCCAAAGACTGTGCGACCCGCCTCGGCGAGGATGTGTTTGCGGCGCTACTGGAGCTGGGCCAACTGGTCCAGGTCTCACCCGAGGTGGTCTTTTTGCGGGAGACCTACGCGTCAATGGTGGAGCGGATCAAGGCGCAGGCCCAAGCCAGCGGCAAGATCACCGTGGCTGAGGTGCGCGATCTGTTCAAGACCTCGCGCAAATATGCGCTGGCCCTGCTTGAACACCTAGACGCCATCGGCGTGACCAAGCGCGTGGGTGATGAGCGGGTGGTGAAGTCGAACCCTGAATCGCCGACGCGCTGACTTCCACTCAGGACACTGACTCAGCGCCCTCAGTGCTTCACCGCCGCGCGAATCGCCTCTGCCAGCGCCAGCGCACGCTGCGCGGCCGTGCCCACGTAATCCTCGGCCTCCATCAACTTGGATAGGCGGGCAGGTTGCAGGTAGCGCAGCACTTCAGTGTCGGCGGCCAGGTTGTGGGCGAGAGGGTTGGGCTTGCCTTGCGCAATCATCTCCCATGCCTTCAGGCTGTGCTCGCGCAGTTTCTCGTGCATGTGCTGGCGATCCGCGCCGGCACGCACCAGCGCCATCAGCACGCGCTCGGTAGCGGCGAACGGGCCATACTTCGCCAGGCCGGCGGCGCAGGCAGCGGCGTTGACCTTCAGCCCGCGCACGATCTTGAGCGCCGTGGTCAGCATCTCATCCAGCGCCAGGCAGGCCTCGGGGAAGACGATGCGCCGGTTGGCCGAGTCGTCCAGCGTGCGCTCCAGCAGGCTCTGCGCAGCATTCTCCCAGGCCACGGCGGGCAGGCCGGCGACGTAGCGCGCCAGCGAGCAAATCTTTTCTGCATTGACCGGGTTGCGCTTGAAAGGCATAGTGCTGCTGCCCACCTGCTTCTCGCCAAACGGCTCGGCCAGCTCGCCGAAGCCGGAGGATTGCAGCAGACGCAGGTCGAAGGCGAACTTGTGGAGCGAGGCCGCCAGCGCGGCCAAGGCGGTCAGCACCTGGTAATCCTGGACGCGCGGGTAGGTTTGTGTGGTGATGGGGAAGGCCGCCAGGCCGAGCCGGCCCAGCACCTGCGCTTCGAGTTCCTGTGGCGTGCGGCCTGCGCCTGTCAGCAGCTCGCCGTAGGCGGCCTGCGTGCCGACTGCGCCCTTTAACCCTTTACCTTTCAACTCCAGCGCGCCCAATGCGCGCCAGTGTTCGAGCAAATCCTGCGCATAGACTGCCAGCCGATAACCGATGGTCGTCGGTTCGGCAGGTTGCAGGTGGGTGTAAGCCATACAGGCGAGCGCATGGTGCGTGGTGATCTGATCGGCGAACGCCAACAGCAACTCGCCGAGTCGGCGGCGCAGCAGATGGAGGGCATCGCGCAAGCGCAGCACGTCGGCGTTATCGGTGATGTCGGCGCTGGTCGCGCCCCAATGGAGAATGCCTCCCCCAAGCGGGCACTGCTCGGCGAAGGCACGCACCTCGGCCATCACATCATGGCCGATCTCTTTTTCGATTTCGAGCGCGCGGCGGGTGTTCAGTCGCTCGGCGTGACGGCGTAGGTCGGCCACTTGCTCCGGCGTGACTAGTCTGGCCTCGGCTTGCGCCTCTGCCAGCGCCACCCAGAGTCGCCGCCACATTCGCCGCTTGTGGTCATCGGACCAGAGCGCGCGCATCTCGTCGGAGCCGTAGCGGGAGGCGAAGGGAAAATCCAGGTCGGTGGTCATATGAGGTGACAGGATGACTTGGTGACAGGGTAAGGAAGTGTTCACCCCCACTGTCCTTTTACCCACTCACTTCTTTGCCGTGTATCCAAGCTGCTTGACTGCTCGTTCGTCCTCGCGCCAGTCCTTGCGCACCTTGACGCGGATTTCGAGGAAGACCTTTTGCTGTAACAGATCCTCGATCTCCTGCCGGGCGCGGGTGCCGATTTCTTTGAGCTTGTTCCCGCCCTTGCCGATGACGATGGGCTTATGACTCTCGCGCTCGACGTAGAGCAGCGCACTGATCCGAACCAGGCCGGGCCGCGACTCGTCGAAGGTTTCGATCTCGACGGCAATGCCGTGGGGCACTTCCTGCTCCAGCGAATTCAGCGCCGCTTCGCGGATCAACTCGGCGGCCAGGTCGCGCAGATGAGTCTGCGTCAGTTCGTCCTCGGCATAGAGCGGCGGCCCCTCGGGCAGCGCGTCCACCAGCATCTGGCGCAACTGGTCGAGGTTGTCGCCGCGCGTCGCCGAGACCAGCAGCCACGGCGCGGCGGGCGCCAGCGCGCGGTAAGCGTCCGTGTGCGCGAGCACGTCCGCCGGTTGGAGCAGATCGCTCTTATTCAGCGCCAGGATGACGGGGGCGACGCCGGGGCGGTTCTTGATCTTCTCGGCCAGGCGCTCATCATCCGGGCGCGGCGGCACACTGGCGTCCACGATAAAGAGAAGGACATCGGCGTCGAGCAGGGCGCGCGCCGCCGTCTCCACCATGTACTCGCCGAGCTTATTACGTGGCTGGTGCATGCCGGGCGTGTCAATGAAGACGATTTGATAGCCCGGCCCGGTCAGGATGCCAAGCTGGGTGTGGCGCGTGGTCTGCGGCTTGGGCGAGACGATGGCGATCTTCTGGCCGAGGAAGGCGTTCATCAACGATGACTTGCCCACGTTGGGCCGGCCCACGACGGCGACAAATCCGGAGCGGAATGGGGCTGGGTGAGAGTCGGTCAATGCACCGTTCACAATTCGCAGCGCGCATTGAGCACTGGGCGTGGCGAATTGCGCATCAGCTCAGGGCGAGCGGATTGAAGTTCGTCTCGTGGTCGTAGTAGTCCTCGCGCTCCGCCTGCTTGAGGGAATTCACTACCTGATAAGTGAGGGGCGTGAACAGCACCTCGACGCCCACCTTGAAGACGTAGTTGGAGACGAAGATCGCCCACAACAACGCGTTGGGGAAAACGCCCCAGAAGGCGACGAGCAGGAAGACGCTGGTATCCACCATCTGGCCGACGAGCGTGGAGCCGATGGTGCGCGACCACAACCAGCGGCCTTTCGTCCGCAACTTGAGCTTGGCCAGGACGAACGCGTTGGTAAACTCTCCGGCCCAGTAGGCGACGAGGCTGGCCAGCACGATACGCGGCGTCTGGCCGAGGATGGCGAGAAAGGCCGACTGAGCGGCGGCCCCCGTCTCGAAGCCCGGCAGCGTCCAATCGGCGGCGGGCGGCAGCGCGCCGACCACGCCGAGCGTGAGCGCGGTGATGACCAGGCAGGCGAAGCCCGTCCAGATGACGCGCCGGCTGGCTTTGTAGCCGTACACCTCGGTCAACACGTCGCCGAAGATGTAAGCCAACGGAAACAGGATCGTGCCGCCGTCAAACGTCAGCGGCCCCAGACTCAGAATCTTGGTGGAGGCGATGTTCGAGACGATGAGGACGGTAACGAACAGGGCAGTGATGAGATCGAGGTAGCGGTAGGCGCGAAACATGAAGTGATCGTTTTCGGAAGTCGATTCTTGCTGCCACAGTCCTCGCCCCCGGCTCTCTCCCAGTGGGGGAGGGGTGAGGCCGCAAAATGACCGAGTCCGTTCTCTCTCCCTGCCGGGGAGAAGGTTAAGGTGAAGGGAGGATCTCGGTCACGTCAGCATCGCCACCGCCTCGGGCTGCGGCGCTACCGTCTTCTTCGCCAGCCGCACCTTGTCCCACAGCCGGCAGAAGGTGCAGTCGCCGGGCGCGGAGGTGGGCTGGCCGCAACGCTCACAGGGATGCAGCTCCGTGTGCTGCGCAGCGTTGGCGAACAACCCGCTCTCCTTCGCCTGCAAAAAGCTGAGGTAGAACTGCAGCTTTGCGCCAGGTCGGTCGCCCTCCATTTTGTTCAGGATTTCCTTGTAGTAGATGGTGGACGAGCCTTCGGCATGCGGGCATTCCTCGTAGATGTACGCGATGCCGCGCACCAGGCAGTAGGCCGTCATCTCACGCTCGTAGATGCGGCACAGTGGTTTGACTTTTCGCACTAGGCCGTCTTGCGCGGGCAGCACCGGCGCCTGGCGGGCGAGATAGCCGCTGGCCCAGTTGAAGGTGTTCTGCATCAGCACCGCCGCTTCGTCGTCGAGGTTGTGGCCGGTGGCCAGCGCGTCGAAGCCGCCCTCGAGCGCAGCGCGGTTCATGAGGTAGCGCTTGTTCAACCCGCAGACCGAACAGGGCTTGCCGTGGCCGCGATCGCTGATCACACTCAGCTCCGGGATGGTCGCGCCGAACTTCTCGGCCACCTCCACGATGTGCAGCGTCAGCCCGCGCGCGGCGGCGAATTGCTCACTCAAGCGGCGCGACTCGGCGGAGTAGTTCTGCTCGATGCCGAGGCCGAGGTACAGCCCTTCGGTGCGGTAGCCCAGGCGATGCAGGATGTCCCACAGGCCGAGCGAGTCCTTGCCGCCGGACACCGCGACCAGCACTTTTTCTGTGCGCGTGAACATGCGGTATTTCCCGATAAAGCGCTCGACCTGCTCGGGCAGCCACTCGAGGTAATGTTCGCCACACAGCGCCAGCTTGTGTTGGCGCATGTTGATGACGGCGGTCGAACCACACTTGCGGCATTTCATGGGCCGCCCTCGCGCCGGCCCCCTCCCCAAGGGAGAGGCGGCAAGGCGGCGTCGGGCGCGCCGCCCGAAACAACCGCCACGAGTTTGATCTCCATCCCCTCGCGAATGACCGTATCGTCGGTGATCAATTGCCCATTCACCACTGCCAGCACCGCCTCCGGCTCAAGACCGATTTTGCGGATCGCGTCGCGCACCGTCATGCCGGCGTTCACTTCGTATTCCTTGTTGCGGTACTTGATTTTGACCGTTGCCATGCGGAAGATTATAGCCGATGGCGAAAGGTAGCCGGAGCTGCGATGCGCCTCGGTGAAATGCCGTCAGCCATCGGCCAGCATGTCGTCGAGCTCGTCGTAGGTGAGCTTCCAATCGCGGCGGCGGCTCGCCAAAATTTGATTGAGGATAGCTGCGCCCACTGCACCAAAGATGCCGGGCGAGAGGCGATAGCCGGGCAGGGCGCGCGCGAAGACGGGGAAGGGGGAGGGGATAGGGAAGACGGCGTAGGGGTCGGGGACGGCGCGTGCCTCGAGGGCCAGGGAGACGCGCACCCACGGCCCCTCCGTGGCGTGTGGCCCGGCGAAGATCGCCAGGTCGGTCAAATCGAGCGCCTTGCACACCACGCCCCGCTCGCCGCCACCTGCCGACAGATAGCCGATCACGTCCGAGCGTGGAAACAGGTCGCCCCGCGCCTCGAGCCACTCATACACCTCCGGCTCGCCAAATTCCTGGCCGATGTCATCCACGACAGTATGCGGCAGCAGGTACTGCGGCGCTTCCCACAGGCGGTAGCCGGGCCGCACACAGACCGGCGACTCGAAGAGCGGCACGCCGAGCGCTTGCGCCTCCGGGCCGTAGACGAGCAGATAATGCTGGTTGAAGGGAAGAACGAGGCCGTCGAACTCGAAGGACATGCCGCGCGTCAAAGTGTCGAGCGTCAGGGGATCACGATCAGATCAGGTTTGCCGGGCCCGACCGCAAAAGCTGTGCGCCTTCCCCGTCGAACCCTGTCGTGCCCGAAGCTTCAAAAACGCCGGACCCGGCAGCGATCCCCCCGTCGCTAGAACTTGAGGGCCGCCATGGTCTCGCGGATCAGATTCACCGATTTGTCCGCCATGGCACGCTCTTCGGGGGTCAGTGGGAACTCGATGATCTGCTCCACGCCGCCCGCGCCCAGCTTCACTGGCACGCCGAAACAGATATCGTGGTAGCCGTACTCGCCCTCGAGGTAGGCCGAGGCCGGCACGATCAGCTTCGAGTCCAGGATGATGGCTTCGGCCATCTTGGCTGCCGCCGCGCCCGGCGCGTAGTAGGCCGAGGTGCCCAGCAGGTTGACGATCTCGCCGCCGCCCTTGCGGGTGCGTTCGACGATGGCGGTGACGCACTCCGGGGGGAGCCACTCGGTGAGGGGCCGGCCGAACACGGTCGAGTAACGGGTCAGCGGCACCATCTCATCGCCGTGGCCGCCCAGCACCACCGTCTGCACGTTGTCAATCGAGACGTTCAGCTCCAGGGCAATAAAAGCCGCCATGCGCGCCGAGTCGAGGATGCCGGCCTGGCCCATCACCCGCTGCTTGGGCAGGCCCGCCAGTTTGTAAGCCAGATAGGTCATCGAGTCGAGCGGGTTGGTGACGACGATGAGGTAGGCATTCGGCGAGCGTGGCAGGGCTTTAGCCAGCACATCGCTGATGATGGCCTGATTCGCGCCCACCAGGTCTTCGCGGCTCATACCCGGCTTGCGTGGGAAGCCGGCGGTGATCACGATGACATCCGAGTTCTCGGTGCCGTCATAGCTGCCGTCCGCCGTGCCGGTGATCCGGGCGTTGTAGCCGATGATCGGCCCGGCTTGCAACAGGTCCAGCGCCTTGCCCACCGGCGCGGCCTTGGCGATGGCGGCGTCCACCAGCACGATGTCGGCAATGCCGCGCTGAGCAAGCCAGAGCGCGCACGACGCGCCGACGTTGCCTGCGCCTACCACAGTGATCTTCTTGCGCATACAAATCTCCTTGAAAGGAAATGGGATTGCTGTCGAAGAGGGGCAGATGGCGTGGGCGCGCCCCGTCACGGCGAAATTCTATCACAGGCGATGTGATAAACTTTGCGAGGTTTGCTCTGATTTCGGGAACATGGCATGGCAGTCAACCAGGATCATCTGAGCGCTGCGCGCGAAGATTTCCGGCGCGCCCGTCAGCGAGCAGCCATCGAGGATTTGCTGGCCCGCTGGCAGGGCAAATCCTCCAACCTGTTGTCCTTCGAGGAGGTGCGGCGCAAGCTGCGCGCCGGCGATATGGCCGAGCGCGGCCTGCAGGACATACCGCTCGACGCCATCATCGGCACCACCGGCCGCTACGCCGAATTCAGCCGCACTTTTCTCCCGCGGTCGGATGCGAACGAGGAGCGCTGGGCCAGCGTAAAGCAGGCGATCACCGATGCCGCCGGCTTGCCGCCCATCCAGGTCTACAAGATCGGCGACGCTTACTTTGTGCGCGACGGCCATCACCGCATCTCCGTCGCCCGCGAGCTGGGAGCCGAGACCATTGCGGCCTACGTCACCGAAGTCCAGACGCGCGTCCCGCTCTCACCCGAAGTCCAGCCGCGCGACCTCATCACCAAAGCCGAATATGCCGAATTTCTCGAGGCGACTCAGCTGGACAAACTGCGTCCCGGCCTGGATTTGAGCCTGACCGAACCGGACGGCTACCAACGCCTGCGCGAGGCCATCGAGCTGTACCGCGCCCTGCTCGAAGCCGAACGTGGACAGCCGGTATCGGCCACAGAAGCCTTGACCGGCTGGTACGACAACGACTACCTGCCCGTCATCGAGGTCGTGCGCGAACGCGGCATGTTGCGCGACTTCCCGGGTCGCACCGAGGCCGACCTGTACTTGTGGGTCGTCGAGAACGCGACCGAGCTGCGCCGGGAGTTGGGGTGGACGGTGACGCCGGAGGCGATGGCGAGCAGCCTGGCCGAGAAAGTGAACGTCCGGCTGGGCCAGCGCCTGCTGAGTCTGGTCGTCCCGGACGCTCTGCTCGATGGCCCACAGCCGGGTGCCTGGCGCAAAGAGCGACTGGAGGAACGTTACACGCGGCGGCTCTTCGAAGATGTGCTGGTGGCGCTGAGCGGCGGGCCGGATAGCTGGGTGGCGCTGGATCAGGCGATTGAGGTGGTCAGCCGCGAATCGGGTCGCTTGCTTGGCCTGCATGTGGTCGCGGCGGAGGCGGCGCGCGCCGGCAAAGCGGCGCAAGCGGTGAAGACCGAGTTTGAGAAACGCTGCGCCGCGCTGCCCTTCGAAGGCACACTGGCAATCGACGTGGGCGACATTGCCCGCCGCATCTGCGAACGGGCGGCTGTCGCCGACCTGGTGGTGCTCCACCTGGCGCACCCGCCCGGCGCTCAACCGCTCGAGCGCCTGACCTCCGGCCTGAGCCGGATCATTCGACGCTGTCCGCGACCCATCCTGCTCGTGCCCGGCCAGGCCACGTCGTTGGCGCAGCCGCTGCTGGCCTATGATGGCAGTCCCAAAGCCAAAGAGGCGCTGTTCGTGGCCACGTATCTGGCGGAGGACTGGGGCGCCCGGCTGACCGTGCTGGCCGTGGCGCCGCCGCCGGGCGCCCTCGATTATGCCCGCCAGTACCTGGCGTTCCATGAAGTGCAGGCCACCTTCCTGGAAGAGGACGGCCCGCCGGTGGATACCCTCCTGCGCGTCGCCGCCGACTGCGCTGCTGACCTGATCCTGATGGGCGGGTATAGTGCGCGCCCGCTCGTGGAGGTCGTCGTCGGCAGCACCGTGGATGGCGTGCTGCGCCAGACTCACCTGCCGATCCTGATCTGTCGTTAAGCGCATGGCTCACGCCGACACCGACTCCTTTGGCGCGATGGAACGCCTGTGGCAACTGGTGAACCAGTTGCACGAGGACGAGCCGGGAGCGCTGACGCGCGACCGCCTGTCCACGCTGCGCCTGCTCGTCGCCGAGGCCCGCCGCCTCCAGCTCGAACACTACCGTGCGCTGATGGACCAGACGCTTGATGCCATTATCGTTGCGGACGCCAATCACTTCATCGTCGAAGCCAATCAACGAGCCTGCCGGTTGCTGGGCTACAGCCGCGACGATTTGTTGCGGCGGCAGATGCGTCACCTTATCCCCGCGGAGGAGTGGAACGGCTTTCAGGCCCAGTTGAACCTGAACAACGGCGTCCTGCGCGAGCGCCGCATGTTGCGCCGCGACACCAGCCCCGTGTTTGTGGAGGTCGGCCTGGCGCTGCTGGACGAGGGCCGTTATCGGCTGATCGCCCGCGACATCACCGATCGTAAACAGAGCGAGGCCGCGCGCCGCGAGCACGAGACTCGCCTGCAGGCCATCGTCGCCTCGCTCGACGACATCCTGTTTGAATTCGACGCCGACGGCACGTACATCAGTGTCCAGGCGCGGAACGAGGCCGATCTGTTGCAGCCGGCGCAAGATCTACTGGGCCGCACCATCGCGGAGGTGCTCGACCCGACCACTGCCGGTCAGATGCTCGAGGCGATTCGCCGCACCTTGAAGACGGGCCGGCCGGAGTCCTTCGAGTATTCCATTCGCTGGCCCGATCACACCCGCTGGTATCTGGCGCGCCTCTCGCCGCTTTCGCCGGTCCGCAGCCTTGTCAAGACCGTGGTGATGTTGGCCCGCGACATCACCGCCCGTAAGCAGGCGGAGGAGCAACTGGCGCAGAACGCCGCCGAGATCGCGGCGCTGTACCGCGCAGCCACGCAACTGCTCGGCCCGACGACGGATGCGACGAGCCTGGCCGCCCATATTGCCGCCGCGGTAACGCGCGAGTTCGACGTGGTCGCTTGCAGCGTATTGTTGCTCAGCGACGACGGTCGGGCGCTGCGGCGCGTCGCCTCGGCGGGCGCTTTCCAGTTTGCCGAGGTCGTGTTGCCGATGGATGGGCCGGGGCTGACCGTGGCCGCCTGCCGGTCTCGCGCCACCGTTTATGCGCCGGATGTGCGCCGGGAGGCGCGCTATCTGCCCGGCAACCCGGAGACGCGCTCGGAGCTGGCGGTGCCGCTCAAGGTCGGTGAGCGCGCCATCGGCGTGCTTGACCTGCAGAGCCCGGAACTGAACGCGTTCAACGAGCGCGCGCGCCACATCGTCGAGGTGTACGCCGAGCAGGCCGCGCTGGCGATCGAGAACGCGCAACTGGTCGAGAACCTGGAGCGCGCCCGGGCTGCCGCCGAGGAAGCGAACCGACTCAAGAGTATGTTCTTGGCCAACACCTCGCACGAGCTGCGCACGCCGCTGGCCGTGATCATGGGCGCGCTGGACGCCATCGTCAACGGCTTTTGCCCGCCCGAGGAACAACCGAAACTGCTCGCCACGGCCCACGCCGCGACACAACGCTTGCAATATCTCATTCACGATTTGCTGGACTTTGCCAAGATCGAAGCCGGGCGATTGGACCTGACTCAGGAAGCCACTGACGTGCTACCGATCCTGGCCGAGGTGTATATGTTCATGCGCCAGCAGGCGGATGCCAAGCAGCTGCGCCTGGATATCCGCTTGCCCGCCGAGCCGCCGCCGCTCGTCTGGGCCGATGCGGTCAAGGTCGAGCAGATCCTGCTCAACCTGGTCGGTAATGCCGTGAAGTTTACGGAGCAGGGCGGCGTGACGGTCAGCGTCGAGACGGACTGGGAAGCGCCGTGCGCCCTCGAGATCACGGTGCAGGACACCGGCATCGGCATCCCACTGGAAAAGCAGGCGACGCTTTTCCAGCCGTTCGTTCAGGTGGACGGGAGCAGCACACGCCGTTACGGCGGCACCGGCCTGGGCCTGAGCCTGTCGCGCCGCCTGGCCGAGTTGATGGGCGGCGCGTTGCGTTTCTATAGCGCTGGCGAGGGCCAGGGCAGCCGCTTCACCCTGCGCCTGCCGCTGGCGGAAAATGCGCCCGCAGCAGAGCCGGATCAAAGCCGCTGACGCGCCTGTTCGATTTGTTGCCGGACGGCAGCCGGGCTGGTCCCGCCTAGCGCCGCCCGCCGCTCCAGCGCCGCCCGAAAATCGAAGACCTCGGCCACATCGTCCTCGAATAGCGGGCTGAGCCTTTTCAGTTCGCCGGGTTCCAGCGTTTTCTTCACCTCTGCCGCTTCCCTAACGGCTCTCCCAACCAGTTGATGCGCCTCTCGAAAGGGCAGACCTTTGCGCACGAGATAGTCCGCCAGCTCGGTGGCGAGCAGGGAGGCGTCGAGCGCCGCGCGCAGCCGCTCGGCGTTGACGGTGAGCGTGGCGATGACGCCGGCCAGCACCGGCAACAGCAGCGCCAGCGTATCGAAGGCGGCAAAGACGGGGGGTTTGTCCTCCTGCAAGTCTTTGTCGTAGGCCGAGGGCAGGCCCTTGAGCGTCGCCAGCAACCCGGTCAATGACCCCAACAGCGCGCCGGCCTTGCCGCGTGCCAGCTCCAGCATGTCCGGGTTTTTTTTCTGCGGCATCAAGCTGGAGCCGGTCGCGTAGGCTTCGGCCAGGGTGACGAAGCCGAACTCGGCCGAGGCAAAGAGGATCAGCGTCTCCGCTAGTCGGCTGAGGTGGATACCGGTGAGCGCTGCGTTGAACAGGAACTCGGCGGCAAAGTCGCGGTCCGAGACGGCGTCCCAGGCATTCTCTGCGGCGCGCGCGAAGCCGAGGTCGGCGGCCAGTGCAGCGCGGTCAATGGGGAAGGCGGTGCCCGCCAGCGCGCCGCTGCCCAGCGGGCAAACGCTGGCGCGTTCGCGGCTCGATTGCCAGCGCGCCACGTCGCGCTCCAACGCCCAGAAATGGCTCAGGAGCCAGAATCCGAACGTGATCGGCTGCGCCCGCTGCAGGTGGGTGTAGCCGGGCAGCAGCGTCTCGACGTGGACTTCCGCCTGCGTCAGCAGAGCGCGCTGCAGCTCGCGCGTGTGCGTGATCAACTGCGCTTCGGCCTCCAACACCCATAATCGGAAGTCCGTCGCGACCTGGTCGTTGCGCGAGCGGCCCGTGCGCAGCTTGCCGCCCACCGGCCCGGCAAGCTCCGTCAACCGGCGTTCGACGGCGGTGTGGATGTCCTCATCGCCCGGCGCGAACTGAAAAGTGCCTGCCGCCAGCTCGGCGTGGACTTGGCGCAGCCCGGCGGCGATCTGTTCCATCTCTGAGGCAGTCAGCACACCGGCGCGCGCCAGGGCGTTGGCCCAGGCCAGGCTGCCGCGAATGTCCTCGCGCCACAGACGCTGATCGAAGGCGAGCGAGGCGTTGAGTTGGTGCGCCAGCGGGTCCGTCGCCTCGGAGAAGCGCCCGCCCCAGAGTTTGGGTGAGGGGGTCATGAATCGCGGTGACGAGTCAGTCGCGTTTGAAGCGTGAGTAATCGGGTTCGGCGTAGTGTGCGCCCGCCTTGCCGTCAATGTTCAACAGCGCCGTCACCTTCATCGGCAGGCCGAACAGGTGGATGAAGCCGGTCGCATCGCTCTGATTGTACACATCTTCCTGGCCAAAGGTCGCAAAATCTTCGCGGTAGAGGCTGTAGGCGCTCTTACGCCCGGCAACGATGACATTGCCCTTGTACAGCTTGAGCCGCACGATGCCGTTGACGTGCAGCTGTGTCTGGTCAATGAAGGCCTGGAGCGCCACGCGCAGCGGGTGATACCACTGGCCGTAATACACCATCTCGGCGTAGCGCGCCGCCACCAGTTCCTTGTAGTGCAGCGTGTCGCGGTCGAGGCAGATGGACTCCAGTTCACGATGTGCGTCAAACAGGATCGTCCCGCCCGGCGTCTCGTACACGCCGCGGCTCTTCATCCCGACCAGCCGATTCTCCACCAGATCCACCCGCCCGATGCCGTGCCGCCCGCCGATCTCGTTCAGCGTGAGGATGAGCGTTGCCGGCGACAGGCGCGCGCCGTTCACGCTCACCGGCGCACCGTGTTCGAACTCGATCTCGACGTACTCCGGCTTGTCCGGCGCGGCCTCCGGCGCGACGGTCAGTTGAAACATGGCCTCGTCCGGCTCGGTCGCGGGATCCTCCAGCCCGCCGCCCTCGTGCGAGAGGTGCCACAAGTTACGGTCGCGCGAGTAGATGGACTTGAGGCTGGCCGTGACCGGGACGTTGAACTCGGCGGCGTATTCGAGTGCGTCCTCGCGTGAGCGGATCTTCCAGGCCGGATGCCGCCATGGCGCGATGACCTTGAGCTTGGGATTCAGGGCGGTGTATGTCAGCTCGAAGCGCACCTGGTCGTTGCCCTTGCCGGTGCAGCCGTGTGCGAGCGCGTCCGCGCCCTCGGCCTCGGCCACGCGCACCTGATGAGTGGCGATCAGCGGGCGCGCGATGGAGGTGCCCAACAGATAACGGCGCTCGTACAGCGCGCCCGACTGCACCAGCTTGAACAGGTAGTCGCGGGCGAACTCCTCGCGCAGGTCTTTCACCACGCACTTGACCGCGCCAGTGGCGATGGCCTTCTCGTTCAGCCCGGAAAGCTCCTCGCCCTGGCCGATGTCGGCGGCGAAGCAGATGACCTGTGCGCCGGGGTACTGCTGACGGAGCCACGGTACGATGACGGATGTGTCGAGACCGCCGGAGTAGGCGAGCACGATCTTTCTGATTTCAGACTCTGACATGGACAACTCCTGAGATGGCTGTTTGGCACTTGCCGCTCGGCTGCGCTCAAAATAAAACAGCCCTCCAGGCGAGGAGGGCTGTACGACTTAAGATAAGACTCACACCAACTCAGACCACGCGCGGACTGCCGGCCTCGCAAAAAGGGTGAAGCGAGCGGCTGGGACGCAAGCGGAGAGCTGTGAGCGTGAGCATGACCATCCAGACTTTAGCCGGGGCGAATGGGCGGGTCAAGTGCCAATGTGCCGAAGTCCGGTTCCTAAAACTGGGCAAGCCGTACCAATTCCCGCTTTCTTTGAGTCTGGCGAAGGCTTTGCCGCCGCCAGACCCGGAGCAACTGTTCAAAGCGAAGTCTTAGTCAATCGCATACACCTGCGTCAACTGGGTTTTGCCTTTGAGGGCGACGGGCGGCATCGGCCGCGCGGCGATCAGGGGGTTGAGGTTGGCCGCCTGCCAGGTGTCCGCGCTGACCAGGATGTCGGTGCCCCAGTCCTTGTTTAAGCCGTCAATGCGTGAGGCCACGTTGACCACATCGCCGATGACGGTGTACTCCATGCGCGTCGGGCTGCCCACATTGCCGGCCAGGATGTCGCCGGTATGCAGGCCGACGCCGATCTGCACCTGCGGCCCGCCGTTAGCGGCCTGCGCGCAGTTGAAATCGCGCAGGGCGGCGCGGATCGCCAGCGCGGCGTTCACCGCGCGCCGGGCATGGTCGGCGTGGGGAACCGGGGCGCCGAAAACGGCCAGCAGGCTGTCGCCGCCGAACTTGTTGATCCAGCCGCCGTGCGCCTGGATGGCCGGCTCGACGGCGGCGAAGTAGCGGTTGAGCAGATCCACCACGGCCTCGGGCGTGAGATGTTCCGAGATCGTGGTGAAGCCGCGGATATCGGCGAAGAGCAGGGTGGCGCTGATCTTCTGCCCGCCCAGCCGCACGCCGTGCTTCATCACTTCTTCGGCCAGCTCCGGGGCCAGGTAACGGCCAATGGCGTCGCGCAGCCGCTCGCGCTCGTGCAGGCCCTCGGTCATCAGATTGAAGCCCTCGAAGAGCCGGGCGAATTCGTCGGTGGTGGTGATCGGGAGTTGGGTGTTGAGGTCGCCGACCTCCAGCTGCTGCATGGCCTGCTCCATCACTTTCACGGCGCGCGTCACGCCCCGTGCCAGCGCCACCACCAGCGCCACGATCACCCCCATGCTGACGGCGCTGAGCACGATCACCCAGACTTGGAGTGAGAGGCTGAGGGCGTTGAGGTCCTGGGCGTCCAGGCCGGCGGCCAGCCCGACGCGCCCCAGCAGATCGCGGGCGCGGGTCAGCGTGGTCAGCCCGAGGATGACCAGGGGTGCGAAGACGGCGAACAGTGACACGAGCAGCAGCTTGCGCTGCATCCCCAGCGCGACGATGCGTCGGCGGGCCGGGGCCGGCAGTTCGCCGGCGCGCCGCCACAGCCAGGCCAGGACAGGGTGCAGCATCCCGTCCGCGCCGAAGTACTCGAAGAGCGCATGGCTGAAGCTGACGAGCACGGCGATCAGCAGCAGATTGAAGTATTGCGTCGGAGTCAGCCCGAACTGCGCCAGCCCGTTGGCGAGGGCGACCAGCGCGGTGATGGAGGCGAGGAAGACGGGCAGGTGGAGCAACACGATGCGGCGGCCCGTCAGGTAGGGCAGGTTCAGCGCGCGTACGAGTGCCTCGGCATAATCGGCGTCGGCGGCGCCGGCCAGCGCCGCCTTCACCGGTTGTATCTCGCGCCCGATCCGCCACAGGTCGAGCGCGATGGTGGGCACGAAGGCGAGGGGCACGAGCACGAAGAAGAGAATGATGGTCTGCCGCTGAGTCAGGTCGAGGCCGAAGGCGAATAGCAGGCCGCCAGCGGCCAGCGCAAACAGCGTGCCGGCGATGTAATTGCGAATCAGACGGCGGTGGAGGGAGGCGGCAGAGGCAGGCGGTGGTATGTCGGGCATAGGGCGGCTAACCAGGCATTAACCGCCGTTATGATACACCGAAGCCCGCGCCTTGGCTGGGGTCAATGGCTCAGGCGTGTGTTCTGGCCCGCGTCTCCAGGTGCCAGGCGTCGCTCAGGGAGGTGGGGATGGCGAACGCGGCGCGCTCGTAGCCGCTGAGGGCGATGGCCTGCCGCGTGATGAACTGTACTCCGAGCTGATCCACGAGGTCGGCCAGCGGGCCGGCAGCCCGATCAAAGCGGTCGAAGAACTTCGTCAGGCCCTGTCCAGTGCGCACCATGGCGTCCCACGGGCTGCGTGGGACCTGCATCCAATCACAAACGCGGTCGCCGGCCAGGAAGCGCATCAGCGCCGGGACCAATCCGTCGAAGGCCTCGCCCGGCACCAGGTCGCGGTGCATCTCCAGCAAGGCGCGAGTCATGATAATGCCGTCTTCGCTTGGGCCTTGCGTGTGGCGGCGGATGCCCTCGGTCAGCTCGCGTGCTTCGTCCATGGTCTGTGGCAGGTATTCAGGCAGGCAGCCCAGCATCTTGCCTACGATGCGCCACAGGTAGAGGAAGTCTTCGGCCTGCTCGGCGCTCACCTCGACCTGCAGCTTGCGCAGCCCTTCGATGAGGACGTACGACAGGCACATCAGCGTGCCGAGCATGTCCTCCTGGCAGATCGGTTCGCCCAGCGCGCGCACATCCCATGTCCCCTTCCGATGGATGAAATAGCGGATGGCGCAGTGCATCAGCCGCACCTTCTGGATGGCGGCAATGGCCTGGCCCTCGGGGCTGGTGAGGCCGCCCGGCGACATGACCAGGATGAGGAATTGCGCGGTCTCGGCGATGCGCCGGTAGGGGTTCTGGCCGAGACGGTAGGTGGTCGTCATCACCTTGACGCCTTTTTGGGCGGCATAGCACTCGACGAAGGAGCCGGTGGCCAGGATGATGGACATGATCAGACCATGCTCGACAAACAATTGCGCCGCGCGCTCTAGCCGGGCCTCGTCGGTGCCGGGCGGCAGGCCATCGGTGGCGCGCAGCCAGTTCTCCAGGTTGTCGGGCAGCTCGGGCGGGATGGTCTGTTGGTTGAGGATCAGGCTGTGCAGGATGCGATTGACCGTCTCGATCTGCTGGGTGCGGGCCAGCTCCTCGATCAGTCCGTCCGGCTCGGGGTCGGCGATGTAGCGCAGGCTTTCGAGCAAGTCGTCGGTGTAGCGGGTCATGGCACGGGACGCAGTTTGAACGAACGGGTGGTTGCCTGCAGTTTAGGCCGCCTGCGCGCGGGCGGCTACGGGATGAGCGTACTAAATCGGTTGGAACGACGGATGATCGGCAACGGAGGCGGCAGGGAGGGGCAGTCCGGGCCTGACCCAACAGCGTTTATAATCCGCTCATTACTCATTGCCTCTTCGCCTTTCATTCTGCGTATGCCACATCCTAACTCTGACGTCTCACTGGGGGAGTTGGCTCGTCTGGCCTTTCCTAAAGGGACGGCCCTGCCGTCGCCGGCGCTGCGCGAGCGCAAAGTGCGCTGGGTGGTGATGGCCGGCAGCGGCCTGAAGCCGCAGGCCGGCGACCTGGTGTTGTGCGGCGAGATGCCGAGCCGCAAGGAATTGCAGGCGTGGAGCGAGGCCCGCATCGCCGGGCTGGCCGTGCTCGGCGAAGTGAAGCCGTCCCCCAAAGATGCCGCTCCCGTCTTTGCGCTGCCGCCGGGCGCCTCCCTGCGCGACATCCAGCAATCCGCCCTGGAGTTGATCGTTAACCGACAAACCTATCTGATCGGGCGCGGCGGGCAGATTTACCAGACCCTGGCGCGGCTCTCGGTGGAGGGCGTGGGATTGCCAGGCCTGGCGCAGGCGATGTGTGAACAGACCGGTAAAGCCGTGCTGCTGCAAGACAAACGCCTGAACCCGCTGGCCGAGGCCATCCCATCCGCGCTGGCCGAGGCCTGGCCGGAGGCGCTGGCCGCGTTACGCTCCCTGACCTATTTGCCCGAGAGTCTACGCGACCGGCGGCAGGCGGCCCTGGGCGGCTGGCGCGACCAGGCGCTGCCCAATGGCCTGACACGCCTGGTCTGCCCAATCGTCGCTAAAGGCATGGCGCGCGGCTATCTTTCGATCGTGGGCCGGGCCGGCGAGTTGGACGCCCTCGACCAACTGGTGGTGGAACACGGCGCGGCGGCCTGCGCGCTGGAGATGGCCAAAGCGAAAGCGGTCAGCGAAGCCGAGAAACGCGCTCATGGCGACTTCGTGGACGCGGTGCTGGTCGGCAACGTCGCTCTGGAAGAGCTGTATCGCTGGGCCAAACGCATCGGCTATGACGTGGAGCCGACGCATGCGGCGCTGGTGTGGAAGTGGAGTGTGGGCCGAGGCGAGACGCCCAGCCTGCGCCGGCTGGAGACCATCGTCAATCAGAGCGTCGCCAAAACCGGCGTCGGCGCGCTCGTCCGCCTGCGCGATAACGAGGTGGTCGCATTTTGCGCGGTGCCGCAGGCGGGCCGGCCGGAGATGGCGCTCAGGCTGTCCGAAACCGTCAACCGCGCGGCGCAGGAGGAGTACCCGCAGCACATCGCCCACTGCGGGGTGGGGCGCGTGGCCACCGAGCTGGCCGACTGGAAGGACTCCTACCGCGAAGCGTCGCAATCGCTGACGATGGCCGTGCGGCTCAACGAGAAGAACCCCTTGTACTTCGGCGATCTGTCCGTCTACCGCCTGCTCTTCCAGTTGGAGAACAACGAGGAGTTGGAGGCCTTCTGCCGCGAGGTGCTCGGCCCGCTGATGGATTATGAGGGCAGCGGCGACCTGCTCGAAACCCTGGATGCTTTTTGCGATAAGCTAGGCAACCTCAGTCAGACGGCGGAAAAGTTGTTCATCCACCGCAACTCACTGCTGTACCGGATGGAACGCATTCAGCAACTGGCCGGCATTGACATGAACAACCCGGACACGCGTCTGGCCGTTCACCTGGCGCTCAAGATTCGGCGCATGCTGCGGCCCACGCCCGCGCGGCGAGAACGTTGAGACAGGACGGCAACATGTCGCATAAAGCCATCGGGAACCGTCAGAGTGTTTTGCCGATAGCCGGCCTCGTCTTAGCCGCCCTGGCATGCCAGACGGTAGTAGGCGGCAGCGGCGCGCCAACGCCTGTTCCCCCTCCGACGCGCATGCCTCTGCCCACAAAGACCCCGCCGAGCACGTCCTCGGTGATTCTGAGCGACGACTTCACCTCCGATCGCTGGGGAACGGGCACCGACGCCGACAGCGCCGTCGAATATCGCAATGGCACTCTGCGGTTCAGAGTCTTCACCGAGGCCGTATGCCGAAAATTGTGTAATTCGGCCTGTAGGCGCGGGTCTGAGAGCCGCGCCTACGAAATTACACACAAATCGGCAAACCGCCCTTCACCGAGAGCTGGTTCGTGTGGAGCACCCCGGATAATGAAACCTATCGGAATGTGCATATTGAAGTGACGGCCTACACCAACGACACTGACCCCACGACGGCGCTGGGCATCATGTGTAACAAACAAGCCGCCGAGGCTTCCTACTACTATTTTGCGATCACACCTGCGGGTGAATACGCCATTGGCCGGGCAATCCAGAACGAGCCCGACCTCTTCCTCACCAACGACGACCAGTGGGCGTCCAGTGATTTGGTTGCGCAGAACGCGGCCGCATATCGCCTCGGCGCGGATTGCGGTAATGGCACTTTGACTTTGTATGTGAATGGGAAACAGATCGCTTCCATCTCCGATGCGACTTATGCCAGCGGCGGGGTCGGATTGTTCGTCTGGAGCGGCGCGAAGGCGACCAACGCCGATGTGACCTTTGATGATTTTCTGATGACGGAATGGCCATAGTGCGTACGGAGCCGAGGCGGCCGGCGAAGTGCTCAACCGACTCGGATTGCCGGCGACTCGCTTCACGAACGCCTGAGCCTGGCCGTTTACCCGCCGCTCAGCCTGTAACCTATGCTCACCTCGACCATCACCTTCCCCTCCAACAATCACCTGCTGCACGCCTACCTCGCCCGGCCCGACGGCGAGGGCCCGTTCCCCGGGCTCGTCCTCATCCACGAAGCATATGGTTTGAACGACGATATGCGCCGCATCACGAAGCAGTTCGCGGACGAGGGCTACGCGGCGCTGGCGGTGGATTTGTTCGCGGGCCGCAACCGTGTGGTCTGCATGTTCCGTTTCTTCGCCGGGATGTTCCTCAATGCGCTCGATCATAGCGGCATTCGTGATCTCAGAGCTGCGCTCGACTACTTTGCTGCGCAGCCGTTTGTGGACGCGGCGCGCCTCGGGGCGGTGGGCTATTGCCTGGGGGGCGCGTTCGCCGTGGCGTGGGCGTGCACCGACGCGCGGCTGCGCGTCATCGCTCCGTTCTACGGCAGCGCTAACCCGCCTGCTGAGGCGCTGGCCCGCGCCTGCCCCGTCGTTGGCTCATGGCCCGAGCCGGACTTCAGCACCGCCGCCGGCAAGAAGCTGGACGAGGCCCTCGACCGCCACCGTATCCCGCACGACATCAAAATCTACCCCGGCGCGACGCACTCGTTCGCCAATCAGCGCCGAAGCGAGTCCGATCTCAACCGGGCTGCCGCGGAGGACTCATGGCGGCGGGTGCTCGCTTACTTCCGCGAGCATGGGGTATGACGCCGAAGCCGCCGCCGGGCAGTTTGGGCAAATTCACGATTGACAGACGAACTTGCCCTGTGATAACTTGTCGCGCAAGATGACGGGCAGCACGATGACCACGACCATGGCGACTACGACCCCCGGCTGGGAGGCCGTCGCTTCGACGTGGTAACAGGTATCCTGCGGATACTGACACCCCCAACGCGGAGCGAGCCGGCTCCGCGTTTTCATTTCTCTTCCGTTTCTCTCTCCTGCCGGGGGAGGGAAGGGGAGGTCGGGTGAAGATGGGTGAGGAAGAATACTCGACATGACAAAGACCCTGGTGATGAAATTCGGCGGCACGTCTGTGGGCAGCGCCACAGCCATCCGCAATCTGATCGCGATCACCCGCCAGGTGCGCGCCGAGTGGGAGCGCGTGAGCGTGATCGTCTCCGCGATGAGCGGCGTCACCGACGCGCTGCTGCACGCGGCGCATGCTGCCGAGGCCGGCGACGCGCATCTGCCGCGGGCGACTGCCGACAAGTTGCGCGAAAAACACTTTGCTGCGCTGGATGACCTGGCGCCGGGAGCGAATGAGGTCAAGGCCCGCATCGCCGGCTGTCTCGCCGAGTACACCGCGCTCTGCCACGCCATCAATATCCTTGGCGAGGCCTCGCCGCGCGCGCTGGATGCCATCGCCTCGCTTGGCGAGCGGATGAGCGCGCCGCTGGTCGCCGCCGCGCTGGCCACCGCCGGCCTCCCGGCGGAGGCAGTGGACGCGGCCGAGGTCGTGGTCACCGATGCCATCTATCAATCCGCTACGCCCGACATGGAGGCGACCCAGGGCAGAGCCGAAGCGGTGATCGGCCCGCTGCTGGAGCGCGGCGTCATACCCATCATCACCGGCTTCATCGGCGCGACTAGCCAAGGTGTGACGACCACGCTCGGGCGCGGCGGCAGCGATTTTTCGGCAGCGATTTTCGGCGTGGCCCTCGGTGCGCGCGAGGTGTGGATCTGGACCGACGTGCCCGGCGTGATGACCGCCGACCCGCGCGTCGTCAAAGAGGCGCGCACGCTCCCGGAGCTGACTTTCCGCGAAATCTCCGAGCTAGCCTTCTACGGCGCGAAGGTGCTGCATCCCAAGACCATCCGCCCCGTCATCGAGCGCGGCATTGTGCTGCGCGTCAAGAACACGTTTCAGCCGCAACATCCCGGCACCGAGATCATCCCCGACAACGCCGGAACCTCCCGGGAGGCGCCGGCCGTTCGCCGCGCGAACGGGAACGTCCGGGCCGTCACGGCCTTTCGCGGTCAAAGCATCATCACCCTGGAGGGGCGTGGCATGCTGGGCATCCCCGGCATCGCCGCCCGCACTTTCGCCGCCGTCGCGCGCACCAGGACCAGCGTCTCGATGATCTCGCAGGCCTCGTCCGAGCAGAGCATCTGCTTCGTCGTGCCGCGCGCCGCCTCGGAGACGGTGGTGCGGGCGCTGGAGGATGAGTTCCGCCGGGAGTTGGGGCGTCATGACATTGATGCGGTCACGGCCTCGCCCGAGTGCGCGGTGGTGACGGTGGTCGGCGCGGGGATGCGGCACACGCCCGGCATCGCCGGCAAAGTCTTTGGCGCGCTGGGTGCGGCCGGCGTCAATGTCGTCGTCATCGCGCAGGGTTCATCCGAATGCAGCATCAGCCTGGCCGTCGAGGCCGCGCAGGCGGATGAGGCGGTGCGGGCGATTCATCGGTTGATTGTAGCGTGACGAATCTGTCAGTGCGCAATGCAGAATGCGAAATGCACCTGACGCATGGCGTATAGTGCACTGTGCATTGAAACGGAGAGGCCTGTGATACAGAGGAAACTTAAAGTCGCCATCCTCGGCGCGACTGGCGCGGTCGGTCAACGCTTCGTGCAGTTGCTGGAGAATCATCCGTGGTTCGAGGTCAGCGCGCTCACCGGCTCGGATCGCACGGTCGGGCGGCCATACGGCGACGGCGTGCGCTGGGTGCTGCCCGGCGCCGTGCCCGAATACGCGCGCGGCCTGACGGTGCTGCCCACCGCGCCCGGCTTCGACGCGCAGATCGCCTTCTCTGCCTTGCCGGCCGACATCGCCCGCGAGGCCGAGCCGGCGCTGGCGGAGGCCGGTTACGCCGTATGCTCTAACGCTTCGGCGCATCGCTTGTGGTCGGATGTGCCCCTGCTGATCCCGGAGGTCAATGCGGATCACACCCGGCTCATCGAGCACCAGCGGCGGGCGCGCGGCTGGAAGGGCTTCATCGTCACCAACCCCAACTGCACGGCGACCGGTGTGACGATCGCCTTCCGCGCCCTGCACGACGCCTTCGGCCTCCAGCGGGCGTTTATGGTCTCGCTGCAGGCGGTGAGCGGCGCGGGCTATCCGGGCGTGGCCTCGCTCGACATCCTCGACAATGTCATCCCCCACATCGGCGGCGAGGAGGAGAAGTTCGAGGCCGAGCCGTGCAAGATGCTGGGCCAGGTCGTGGACGATGAAGTCGAGTTCGCGCCGATTCGCCTGGCCGCGCACACCAACCGCGTGCCCGTCAGCGAAGGACATCTGGTTTGCATCTCGGCGGAGTTCGCGCACAAGCCGACGCCGGCCGAGGCGGTGGCCACGCTCGAATCGTTCTGTCCGCCGGAGATCGTGCGCGGCCTGCCTTCCGCGCCGAGGGTGACGATCGAAGTCCGTCCCGAGGCCGACCGGCCCCAGCCGCGTCGCGACCGCGACTCCGGCGGCGGGATGACCACCGTCGTGGGCCGCGTTCGCCCCGACCCGCTCTTCCACCTGCGCTTCGTCGTACTCTCGCACAACACTATTCGCGGCGCGGCGGGCGGGGCGCTTCTGAATGGGGAGTTGCTGGTAGCGCAAAAGTTTGTAGCGTAGGCGCTTCGGCGTATAGTCATGACGTCGGGCAAGGGGTAGAATCAGAACGCGGTTCAAGGAGAGCGCCATGTCCGATGCCAAGCCCCATAACTCCGCCCAGAGCGAACGGCCCGGCCCGGAGCCGGTGTGGAAATTCCGCGGCTATGAGATGCGCCCGGCGGAGTTCAACACCGCCATGGTGCATTACTACCGCGCCGAGATTCAGCGCAGCAACACCTGGCGTATGCGGCTGGATAACACCACGAACTGGGCCGTCATCGCCACCGGCGCAGCCATCTCCTTCGCCTTCTCCAGCCCGCAGAATCACTTCAGCGTCATCATTCTCAACACTCTGCTCGTCACGCTCTTCTTGTGGATGGAGGCGCGGCGTTACCGCTATTATGAGCTATGGAGCTATCGCGCTCGGTTGATGGAGACCGACTTCTTCGCGGCGATGCTGGTGCCGCCCTTCGCCCCGCACCCGGAGTGGGCCGAGAACCTGGCCGAGAGCCTGCTCCAGCCGCAATACCCCATCACCATGTGGGAGGCCTTTGGCCGCCGCTTCCGCCGCAACTACTTCTGGATCTTTATCATTTTGGCCATCGCCCTGCTGCTGAAAATTTACATCCATCCGCTGCCAGCGGCGTCGTGGGCGGAGTATATCGCCCGAGCCGCGCTCGGGCCTATCCCGGGCGAGGCCGTGCTGGTGCTGGGCCTGGCGTACAACGGCCTGTTATTTTTGGTTGGCTGGCTGACGGCGGGCCTGCACCAGGCCTCGGGCGAGGTGCTGCCCAAGTTCGGCGCCGCCGAGCGGGCCCCGTTCCTTGGGGGGCTGCGACCGAGCGATGGCAAGAAGCCCGACGGCGGCGTGCGGGCGGCGGCGTCCTCGCTGTTGCACTCGCGCCGCCGCCAGCAGTTGCTGGCCCTGGTCATCACCAGCCAGCCGCAGGTGGTGGCCGACCTGGTGCTCAAGGAGATGAAGCGCGGCGTGACTGCCCTGCACGGCAAGGGCATGTATTCGCAGCAGGAGCGCGAGGTGCTGATGATCGCGCTGACGGTGACCGAGGCCTCCCGGCTCAAGGCGCTGGTACGGCAGGTAGACCCCAACGCCTTCATCGTCGTCTCGCCTGCGCAGGAGGTATTGGGGCGCGGCTTCCAGCCGCTGGGGGAGTAGCGCCGATCAGCGCCGCGCACTGCCCTTGGGGAAGAATGGGGTGCAGGCATTGCGTCGCGGTGGTAGACCGAACAACCGCTCGCTGATTTCGCGGCGGTAGCTGCCGAAGGCCGTATGCCGAAAATTGTGTAATTCGGCCTGTAGGCGCGGGTCTGAGAGCCGCGCCTACGAAATTACACACATAGGAGTTACGCACTTGCCATAAGTCGGGTACACTGCGGGTATGAACCCGCCCAAGTGTGACGAACTCGACTACATTCATTTTCTGATTGCCACGCAGAAGGTCTTCAGCAACACCGAAGCCGCTCGGTGCC
>JBBIQY010000023.1:0-43056 GCA_037442085.1 Anaerolineae bacterium
CACTAATGCTTTGCTCGTTGAACCTCGTCGAGCCTCTTTTCCTTCAGGAGTCCTATGTCCCCACTTCGCACCACCTTCCACACCGACGCTGCGCCCAAAGCCATCGGCCCCTACTCGCAGGCGGTCCGTGCCGGCGACTACCTGTTCTGCTCCGGCCAGATCCCGCTCGACCCGGCGACCATGCAGCTCGTCGAAGGCGATATCGAGATGCAGACACGTCGCGCGCTGACCAATCTGCAAAATGTGCTGGAGGCGGCAGGCAGCGGGCTGAGCCGCGTCGTCAAGACCACCGTCTTCATGTCCGATCTGAACGAGTTTGCCCGCATGAACGCCGTCTATAGCGAATTCTTCTCGGATAGTCCGCCGGCGCGCAGCACGGTGCAGGTGGCCGGCCTGCCGCGCGGCGCGAAGATCGAGATCGAATGCATTGCGCTGGCCTAGACAAACGCCTATCGCTGAGCTAAAATCCCGCTTCGCGAATCGGGCCGGAGACGGCCCATGTCTTCGGAAAGTTGTTCCGTTTAGGAGAGTTGATCGTGGCGAACACTGCCTCTGCTCAAAAGCGCATCCGCTCCAACGAGCGCAAGCGCATCCGCAATCAGCGCACGCGCTCCCGCACGCGCACTGCCGTGCGGTTGGCACGCGATGAGTTAGCCAGCATCTCACTTGAAGAAGCGCGCAAAGCGGCGTCGGCGGTGAGCACTATGCCAGACAAGGCCACCGATGAACCTCGCCCCTCGCTGGAGGAAGCCCGCCGGAAGGTGCTGGCCGCCGCCAGCGCCCTGGACCGGGCCGCGGCCAAAGGCGTCTTTCATAAGAATAGCGCCGCGCGTCGCAAGGGCCGTTTGATGAAGCGACTGGCCTTATTGGAGAAGACCCTGAAGTAAGACGTCATCGGACGGACGTAGGCCGGGCCTCACCCGGCCTAAATTTTTGCCTCTTGAAATAGAACATATATTCTGATATAACCAGGGCTGCCGAACATTTGCTTGCCTGCTACCGCGCGCTTTTCCCTCACCTTGCTCCACTCTGAAGCCTGCTGCGCCCGGTCTACCCCCTTCCCGGAGGCAGCATGGCCCAAACACCTTCACACAAGCACTTTGGGTTCCAATCCGACCTTATCGAGCGTGTGCTGGCCTCGCACCGGTTGCTGGTGCGCGTGAATGACGACACCGTCGTGCCCTGCTGGGGGACTATCGCTCCGGCGGTGGCCTTACGGTCAGGTTAAGCGCTTTCAGGACGCGTGGGCCGCGCCAGAAGACCGGAGGACTCCATGATCACGCGCTGCGAATGGGCCGGGGATGACCCGTTGTATCAGGCCTACCACGACCAGGAGTGGGGCGTGCCCAGCCACGACGACCGGCTACTGTTCGAATTCCTGATCCTGGAAGGCGCGCAGGCCGGGCTGAGCTGGATCACCATCCTGCGCAAGCGCGAGAACTACCGCGCCGCCTTCGACAACTTCGACCCGCACAAGGTCGCGCGCTACACCGAACGCCGCCTCAAGAAGTTGCTCAACAATCCGGGCATCGTGCGCAACCGGCTGAAGATCAGCGCCGCCGTGCGCAACGCCCGCGCCTTCCTCGCCGTGCAGGAAGAGTTCGGCAGCTTCGACGCGTACCTCTGGCGGTTTGTGGATGGGAAGCCAAAACAGAACTGCTGGCGGTCGCTGAAGGAAATCCCAGCCCGCACACCCGAGTCGGATGCGCTGAGCAAGGACCTGAAGCGGCGCGGCTTCACCTTCACCGGCTCGACGATTTGTTACGCCTTCATGCAGGCGACGGGCCTGGTCAATGATCATGTAGTCGTGTGCTTTCGCCATGCCGAGGTTGCTGCCATGGCACAGGCGGCGCCTTAGCCATCGGCAACTGTTTGCGACGACGAGATGAACCGACTGCGCCTGGCCATCTTCCTGATCGTGCTGGCCTTCAGTATCACACTGGCGATCATCATCGGCACGCGCCTTTCGGATCAGGCCCTGGCCGTCATCGTCGGGGTCGTGGCCGGTGTGGCCGCCTCCCTCCCCACCTCCCTGATCATCGTCTGGTTCGCCACGCGTGCAGTGGGCGTTCGCGCTGCGCGGGAAGCCGAGCCGCGCCCGGAAACGCCGCACATCATTGTCGTCCAGCCGCCGGTCCCGGCGGATCCCCGCTCCTACATCCCGCCGCCGGCTCCGCCTCGCAACCAGCGCAAGTTCACCATCATCGGCGGCGACGACTCTTCGCTCGAATAGCGCCCTCGTAGTAAAATCGCGCTTCGACATGGAGACGAAATGTTCGAGCGGGATTTAGAGGTCATTGCTGGTCAAATCAAAACGGCCCTGGCAGACCTGGGCGTCCCCGACGGCAACGAGGTCAAGTGGCAAGCCACACCGTTTGCCGGGCAGTGGGGCATGGGCACCAACATCTGCTTCCAGGCGGCCGCCGCCGAGGCCCGCGCCGGCAAGAGAGTCAACGTGCCGCAGCGCGCACAGGAGCTGGCGCGACTGGTCGCCGCGCGCATCCCCCCCCCACCCGGCTTCGCCCGCATCGTGGCGGACAAGGCCTACGTCAACGCCTATTTCGACACGCCGGCCTACGCCGCCCGGGTGGTGGCGGCGGCCATTGACGAGGGTGCGGATTTTGGCAAAGGTGCGCCCAAGGCCGAGCGTGTCATGGTCGAGTATGCGCAACCGAACACCCATCACTCGTTTCACATCGGCCACGCCCGGAATGCCGTCCTGGGTGAAGTGCTGTCGCGGCTGCTCGAGTTCGCCGGTTTTCCTACCATCCGCGCCTCCTATCCGGGAGATATGGGCCTGGGCGTCATCACCGTGCTGTGGGCCTACGATAAGTTCTACAAGGGCCAAGAGCCGGCGGGAGTGCACGAACGGGGTCAGTGGTTGTTGAAGATCTATGCAGAAGCCACGGCGCTGTTGACGGAAAAGGCAAATGAGACGCCGGCAGAACGGGCGCAGCGTGAAGCCTATGACGCCGAGCGGCGCGAGATGCTGCGCCGCTGGGATGCCGGCGACCCGGCGGTGCGTGAGCTGTGGCGCGTCACTCGGGAGTGGAGCCTGGCGGAGCTCCACGACATTCTACGCTTGCTCGACATCAAGATTGACGTCTGGTTCTTTGAAAGCGAAGTTGATGAGCCGAGCAAAGCCATCGTCGAGGCGCTGGTCGCGCGCGGCATCGCCGAAGACCAGCGACCGACGGGCGGCCCCGTCATCGTCCATATTGATCAAAAACTCGGGTTGACCAAGGAAAAGTATCGCTCCAACGTCATCCTGCGCAGCGACGGCACGACCCTCTACCTAACGAAGGATTTGGCGCTCGCCAAGATCAAGTTCGAGAAGTATCACATTGACCGCTCCATCTACGTCGTGGACACGCGGCAGAGCATGCATCTGCAACAGGCGTTCAAGATTCTGGAATTGTGGGGGTTTCCGCAGGCCGCCAAGTGTCATCACCTGGCGTACGGGTTTGTGAGCCTGCCGGAAGGCGCTATGTCGGCCCGCCGCGGGCAGGTGGTCTTGTTCAAAGACGTAGTTGACGAGGCATGCCGTCGCGTCCACGCTGCGATTGACGAGAAAAACCCAGACCTACCGGTAGCACAACGCGATCGGGTGGCGCAGCAGGTGGGCCTGGGGGCGCTGGTCTATTCGCTGATATCGGTGGACAACGTCAAGGACATCGTCTTCGAGTGGGACGCGGCGCTGAGCTTCGATGGTAAAACCGGGCCTTATATCCAGAACGCGCACGTGCGCGCCAACAGTATTCTGAAGAAGGCAGGCGGCCTGCCGGCCGCTACAGCGCGGGCCTCCAACGCCGGCGCTACCGACACGGCGTTGTTCGACTACGTGCTGCACCCGCTCGAGGTCGAGCTGATCGAGCACCTCGCTCACTTCCCGGCGACGGTGCAGGCGGCGGCGCAGGATTACAAACCGCTCATCATGGCCAATTACGCCTATGACCTGGCCAAAACCTTCCACAGCTTCTACCACGAGGTGCCCGTCTTGCAGGCCGAGAGCGAAGCCTTGAAGAACGCCCGCCTGCGCCTGGTGGCTGCCGTGCGCCAGACCCTGGCCAATGCCCTCCGTTTGCTCGACATCCAGGCGCCAGAGGTGATGTGAGCACTCAATCTCCCAGCGCCGCCGAATGCGCCGGTCCAGGCACGAGGCTTTCCAGAGGTTTGCGGGTGGCTTGTTGCAGTGCTTCGGGGGAGAGATGATTAGCGTGAATCGGCGCGACCGTCCACGCCAGACTGAGCTGCACGTCGTGCCGGCGGTTGAGGTCGCCCAACAGGCGGTGGGTGAGGCCGCCGACGATGCGCTCACCGGCTGTCTGGGCATGCTGCGCCGGGCAGCGCAGGAGCGCAACCATAAACCTGCCCTCGCCGTAATGGCAGACCAGATCATACGACCGCAGGCTGCGGGCCAATGCCGCGCCGATGTGGGCCAGGGTGGCGTTGGTCGTGTGCGCTCCGACTTTTCCCGTCAACACATCCAGCCCCTTCACTTCGATAGCCAGACAGGCGGCGGCTGAACGCCCCGGCAGCGGCAGCTTGCCCTGCAACCTGAGCGCCTTCAGCCAGAAGTCGTAACTGTAAAGGCCCGTGACCGCATCGTGGGCGTGGGCCCGCCGCCACGCCTGCCAACGCAGCCAGGCCTTACCCGGCCAGTACGGAATCTGTCGCCAAACACCGGCTGCCCGCCACCATAGGCGCCGCCACGCCGGCGCAGCAGGCGCGGGCGCCTCCTTTTGCACGATGTAAAAGTCCTTCGGCGGGCTGAACAAGGCGTAGAAGACGCCGGCGGCCTCCATCACCGAGAAGATCGGGATGAGCACGATCTGTGCGGCGAGGCGCAGCACGAAGGCAGCCGGGTTCTCACGCCAGTTGAAGGTGCGCCAGTAACCGACGAGATAGAGCAGCAGATAGTAGGAGAACGACAACCCCCCCGTCACTGCCAGCCACAGCGGCGTGCCGGTTGGGATGAAGATGTTCACATACACCATCACGATGCACAACCAGCTAATGGACCACAGCAGCATAAAGGAGCCTAGCGCCAGGCGATGGCGGAGCGGGATGTTGCGATCGAGCGCACACAGCCACAAGCCGCCGAACCAGCGCCGCCGTTGCCTGACGAAATCCCCGAGTGAGAAGGGGGATTTTTCGTACATGTAGGCGTGGATGAAACGAAAACCGATGCCGCGCGACTGGGCCATGAGCGCGAAGTAAGCATCCTCGGTGATGCTTCCGGCGAAGCCATGGTCGAAGCCGATGGCCTGCTCCACGCCGTTGTTGACGACGATGAACGAGCCATGCATGCCGAAGAACGCACGGCCATGTTCGAATTGCAACCGGAAACGCCCATAGTCGTCGCCCACACGGATCGAGTCGGCCAGCGTCGTCGTCCAGTTCATCACCGTGCCGCGCCCGTATAGGACAATGCCCTGACCGATGCGCGGCCGGCCACCGTTGGCCGCCACGCGCCGCTCTTCCTGCGCCACGAACTCGCCGATGGCACGCACGGTCTCGGCATCGAAGCGTGTTTCCTCGTCGAGGTGAACAATCCAATCCTCGAGCGCAGCGTTGGAAGCGCCTAGCGCATACTGCAACGCGCGGGCTTTGTAGAGCGCGCCCGAAGCCGGCCGATAGCCGCTCGGGATCACGAAGAGCCGCACTTGACGGTCGAACGGGTTAGCCCGCAGCGGGCAGTCGCTGATCACCTCGATCAGCCATTGATGCGGCTGCAGCGTGTCTCTGAGTACGCGGCGCGCGTGGGCGACCGTTTCGGCGATGAGCTGCGGGTTATGGCCGCGAGTGACAAAGCGAAAATACAGCCGGGAGCGCAGTGACTCGGCCCGAAAGTCCGTAACTCCCGGGAGAAGAGCCGGA
Organism: Anaerolineae bacterium; assembly: GCA_037442085.1. GTDB lineage: Bacteria > Chloroflexota > Anaerolineae > Anaerolineales > UBA6663 > JANWXR01. The sequence continues at coordinate 5,881 of JBBIQY010000023.1, forward strand.
TATCGAAAGAGGGAATAGTAATTGAGCAGTGCGTAGGGGAACGAAACCAGCCACGAACACTTCAGAACGGTCAGCAGGATTTCGAGCCAGGGCGCCCGGTCGCTGGGGAAGAACAATTCGGAGAAGAAAAAGCCATACGCAATCCCAGCCAGAGAGATGAAAGTGAGCGCCAGATAGTACAGTACGCGTTTCCTATGTGCGTTGCCCATTTGACAACAAACCGGCCTGAGATTATCAGGTCAGCAGAAGCGCGCCCTGAAAGGTTTGGTGCAACGGGCGCAGGAAGTCTTGATTACGCCGGGATTATATAATGGCGGCGGCGAGGGAAGCAGTTGGAATTGCGCAGGATTCGGTTGGCGATCCGCCGCGAGTAACGGATGACCGTCTGCTCCGATGATGTTCGTTACTGAATGAACGGCGCCGGGTGTGGTATGCTCCCCCCCACGCACATCCTGGGAAGCGAGGAGATTCTATGGCTCGTACCCGCGTTCTGATCATGGGCGCCGCCGGGCGCGATTTCCACAACTTCAATATGGTCTTCCGCGAGAACCCGGCTTTCGAGGTCGTCGCTTTCACGGCCACGCAAATCCCCAACATCGAGGGCCGGCTGTACCCGGCGGAGCTGGCCGGCAAACTATATCCGGAAGGCATCCGCATCCACCCCGAAGGCGAGCTACTCGATCTGATCCGTGATCTGCGTATTGATGAAGTCGTCTTCTCCTACAGTGATGTGCCGCACAGCTATGTCATGCACCAGGCCTCGAAGGTGCTGGCCGCCGGCGCGAACTTCAGGCTGCTCGGCCTGCATGCGACTCAACTGCCCTCCAGCAAGCCGGTGGTCTCCATCGGTGCAGTGCGCACCGGCTCCGGCAAATCGCAGACCACACGCCGCGTCGCCGACATCCTGCGCGAGCTGGGTTACAAAGTCGCCGCTGTGCGCCACCCCATGCCCTATGGCAACCTGATTGCACAGACGGCGCAGCGCTTTGCGGACTATGACGACCTGGACGAATATGAGTGCACGATCGAAGAGCGCGAGGAGTACGAGCCGCACCTCGACCGGGGCGTGACGGTGTTCGCCGGCGTGGACTACGAGAAGATCCTGCGCCTGGCCGAGCAGGAGGCCGACATCGTGTTGTGGGACGGCGGCAACAACGACCTGCCCTTCTTCAAGAGCGACCTGCACATCGTCATCGCCGACCCGCACCGCGCCGGTCATGAGTCGAGCTACCATCCCGGTGAGGCCAACGTGCGGCTGGCCGACGTGGTGGTGCTCAACAAGGTAGATACGGCCAACCACGCCAACGTCTTGTCCGTGCGCCACGCCATCCAGGCCATGAACCCGCGCGCGGCGATCATCGAAGCGGCGTCGCCGTTAACGGTCGAAGATCCAACCGCCATCAAAGGCAAGCGCGTACTGGTGATCGAGGACGGCCCGACCCTGACCCACGGCGAGATGGCTTACGGCGCCGCCTGGGTTGCGGCGGAGCGCTTCGGCGCAGCCGAGATCATTGATCCGCGCCCATACGCCGTCGGCAGCATCGCCGAGACCTATCGCAAGTACCCGACCACCGGCAATGTGTTGCCGGCCATGGGTTACGGCAGCGAGCAGATCAGCGAGCTGGAGCAGACCATTCGCAACACACCGGCCGACCTGGTGCTGATCGGCACGCCGATTGACCTGCGCCGCGTGCTCAAACTGGACAAGCCCGCCCAGCGCGTGCGCTACGAATTGCAAGAGATCGGGCGGCCCTCGTTGAGGGATTTGTTGCTGGAGAAGTTTGGGGCAAAAAAGGGGTCAACGGATTGAACGGATTTGGTGGAGCCGCTAAATTCGTTGACTCAACACCGCGCTCGGGCGTGTGTCCGGCGTGGATGAACTTGATCGCCCAGGCCAGGTATTCGTCGCACATCACCCTCAGCCGGGCTGATTCGGTGCCCGGCGTCTTTACGGGAGCGCTCCAGACCGTTATAACAGCATAATCACTCTCACCTCCGCAGGAATCCCTATGCGCCACTTCCTTCACATTGCCGACTATTCACCCAAAGAACTCCAGGACCTGCTCGACCTGGCCGTGCAGCTCAAGAAAGAGCGGCAGCGCGGCGGCAACCGGCCCGTGCTGCGGGGCAAGGTGCTGGGCATGGTCTTTCAAAAGCCGTCGCTGCGCACGCGCGTCTCGTTCGACATGGCGATGCGCCATCTGGGCGGCGACGCCCTCTACCTCTCGCCGGACGAGATCGGCCTGGGCAAGCGCGAGAGCGTGGCCGATGTGGCCCGTGTGCTCTCCCGCTATGTGGACGCGATCATGGCCCGCACCTTCTCGCACCAGCACCTCCTCGACCTGGCACAGTGGGCGAGCGTGCCCGTCATCAACGGCCTGACCGACTATAACCACCCCTGCCAGGCACTGGCCGACGCGCTCACCATTCAGGAGCACAAGGGCCGGCTCAAGGGCCTGCGCGTCAGCTACGTCGGCGACGGCTTCAATGTGGCGGTGTCATTGCTGCACATCTGCACAAAGCTGGGCGCGCACTTCACTATCGCCTCACCCAAGGATTACGAACTGGCGCCCAGGCCGCTGGAACTGGGCCGGGAGTTTGCGCGCGAGTCCGGCTCGCAGATCACGCTGCTCAACGACCCGCGCGAGGCGGTGCGCGGCGCAGACGTGATCTACACCGATACCTGGACGAGCATGGGCCAGGAGGCCGAAGCGGCCAAGCGCCGCGCCGCCTTCGCCGGCTACACCGTCAACGCCGAGTTGCTGGCGCTGGCCCGCCCGGACGCCATCGTGATGCACTGCCTGCCGGCGCATCGCGGCGAAGAGATCACCGACGAGGTGATGGACGGCCCGCAGTCCGTCGTCTTCCCGCAGGCGGAGAACCGTCTGCATGCGCAGAAGGCCATCCTCGTCCACCTGTTGGCCGGCACGCCGAAGCGAACGCCGGCGCGCAAACCCGCCGTGCGGGGCAAACGGACGACGGCGCAGCGCAGATAGAGACGGGGTCTACCTCGCCCCCGCGAAACGAGCAGAGCCGGCCGCGCCGAAACGTGGGGCCTCCTCTTGCCTCGGGAGACGGTTATGCATGCTAAAGATTTTGTCGCTCTGGAAGAGACCTACGGCGCCCACAACTACCACCCGCTGGATGTGGTGATCGAGCGCGCCGAGGGCGTGTGGGTGTGGGATGTGGAGGGCCGAAAATATCTGGACTGTCTGTCCGCTTACTCCGCGCTCAACCAGGGCCATCGTCACCCGGCTATCATCGCCGCGCTCACCGAACAGGCGCACAGGGTCACGCTCACTTCGCGTGCCTTTCGCAACGATCAACTTGGCCTGTTCTACAAGGAACTTCATGAGCTGACGGGCTACGAGATGGCCCTGCCGATGAATACCGGCGCCGAGGCGGTGGAGACGGCCATCAAGGTGGCGCGCAAGTGGGGCTACGTGGTCAGGGGTATCCCACGCCACCAAGCCGAGATCATTGTGGCCGAGGGCAACTTCCAGGGCCGCACCACCACGATCATCTCGTTTTCCACGGAGCCGCTCTACCGCGACGATTTTGGCCCGTTCACGCCCGGTTTCCGCATCGTGCCCTACGGCGATGCCGCCGCCATCGAGGCGGCGATTACCCCCCACACCTGCGCCATCATGCTCGAGCCGATCCAGGGCGAGGCCGGCGTGGTCGTGCCGCCGGCCGGTTACCTCAAGGCCGTCGCGGAGATCGCCCGCCGGCGCAACGTCCTCTTCATCGCCGACGAGATTCAGACCGGCCTGGGCCGCACCGGCAAGCTCTTCTGCTGCGATCACGAGGGCGTGCGGCCAGATGTGATGATCCTGGGGAAGGCGCTGGGCGGGGGGGTGTATCCCGTGTCCGCTACGTTGGCGGATCGGCCCATTCTCGGCCTGTTTCAGCCCGGCGAGCACGGCTCGACGTTCGGCGGCAACCCGCTCGGTGCGGCGGTTGCCCGCGCCTCCCTGCGCGTCATCCGCGAGGCGAAGCTGGCCGAGCGCGCGCTGGAGTTGGGCGAATACTTCCAGGAGCGGCTGGCCGAGATCCCCAGCCCGCACGTCAAGGCAGTGCGCGGCAAAGGCTTGCTCCTCGGCGTGGAGCTAAAGCCGGAAGCGCGCGGCGCGCGCCGCTTCTGCGAGGCGCTGCAGCAGCGCGGCATCCTGTGCAAGGAGACGCACCAGCACGTCATTCGCTTCGCCCCGCCGCTGATCATCGAGCGCGAGACGCTCGACTGGGCGCTGCCGCACATCCGCGACGTGCTAAACATGCAATGAAAGCGCTTACGGCAAAGACGCCGTTTACCGTTGGGCCGCGCTTGAAAGCGCGGCCCTATCTTTGGGATAATGCTCGCTACCTTCCAAGCTCAGAAAGGCTGTCTGATGCGTAGATCGGTATTACTCCCACTGACGGTTGCCGCCCTGCTGGTCCTGGCGACGCTGGCCTGCAACACGGTGTTGGCGCCTGTTCCCACGGTTACGCCCTTCCCCACCTTCACGCGGCCTTTGCTCCAGACAAGGACGCCCACGCGCGTCGTGGCTCGCACCACCCCGCCGCCGACAGCGACGGTCGTCACGGCCACGGCCACACCCACGAACACCCTCTCCCCAACACCGACGGCCACCCCGCCGCGCCCGACCCCGACCGCTTCGCCTACTCAACCGACGCTGGCTGCGGTGCGCGGGCCTTATCAGATTCGCGGCTCTTTCGAAGTGACGAACGGCTTTGTCATCGAAACCTATTACGTGGAACAGGCGGTGGCGCTGGTAGATCTGACCGGTTTTGTGACGCGCAATCCGGAGTATCCGATCACGGTGGACTCCCAGACGCTGGGCTTTATGCAGGTGACGGGCCTGAGCGGAACGTACGATCTGAACCTGCCCGTTCGGCCCGAGGGCCTGTTCAACGACGTGGACAACAACGGCCAGCGCGACTTGGGCGTGCAGGTCCTGGCCGTCTCGTATTGGCCCAACCTGGCCGGCGGCCCGTTCTCCGAGGGCGACGACCCTGCCTTCGGCTGGCCGTCCTACCTGGCCTCGATCAAGGCCGACCCGGAGAACGACGACGAAGTGATCGGCGGCAAGCTGGTGATCTGGGCACCGGACGACCAGCAGCAATTTCCAACCGACTTCGGCAGGGACGGCCTGCTCTTCACGGCGGACGACCCGGTCGGCCGCGTGCCGCAGGGGTACTCGATCGTGGACCTGGACCAGCGGCCGTTTGCGGTGACGCAGGAGAGCGTGCCCGACCTGCGCTTGTACGAGCCGCCGGATGTTGCCCTCAAGGATTTCTCCGATCAGAGTTACACGGAAGCCTTTGAAAGCTTGTATCGAACCCTTTCAACCGAATGGGCCTTCAACGACATCGCCAACAAGCGCGTGGACTGGCCGGCGCTGTATGAGCGGCTGCGCCCGCGCGTGGCAGAGGCGGAACGCCGGCAAGACGCTGCGGCTTTCTTCGAGGCCCTGTTCGAATTCGCCCAGGCCATCCCGGATGGACATGTCGGCCTCGATGGCGGCGAGATCGAAAACGAGCGCTTTCAGCGGACGGTGCAGTCCGGCTACGGCTTCGCTATCCGGGAACTGGATAACGGCGACTATGTGGTGGTCTATGTCACCCAGGACAGCCCGGCCCAGCGCGCCGGGATCGAAGTCGGCGCAAAGATCACGCAGTTCAATGGCCGGCCCATCGCGGCTGCCGTCGCCGAGGTCCTGCCGCTGGCCGGCCCGTTCTCGCAGGACATCTTCAAGCGTTACCAGCAGGCGCGTTACCTGCTGCGCGCACCGGAGAACACGACGGCCCGCGTCACATTCATCCCGCAGGGCGAAACCGCGCCGCGCACCGTAACCGTGCGCGCCATCCGGGAGACGGACAGCTTTCGTTTCACCTCGTTGTATCGCGGCTACGTCGCGCCGGAGCTGCCGGTCGAATACCGGCTCCTGGACTCCGGAGTCGGTTACATCGAGATCAGCTCATACTTCGACGACCTGAACCTGATCGTCCGGCTGTTCGAACGCGCGCTCAAGACCTTCCGCGACAACGGCGTCGAGGCCCTCATCATTGACCTGCGTTACAACGGCGGCGGCGCTCCGCTCGGGCTGGCCGGCTTCCTGTACGATCAGGAGATCGTGCTGGGCCGCGATGAAAGCTACAGTCAGAAGACCGGCAAATTCGAGCCGGCGAAGGTGGCGGACAAGCTCCTGCCCAACACCACCCAATACAAGTTCGACAAAATCGCCGTGCTGGTCGGCCCGACCTGCTTCAGCGCCTGCGAGAAGGAGGCCTATACGTTCTCGCTCGTGCCCGGCGCCATCGTCGTGGGCCAATACCCGTCGGCGGGAGTTTACGCCAACGTGGCCGGCGGGCAGGTCAGCCTGCCGGAAGGGTTCAGCTTTCAGTATTCCGAGGAGCGCACCGTCAAGCCGGACGGCAGCCTGCTGCTGGAGGGCACGGGCGTTGTGCCGACGATCAAAGTACCGATTACACTCGAGACGGTGCTGACGGATGAAGACGTGGTGCTGAAGGCGGCGGAGGCCGCTCTGCTCGGCGACGCGCCAGCCAGCGACGACGCCACGCCGGCCGAACTGACGTTTGCGACGCCGGAAGAGGCACAGGCGGCTGTGACAGCCGGTGCACGTTTCTTGGAAGCTCTGGCGCCCGAGACGTACGACGCCGACGAACTATCGCAGGCCGGCCAGACCTACACCTACACCGTCAATCTACGCCGGGTTGAGCCGCTCATCTGGAGCAACGGTTGGTGTGCGACCACTCAAGCCATTCTGCAGGAAAATTTCCGCAGCATACGCATTACCTTCACGGCCAACGACAAGGCCGTGGACGACAGGTTGATCCAGGTGGTAGACAGCCAGTCCGGCGCGGATCTGTTCTGCCGCACTTACTACCTCGTGGTTACCAACTGGCCGCGCGGCGAAACGATCCTAAAGAACGAGGTGACCTTCACACGCCGGATCAACGACGGGATGGCCGACTACGCTGCCGGCAGCCACACCTACTTGTATCGTGTGACGCGGCCCTGAAGAGGCGCAACAGCCTTATTGAAGTGCCCGCCTGGCCTGCTCACGCCGCTTCGCCCGCAAGCCCACCAGCCGCTCTTCGCCGCGTGCCAGCCGAGCAAAGTTGGGCCGCAGCGCCCAGGCCAGCAACAGCAGCGAACCAACGCCGTACCACACGAACATCCAGCCCAGCACGCCGGTGGTGGCCAGGTAGGCGAACACGCCGGTGACGACGACGGCGGTCATGATCGTCGCGATTGAGGCATAACCGACGAAGTAGAGGAGGAACGCCCCCTGCGCGACGATGATGGGCGCCAGCCACGGCCACAGCCCAATCGCTGCGCCCGCGCAGGTTGCGCCGCCCGCCCCGCCCTTGAACTTCAGCCACACGGGATAGTTGTGCCCGACGACGCTCACCAGCCCGGCCAGCACCATGGCCCACTCCCTTACTGCGGCCGGCGAAAGCTGGCCGGCCAGCCAAACCGCCAGCGTGCCTTTGAAGATGTCGGACATGGCGGTGAGAAAGCCCACCCAGAAGCCGGCGGCACGCATCGCGTTCGTGCCGCCGGTGCGCCCGCTGCCCACCGTGCGCACGTCCTTGCCGGTGAACAGCCGCACGTAAACGAGACCCGAGGGAAACGAGCCGATCAGATAGCCGGCCAGCGCGGCCAGCAGCAACCAGACAAAAGTCATAAATCGTTTGCTCCGTCAACCCCGACCCTCAGGGTCTGAGGCTACTCCTTCGTTTATCTCCGCTACCAAAACCCGCGACTCAGCCAAAGGTTACTCAATCACCAGCGGCGTTTCACTCACCTCCCCATCTACGATGCGGAAAGCCCGCCCGCGCCACTGGCCGTGCTCGTCCGGAGCACAAATCAGGTACAGGGAATCGGGGTAATAGGCTTCGGCCACATCGGTGGGGGAAGGCATCGCCGGGCCGGCGGGGTGCGAGTGGTAGATGGCCGTCAGCTCCAGGCCGGCGGACTCGAGCGCCAGCATCGCCTCCAACTGTTGAGCCGGGGCCATCTCATAGCGGACGGGGCTATGCGCGGCATTTTCCACCGCCATCACCTGCTCCACCACGCCGCCGCGCCCGCCCAACAGGCCGCAGGCTTCGTTAGGCAGTTCGCGGGTCAGTTGCGCGGTGATGGTGCGCCATTGCTCGGACGTCAGCCGCAGACTCACGGGAGGTATTATACCTGCTCGGCCCTATGAAAGTTCTACCCTTGACAGCGCCGGCGCTTTGGTCATATACTCGCGCCAGTTTTAGGCTTGCCTAAAAAACGATTTTGGCGCAACAAGATGATTTCCCACGCCATCGAGGACTATCTGAAAGCCATCTACGAGATCGAGGAGGACGTCGGGTCGGTGACCACCTCGGCCCTGGCCATGCAGTTACAGGTGATGCCCGCTTCGGTGACCGGCATGGTGCAAAAGCTGGCGAAGGCCCGCCCGCGGCTGGTGAACTACGAGCGCCATCAGGGCGTGGCGCTCACGCCCGCCGGGCGCAAGATCGCCCTGGAGGTCATCCGCCACCACCGCCTGATCGAGCTGTACCTTTCCGAGGCGCTCGGCTATGAGTGGGATCGGGTGGACGCCGAGGCCGAGAAGCTGGAGCACGTCATCTCCGAGGAGTTCGAGGACAAGATTGCCGCCCTGCTCGGCCACCCGACCACCGATCCACACGGCGACCCGATCCCGGCTAAAGACGGCACCGTAGCCGAGGCCTGCCGCCTGCCCCTCTCCGACATCGAGCCGGGCCATACAGTGCGCATCGCCCGCGTCCGCGACGCCGACCCTGCTTTTCTGCGCTACCTCGCCGAGTTAGGTCTGACACTCAAGGCGCAGCTCACGGTCACCGAAAAGGCGCCCTTCGACGGGCCGCTCCATGTCGTTGTGGGCCACCGCGCCCATGCACTGGGCCGCGCCGTCACCGATAGGATTTTTGTGGAGCAGGCATAGCTCACCGGAGGGATGGGCATGGCCATTCATGTCTCGCCGTTACACACCCGGACATCCGAATTAAAGGCCGGTATCCGCAAGCGCCTGATCCCGATTAGCGGATCGTCGCAGATGAGACACCCACTCTTTTTGCTACTGTTGAGCCTGACCCTGGCGGCCTGCGCGCCGGTGGCCAGCGGCAACCCACGCGGCGACCTCAACCAACGGCCCATCAACGTCGTCACTACCATCGGCATGATCGCTGACATCGTGGCGAACGTGGGCGGCGAGCGCGTCGTCGTCACGGCGCTCATGGGCCCCGGCGTGGACCCGCATCTTTACAAGCCCACCGCCAGCGATGTGCAAAAGCTGGAGAACGCCGACGTGATCTTCTATGGCGGGCTGGAGCTGGAAGGGCGCATGACGGACACGTTCGTGAACCTGGCGCGCGCCGGCAAACCGACCTTCCCCGTCAGCGAGGACATTGACCCGGCGCGCCTGCGTCAGCCCATTGAGTTCGAGGGCAAGTACGACCCGCACATCTGGTTCGATGTGACGCTGTGGCAGGAGGCGGTGCGCAAGGTCAACAAAGAGTTGGCCGCGCTCGACCCCGGTTCCAAAGACCTGTACCAGCGCAACACCGACGCTTACCTGAAGCAGCTCGACGAGCTACACCGATACGTGACGACGCAGATTGCGACCATCCCCGAGGCAAGCCGCGTCCTGATCACGGCCCACGACGCCTTCGGTTACTTCGGTGCGCAATACGGGATGGAAGTGCGCGGCCTGCAAGGCACCAGCACCGCCACCGAGGCCGGCGCGCGCGATGTGCAAGACCTGGCCGACTTCATCTGCCGGCGCGGCATCAAGGCCATCTTCGTCGAGTCGTCCGTGCCGCAGGCCACCATCGAAGCCGTGAGAGCGGCGGCGCAGTCCCGAGGCTGCAACGTGGCCATCGGCGGGGAGTTGTTTTCCGACGCGATGGGCAGCGCAGGCACGCCCGAGGGCACCTACATCGGCATGGTGCGGCACAACGTCGAGACCATCGTGAAAGCACTCCGTTAGATGCGTGACCACTCTCCCTATCCCATCCTCATCCGCGACCTGACCGTCGCCTACCGCGAGCAGCCCGTGCTGTGGGACATTGACCTCGCCGTGCCGGCGGGCAGCCTGGCCGCCATCATCGGGCCGAACGGCGCGGGCAAGAGCACACTCATCAAAGCCGCGCTCGGCCTCGTCCCGGCGGCGGCGGGCACCATCAAGTTTTTCGGCGGCACGTACCGTCAGAACCGCCACCTCGTCGGCTATGTGCCGCAGCGCACCAGCGTGGATTGGGACTTCCCGACCGACGCGCTCGACGTGGTGTTGATGGGAACCTACGGCTCACTGGGCTGGGTGAAGCGTCCCGGCCGGGCGCAGCGTGAGTGGGCGCTGGAGTGCCTGCGCAAAGTGGGCCTGGCCGATTACGCCAAACGCCAGATCAGCCAGCTCAGCGGCGGGCAGCAACAGCGCGTCTTCCTCGCCCGCGCGCTGGCTCAGAACGCCCAGTTGTACTTTATGGACGAGCCGTTCGCCGGCGTGGATGCGGTGACGGAGAAGGCCATCATCGCGCTGTTGCACGATTTGCGCGACCAGGGCAAGACCGTGATCTGCGTCCACCATGACCTCGACTCCGCGCCCGATTACTTCGATTGGGCGGCGCTGCTCAACGTGCGCCTTATTGCCGCCGGCCCGTTCGCCGAGGTCTTTACGCAGGACAACCTCATCCAGGCCTACGGCGGGCGGATGTATGCGTTCAAACACGGACATTGAAAAAAGCGGGCTCGGAGAAATCCTCTTGATTCCTCGGGCTGCCTCACGCGATGTTCCAGCTCCTGAGCGATCTGATCTTTGATTACACCTTACGCAACGTCGCGCTCGGCTCGGCGCTGCTGGGCGTGGTCAGCGGCGTGCTCGGCTGCTTTGCGGTATTGCGGCGGCAGGGCCTGCTCGGCGATGCGCTCGCGCACGCCGCCCTGCCCGGCATCGGCCTGGCCTTCCTCCTTACCGGCCTCAAAGCGCCGATTGTGCTGATGGCTGGCGCAGCGCTGGCTGGCTGGCTCGGCGCCCTGTTGCTGCTGTATGTCGTCCGGCGGACGCCGCTGGGCGAGGACGCTGCGCTCGGCATCGTCCTGAGCGTGTTCTTCGGCTTTGGCATTGTGCTGCTCACCTTCATTCAGCGCACCGGCGACGCCAACCAGGCCGGGCTCGATCAATACCTGTTTGGGCAGGCGGCGACGCTGGTCTGGGAGAACGTGCTGACAATGGGCGTGCTCGGCGCACTGGCGCTGGCGGTGGTGGGGGTGCTGTACAAGGAATTCAAGCTGATCACCTTCGACCCCGGTTTCGCGGCCAGCCTGGGCTTCGACACGCGGTGGCTGAGCGTGCTGCTCACCTCGCTCATCGTCGTGGCGATTGTGATTGGGCTACAAACGGTGGGCGTGGTGCTGATGGCCGCCATGCTGGTCGGCCCGGCGGCAGCGGCGCGGCAGTGGACGAACCAGTTGAGCCGTATGATGGCGCTGGCCGCCGTCTTCGGCGCGGCGGCCGGCGTCAGCGGCGCGCTGATCAGCATCAGTGAGAGCCGTATCCCCACCGGCCCGATGATCATCCTCAGCCTGACCGTCATCGTGCTGATCTCGCTTTTCTTCGGCTCGGCGCGCGGGCTGGTATGGGATTGGCTGGCCCAGCGTCGGCGCACCCTGACCGAGCCCAAGCCCTTGCCCATTCAGGAAAAGGTGAAAGGGTGAGCAGGTACCAGGCGAGAAGGTGACGCCCTTTTTCCCTTCACCTTTTCACCCCGCCACAAATCCCAATGAGTTCAGGTCTCGTCATCATCCTCACCGGTGTCCTCGTCGCCGTCGCCTGTGCGCTGCTGGGCGCGTTCCTGGTGCTGCGCAAGATGAGCATGCTGGCCGACGCCATCAGCCACGCGATTCTGCCGGGTCTGGTGGCCGGCTACTTCTTGGCGCAGGGGCCGAACCTGCTGGCGGGTTTCGTCGGCGCAGCGGCGGCGGCGGTGCTGACCGTGAGCGCGGTCGAGGCCCTGCAGAAGAGCGGGCGCGTCCACAACGACGCCGCCATCGGCATCGTCTTCCCGGCCATGTTTGCCCTAGGGACGGTCATCGTCTCGCGCTTCTTCGCCAACGTCCACCTAGACGCGGACGCCATCCTCTACGGCAACATCGAGTTCGCCGCCCTCGAGTCGCTGTTCATCGGCTCGCTCGACCTCGGCCCGCAGGCGCTGTGGGTGATGGGGACGTTGTGCGCGATGAACCTGCTGTTCATTACGCTCTTCTACAAAGAGCTGAAGCTGGCGACGTTCGATGCCGGGCTGGCTGCGGCGCTGGGCTTCTCGCCCGTCGTCATCCACTACGCGCTGATGACGGTCGTCTCGGTGACGGCGGTCGGCGCGTTCACCGCCGTGGGCGCGGTGCTGACCGTGGCGCTGCTGATCGTGCCGGCGGCGACCGCTTATCTGCTGACGCACCGCTTGCCGGTAATGATCGGGCTGGCCGCCGCAATCGGCGCCGCCAGCGCGCTGGGCGGCTACGCGCTGGCGGTTGCGGTGGATGCTTCCATCGCCGGCGCGATGGCGAGCGTAGCCGGGTTGTTCTTCGGGCTAGCGCTGGTCTTCTCGCCCGCGCACGGCGTGTTGGCTCGGGCGCTGCGCCTGCGCCGACAGCGCGTGCAGTTTGCCAGCGAGACGCTCGTGATGCACCTCCACACTCACGAGCACACCGCCGACGAACATGCCGAAAGCGCTGTCGCCCACCTGAGCGGTGAACTGCGCTGGACGCCCGCCTTCGCCGCGCAGACGATCGAGCATGCCGTCCGCTCCGGGCTGGTGACTCGCGCCAACGATCAACTCACGCTGACTGAGGCCGGGCGCGATGTGGCGCAAAGCGGCTTGCATCGCGACCAGTCGCGCGGCGACATCGGCGCCACCCACGGCGTGCCGCTAGAATTATGAGCATGGCTCATCTTCATGCACACACCCACACGCCCGGCCTGCCGCCGGCCCGCCGGCTGTTGCTGGCGCTCATCATCACGCTGAGTTTCGTCATCATCGAGGCCCTGGCCGGCTGGTACGCCAACAGCCTTGCCCTGCTCACCGACGCCGGCCATAACCTGACCGACGTGATGGCGCTGGCGTTAAGCGGGTACGCGCTGCACCTGGCCGCGCGCCCGGCCAACTCCGGCAAGACCTTCGGCTATCATCGCGCCGGCGTCATCAGCGCGCTGTTCAACTCGGCCTCGCTCGTCGCAATGACGATCTGGATCTTCTATGAAGCCTACCAGCGCCTGCTGGCGCCGCCGGACGTCGAGTCGGGACTGCTCATCGTCGTAGCCGTCATCGCCTTCGCCGTCAACGTGGGCACGGCGCTGCTGGTCAAGCGCGGCAGCGATCACGACTTGAACCTCAGGAGCGCTTACCTCCACCTGGCAGGCGACGCGCTCTCCACGTTCGGCGCTATCCTGGCCGGCGTCGGCATCTGGCTCACTGGCTGGCAGTGGCTCGACCCCCTGGCCAGCGTGCTCATCGGCCTGCTCATCCTGTGGAATGCCTGGGGCATTGTGCGCGAGAGCATAGATGTGTTGCTGGAGGGGACGCCGCGCGGCGTGGACATGGACGCGCTCGTCGCCGACCTGCGGGCCGTGGCCGGCGTGCGCGGCGTGCACGACCTGCACGTGTGGAGCCTGACGCCGCAGATGCGCGCGCTCTCCGCCCATCTGCTCACCGACGACATCCCCATCAGCGCCGGGGCCGCCATCCAGCAGCGCGCCAACGAGGTGTTGCACACGCGCCACGGCATTGCGCATGCCACGCTGCAACTGGAATGTGTTGGCTGCGAGCTGGACCACCTCTACTGCGAGTTGACACCGCATTCCCATAGTCATTAGTCATCGGTCATTCATTAGAGCTTATCCCCAAACTTCGCCTTGGCGGGTTGATTCGGGTCGAGCGAAGGCAATGCCTTCGCCAGACCATCGGTTTAGAGAGAGGTTCTTAGTCATCCAACTTGAGTCAGCCTTCAGCCGACTACCGTCGCCGTTCATGCTATAATTTCCTCACACCGAAAGATAAGTGGGTTCACACGCCCGATGACTAAATCCGTCCCCCCTGCCGCCTCGCGACAGACGCGCAAGGCCGCTGCCCAGGCCCGGCAGGCCAGCGCCCTGCCCACGCCGGCCATCGTTGTCATTGCCATCCTAGTCGGCCTCGTCGTCATCGTCGGGCTGGCGGTGTTCGTCACCATCCAGGATCGCCAGGCCGCCACCGCCCCGATCGAGGGCGTCCAGCAATTCCCCGGCCAGGAGCGCGGTCACGTGGCCGATGACGTCACCGTAAACTACGACCCGCTGCCGCCAGTGGGTGGCCCGCACCGCGCAGTATGGCAGAACTGCGGCATCTACACCGAGCCGATCGTCAACGAACACGCCGTCCATTCGCTGGAACACGGCGCAGTCTGGATTACGTATCGCCCCGACCTGCCCGCCGATCAGGTGGCGGTCCTCCAGGCCAAGGTGCGTGGCCGTGAATACGCCCTGCTCTCGCCCTATCCCGGCCTGACCGCGCCGGTGGTCGCTTCCGCCTGGGGCCTGCAACTCAAACTGGACGACGCGAACGACGCGCGGCTGGATCGCTTCCTGCGCCGCTACATGCAAGGGCCGCAGACGCCCGAGCCGGGCGCCGCCTGCTTCGGCGGCGTCGGCACACCGCAATGATGCCGTGATGCGTTGCCTCGCTCTCGGTGTGTAGTCCGCAAGCCGGGAATCCCCATGACATCTGAACCCGAAACTCAAACCCAAACTTTGCCGCGCTGGCTGTGGCCGCTGCTCGTCACGCTTCTGCTCATCGTCGTCGGCGGCCTGGGCTGGCTGTGGTGGAGCGTGCGCCCGCCGACGGAGGGCGACCCGGCAGTGACCTTTGCCCGTGATATGAGCGCCCATCACAAGCAGGCCGTCGAGATGGCCCTCATCGTCCGCGACCGGACGGAGGATGCCGAGCTGCGCCAGTTGCTGCTCGACATGATCCTCACCCAGCAGGCCCAGTTCGGCCAGATGCAGGGCTGGCTGCAAGCGTGGGGCCTGCCCGCCGCCGGCCTGCAACCGCCGATGACCGGCCAGATGCTGCACAACGGCCAGCCGATGACGATGACGCCGGAGATGATGGGGATGCAGCCACAGGCCAAAGTCAACGCGCTCCGGACGCTGGATCTGCCGCAGGCCGAGATCGAATTCCTCAGGCTGATGATCGCCCATCACCGGGGCGGCGTGCTGATGGCCGAGTCAGTGCTGGCGCAGACACAACGGCCTGAGGTTCGGCGGCTGGCCGAGTCCATCATCACGGCGCAGACCAGCGAGATCAGTTACATGCAGGAGTTGCTGCGTCAACGCGGCGCAGCGCCCTGAGCGGAAGCCAGACCCGGAAGGTCGGCCGTTTGAGGAGAACGTTCATGTCACAAACTGTCGAAGAGCGAAACCCCGCAACCCGCTCACGGCGCTGGCAGATCTTTGGCCTGGCCTTCCTGGGCGGCCTGATCCTGATCGGCGGGCTGGCGCTCGCCACCTGGGCACTGGCCCCGCGGCAAATCCAGTTCCATGGCACCGTGGTGAACTCCACGCGCCCGGCGACGGACTTCACCCTGACCACGGCGGGCGGGCGGCGCGTGTCGCTCAGCGACTTCCGGGGCAAGGTCGTCTTGCTCTTCTTCGGTTTTCGCTTCTGCCCGGACATCTGCCCGACCACGCTGTTCGAAATGAAACAGGCCTTGCAGGCGCTCGGCCCGGACGCCGACCGCGTGCAGGTGCTGATGGTGACCATTGACCCGGAGCGTGACACGCCCGACCTGATCCATGAGCACGTCAGCCGCTACGATCCGCGCTTCATCGGCTTGAGCGGCATGCCGGACGAGATCGCCGCCGCCGCTACACCTTTCGGCATCTACTATGCACGCGAGCCGGGCTCGGCCAACACCGAGTACCTGATGACCCACACCGCCAGCGTCACCGTCGTGGATCAAAACGGCTACGTGCGCGTCATCTATCCATTCGGTACGCCAAGCGCAGATGTAGCGGCGGATATCAAGGCCCTGCTCGATCAATGACCGCCCGCGCCGCGCCTGCCCCGCTCGACAGGTGGCTCTTCGCCACCGCCGGCCTCTCCGCACTGAGCGGCCTGCTGTACGTGGCCGTGCCGGAGCAGCTTGGCGGGCTGATCGCGCTGTGCGCGCAATCGGTGGCCGGCCTGCTCACGTTGCCGCAAGGCTTCGAGCAGCAGGTCGTCGTCTTCGGCTTCTTCTTCCTGGCCTCGGCCTGGCAGTGGCTGCTGGCGATCCTGCTGATGGCATACCGTCAACAATTGAGCCGCGAGCTGTTGTGGGCCGCGCTGCTCTGGACAGCAGCCATCGTTGGTGTATGGGTGTTGCTGCAGTTGATCGCGCTATTCAGCGGCAGCGTGCGGCCCGTCAGCCTCGTGGATTTCGTCGTTCAGGTTTTGCAGATCGCCACCTTCGCCGGCCTGCTGGTGCTGCTGCTCGAGCATCGAACAAGCCGGGCCAATAACCTGCAAGGCTGAGGCGAAACGGCAGGCCGTATCCGGCCGCGTTGAGGGCTCGGCCGGTAAGCGTTTCTTAGGGGCATCTCCAGCCCGCCGAAAAGCTGCGCCATCCTGCCCGGCAGCCAACTCAGCCTCCGTCGAACAGCTCCGTATCCACGAACTCGGCGCGAACCAGCGACCAGAAGTCTACGGCCAGGCCGACTTCTACGTACCTGTACGGCAGCCAGCCGTAACCTTCGTCGCCCCAGGTCGGCCCCCAGGAGTTGCGGATGAGCAGGGCGCCCCGGTCGCGGCCCACCTTGCGCGCGTCGTCGTAGCCGACGGCCAGCACCGCGTGCCCGCCGATGAGCGCGTCACCCGCTTTCGGGAAGGGGATTTCGCCCGTCCCTTCCCCCAGCCCCGGCATCGAGCTATAGACCGAGAAGCCGAACATCGCGGGCAGGCCCGCCGCCAGGTGGCGCTTGACGCTCTCCAGCACCTGCGCCGTCGAGGCGTTGGGTGGATCGTGCCGGTAGAAGCGGATGGTCTTGTAGTTTTGGGCAAAGGCGTAGCAGAAGGCGGGCGGCTCGTTCTCAAGGTCGGCGATGACGTAAGGCCAGTGTTGCTCGGGCGGCACACCAAAGAGCACCATCGCCTTCATGGTCGTGCGCAGGTAGGCGCCAGTGTCGCCCGTCCAGCCGAGCAGGTTGCGCGTGGTCTTGTAAAGGAAGAGCCGCGAACCGTCCAGGTGCTTGCCGAAGGCCCGCCGCTGGTAGTACTCGAGCAGCGCGACGCCGGCGTTGGCCGTGCACGAGCCGAGCGAGCCTTGATCCTCGATGGGCGGGCACCAGCGGCGCAAGTCAACAGAGGCCGGCTGGCGGCGCGTCGCCGCTTTGAGTGGCTTCGAGTGCGCCAGTAAGTACTTCCTTGACAACGTCGGTCTGCGGGGTGTAGTCGCGGAAATCGGGCAGGTCACGCTTCCAGCCCGTGCCGCCGTAACGCAGTGAATCCATAGAGCCTCCAGGAGGTTGAGGGTAGTGCAAGCGCCGGGTTGCGCCCGTCGGCTGATACAGCTTCCACAAGCCTTAACGCCCCCTGCCGCGGAATTACACGTTGCGCCGCTGCAGAATCAGGTCAGCAAATGGCTTTCAGCGCACGCCGCTGATGTAGCTCTGCAGCTGCTCGATGACGAATTCTTGCTCGGTGATGATGGCTTTGACCACGTCGCCGATGGAGATGACGCCGGCCAGTTGGTCGCCGTCCATCACCGGCAGGTAGCGCACGCGGTGCTCGGTCATCAGCGTCATGCAGTCTTCCACCGTCTGCCCCGGGCGGACGCGGTGCACGGCCTCGGTCATGATCTCGCGGACGAGGGTGGTGCGCGACGTGCGGCCATACAGCGCCACCTTGCGGGCGTAGTCGCGCTCGGAGATGAGGCCGACAAGCCGGCCCGCCTCATCCAACACCAGCAAGGCCCCGACATTGTGCTCGGCCATCTGCACCAATGCATCGTACACCGTGGCGTCGGGTCGAATGGCATACACCTGGTTCCCCTTACGGCGTAGCAGGTCACGAACAGTTTGCATGGCGGCCTCCGATTTGATGAACACCTTCAAGCCCGATACAACAAAACTCCAGCGCGCCGTTACGACGCCTGGAGTTAATCAACCCGGAAAGCACGGGCGGTGGAGCCTGCGGCCCGCGCGTTATCTAAGTTGAGAGCGACCGGCCTGCCCCAGAACATGGTGACCTCCGGTTAGGCTGACGAGCGCAGCGATACAGCGGCGTATGAAAATTATAGGCCGCTTTACGGGCTGTCAAGCGGCAAATTTCGCCTACGAAGCGTTGTTCAGCCGTGTTCGCGGCGTGGGGCGCTCGGGCGCGTCCTCCAGCAGGCCGCCGTGGCCCAGGGCAAAGATGTCGGCCCGGCTCAAGCGGTCGCCGGCCAAAATCCAGCCCAAGACTTCAAGCTCGGCCAGCTGGGTGGTGTACGGCAAATCGCCGTGATAGCCCCGTCTTCCTACGCCGCAGGTCGGCCCGGGCTTGCTATAATCGGGCTACGTTGCCCCGGAGGACTCCTGCATGACTGACTCGCCCGCCCCGCTCCATTCGCTCAACTGCCCCAACTGCGCCGCCCCGCTCGATTTTCCCAACGTGCGTTCCAGCGTCAACTGCCGCTTCTGCGGCTCGGTGATCGAGCGCTCGGACGACGATCCAACGCCCGACGACGAAAGCCACGCGCTGAAGATTGACCTGCGCGAGGGCCGCATCTTGGTGGAGGGCGCCGGCGGTGGGGCAACCGGCGCGAAGCACTACGTAATCAAGATGCAGTCCGGCCAGCCGATGGTGATTGACTCGGGCCAGGCCGCCAGGCCGCCGACATTTTTCGATGTCACCGTCACCCAGGCTGCCACGCCGGCCCACCCCAGGCAAAAGGCGGGTGGCGCAGGCTGTCTGGGGATATTTCTCATCCTCGCGCTCACGGTTGGCATCCCGCTGGTCGCCATCGGCGCGACCATCCCAGAGATCGGTGCCTTCTTCAGCCAGTTAGTCAGCGGCAACGTCGAAGAAGCGGTCAGCGACTTACAAAGGCTGGGTGTCATCATCGCCGTCGGACGCTCGGCGACGCTGGTCCCGGCTGCCAACGACGCGCCGCCGGAACTCCTGGTGCTGACGCGCCAGTGGCCGCCCAGCGGCGGCGAGCTCACCAGCCACAGCCGCGTGGTTGCCCTGAGCGGCGAGTCACCCCAAATCCTCTGGCAAAGCGAGTCCCTGGGCAGCGAGCTGTACGAGACGCCGCTGCTGGCCACGAGCGAACACGTCTTCATCGTCAACAAGGCGCGGCTGATCGCCCTCCGGCGCGGCGACGGCAGGAGGGCCTGGGAAGCGCCGCTCACCGACGAGGTCGCCCCCAATATCTGCGCCAACTGCGTACAGCTCATTGGCGACAAGGTCTTTGCGCTCAGTGACGACGGCACGTTGCAGGCCTTCGCCGCCGCCACTGGCGAGTCGCTATGGACGTTCCAGTCCATCCAGGACTCGCCGCGCGGTTTGTACGTGCTGGATGGCCGCCCGGCCTTCATGGATCGCAACAAGGAGACCGAGGGCCTGCTGTACGTCTTCGACCCGGCCAGCGGCGCCCGTCAGACCTTCAAGCCGGAGTGTACGTCTGACCCGTTCTTTGGCCCGCAATACGCCGACTGGACGACGCCGCTCTTTCCTGCGCCGGACGGCAACTTCTACCTGATCTTTGGCTGGCCGGCGCTCTGCCTGCAACGGTTCAGCGCAACGACCTTACAACCGGTCTGGAGCGTGATCTCGCCGCGCCAGGGCAACGTACAGCTCCAGACCGGGAGTGTGCCGCTCGTCACGGAACAGGCGCTGTACTTCGCCAACGACAAGACGCTCTTCACCGCCGACGCCGCGACAGGCGAGTTGAGAGAGCTGCTCACCGACAACGACTATCAGTTTACGCCATTGGACTTTTACGAGAACACCCTCGTGGCACTAGCCGCGCGGCAACGCGGCGGTCGGCGATATGAGATCTGGGCGGTGGATGCTACGACCGGCGAGCAGCGCTGGGCGCTAGACTTGGGCGAGGATGCGCCGTTTGGTGGCCCGTTTCGCTTCGGCGACATTATCACCGACGATGCGACGAGTTGGACATGGCGGGTGACGGCGCGCAGCCTTCAGCTTCTGCGCTTCTACCGTGCGCCCGATGGCACCTCGCACGCGCTGCGCTACCAAACCTATGACTGGCAGACCGGTCAAGGCGACGGCCAGAAGGAGACGCGGCTCGGCGTGGATACCATCATCCTGAGAGCGCCGGATTTTCTGCTCTGGCGTGACGATACGGCGTTCATCAGTATAGACGGCGCATTACTCGGCTTTGACTCGATCACCGGGGAGATTGTGTATCGGTGGCCGTAGTCTTCGGTCATCAGCCATGAGGCCTGACTGATGACTGATGATTGATGACCGATGCTCGTTCACCGCGCGCAGGCGCGTTCAGAAACTCCGCGACCAGGGCATGAAAGTGATGCACGCCGTTCTCGCGCTTGACCGAGAAACGGCCCGGGGTGTACGCGCGTGAGCGCAGGCCGCGCTGCACGGCCTCGCAGATCTCGATATCCTCGCGCTGAATCTCATCGCTGAAGGCGATGCCCTGCTGCACCGCTTCCCAGGCCGCGCCGCTCCCGGCATCGTGAAAGAACCACTCGAAGATGGTCAGCGTCCGTTCCGGCCCCAGCGGCAGGACGATGTTGGCCGACAGGTTATCGGGATAGATGTTGAGCATGAAGTTAGGGAAGACCCAGTAGTACAGCACTTCGGCGTCGGCCTGCAGGTTGGCATAGCGGTTGCCGGCGGCGGGCCGCAGCGGCGAGAGCTGGCGCGAGTGGTAACGGCGCGGCTCGACGCGATACCGCTCATAATCCAGCACGCGGTACAGGCCGGGATGTGCCACCGGGATGTGATAGCCTTCCAGATAGTTGTCGCAATAGACCTTCCAGTTGCACTCGACGAGGTAGTCGCGCCGCTCTACCAGCCGCATCTTGTCCAGCGGAATGTGCGCGGTCTCGGGCAGGATCTCACCGAGGGTTTCGGCCAGCGGCGCGGCCTGCGGGTCGAGGTTGACGAAGATATACGGCCCCCACGCTTCGGCGCGCACTGCCTTCAACCCGTAGCAGCGCGGCTCGAAATCAGCCACGCCCTCGAATTCCGGGGTCTTGTGAAGCGAACCATCGAGGCGATACGTCCAGCCGTGATATTGACATTGCAACGTGCGGCGGTTGCCCTTGCCGGTCGCCACCACACCTGCGCGATGGCGGCAGACATTGTAAAAGGCACGCAGCGTTCCGTCTTCGTCTCGCGTGACGACCAGCGGCTCGCCGAGCAGCTCACAAGTGAAGAAGTCGCCGGGGCGCGCGACGTCGCTGGTGTGGCCCACGGCCTGCCAGGTGCACGCGAAAATCCGCTCCCGTTCCAGCGGGCCGTATGCCGAAAATTGTGTAATTCGGCCTGTAGGCGCGGGTCTGAGAGCCGCGCCTACGAAATTACACACAAATCGGCAAACCGCCTTCCAGCGGCAGGATTTCGGGCGCGGTGTACCAGCGGGCAGGCAATGTCGCGGCGCGGGCGAGGTCGGGTTGGAAGTGGTAGTCGGAGAGCATAGTTATGATTGATGATTTGAGATTGAGGATTGGGGATTTGAGAATAGCGCTTAGAAAGTGGTGGGGTTGATTTTCACTCAATTAATCTCTGCCTGCTATCCCCTCCGCCTCCAGCCGGGCTTCACGGGCGCGGCGGCGGGCGGCGCGGCGGTCTTCAGCAGGCAGCGTTTCGCCTTTCATCACGGGCGGCAATGTTTCGGGCAGGCGCCCCTCGGCCCTCATGCCGGAGAGGATCAGACGCAGCATCTCGGCCTCGGCGCGCGGGTCGGTCTCCGGCGAGAGGTAGGCGGCCAGCCGCCGTTCCACTTCGGCGCGCATCCGCTGCTGCAAATCCTTACTGCCCTCCTTGGCCCACTGTTCTCGATTGGTGCGGTCGAACACCGGGCCGGGCAGATAGAGTTCCTGCGGCCAATACTTCAAGGTATGTTCGGCGGTGAGCAGGTGCTTCTCGGTCAGCAGGTGGCGCACCAAGCCCACCGTCGGCAGGTCGTCCTTCACTTCGCAGGGGCGCGCAAAATGCAGCGCCTGCCCGCACAGCTCGTTGTCCAGCACGAGTTTTTCCAGGCTGAAGGTGAGGACATAGTCCAGCATGCCCGGGCCGCTGACGGAGTTGACGCCGGCCAGGGCGGCCAGCAGCGCACTGCCGAACGTCTCCGCGCCGGCCTGCGCGTCAATGAACTTGCCCTCGCTCAGCGCCATGTAACTCTGGGTCGGCAGGCCGAGGTGCTTGGCGACGGCGACGTAGGCAGTGTCGAGGGCGAGCGATTCGACGGCGGCCATCGGCGATTGGGCTGTCTTCATGTGGAAGGCCGCCGGCGCGCCGCCAAACAGCACGGGGTGGCCGGGCCGCACAAGCTGAGCCATCGTCAGACCGGCCAGCACGTCGGCCACGTGCATCACCGTCGCGCCGACGAGCGTCACCGGCGCAATCAGGCCCATCAGCGTCACCGGCACGATCTCCACCGGGATGCCCCACTCGGCGCAGTCCAGCAGGTTCTGGCAGGAGTCTTCGCTGTAACGATAGAAGCCGGTGGCCGTGATGGTAAAGATGGACATGGGGCGGGCGCACAAATCGGCCCGATCGGCGCGGAAGAGTTGCATCATCTCGGCCATGCGCGGCACACCGTGTTCGGTGAACGCGCCGCTGATCACCGGCTTGAGCGAGTTGGTCAGGCACAGGCACAGCCGCCAGGCGTCGCTGACCTGCGGTTCGAGGTCGTTGGTGCTGAAGGCCGTCGCCAGGTAAGCGATATGCTCCAGCCCGTCGGCCAGCCGCACGTACTCGATGAAGTCGCGGGTGTTCGCCAGGCGGGTCTCGCCGGTGCGAGGATCGAGGACTTTCAGGCCGCTGGAGCCGGGGACGAAGTGGACGCGGTCGCCGCCGAGGGTGGCGTGTGGCCGGCCGTCGCGGGTGTAGAGCGTGAATGCGCGCGGCGTCTGCGCAACGGCCCAATCCACCACATCCGGCGGGAAGAGCACGCGCTCACCGTCGCCGACTGTATCCGCCGCCTTGAGGCCGTGGTCGAGCAGGCGCTGCTTCAACTTTGGCCCACGCACCTCGATGCCGATCTCTGCTAGGATGCGCTTGGCCTCGGCGAGGATTTGCGGGATGAGTCCGTCGGGGACGACGCGCAGGGCAGGTCTCATGACGAGTTGATCGAATGAGGGCGGCTTCGTATCGTCGTCACTCACTCACGCGTTCACTCCCCTCAGTATTTCACGCGCCGCATTCCGTGCCGGCAGCCCCGAGACTCCACCGCCGGGGTGCGTGCCCGGACCGCACAGCCACAGGCCGTCAATCGGGGTGCGGTACTGCGCCCAGCCGGGGACAGGCCGCATAAACAGGAACTGGTCGAGCATCAGCTCGCCGTGGTGGAGGTTGCCCTCGGTCAGGCCGTACTCGCGTTCGAGGTCGTGGGGGGTGAGGACGTGAGAATGGGAGATGAGGGATTGGAGATCGGGTGCATAAACCGAGAGTGTCTCAATCACGCGACGCACAATCTCCGATCGCCAGTCTTCATTCTCGCCTCGATACGCCGCATACTGCATGTGCACGCTCATCACGTGTTGGCCGGCGGGCGCGAGCGAAGGGTCGTTGAGCGAAGGGAGGGTGATCTCGAGATAGGGTTGCTCGGAGAGGCCGCCGTACTTGGCCGCATCATAGGCGCGCTCCAGGTACCGCAGGCTGGGCGCGATGACGATGGTTCCGCCCAATGCGGCTGTGTCGGGCGCAGCCGAGAAGTGCGGCAGGCCGTTCAGCGCGAAGTGCACTTTGGCGAAGGAGCCGCGCATCTTGATACAGTGCACGGCGTGGACGAAGTGCGGGTCGAGCTCAAGCGGGCCGACAAGCTGCAGGAAGGTACGCTTTGGGTCGAGGGCAGAGACGACGCGACGCGCGCGTAACTCGTCGCCGTTTGCCAGGCGCACGCCGGTCACGCGGCCATCCGCCACACAAATCTGCCCGACTTCGGCGCTGGTGCGAATCTCGGCGCCGTTGGCGGCGGCAGCCCGTGCCAGCGCCTGTGAGATTGCGCCCAGGCCGCCTTTCGCCGTCAGGCGGAACGGTCCGTCTTGCAAAGTCCAGTAGTGCAGCAGGAGGTAGGCCGTGCCCGCGCTCAGCGGCCCCTGCGTCAGACCGTGCACGCCGAGTGCGCCGAGCGCGCCCTTGAGCGCGTCGCTCTCGAACCACTCGCCGAGCAACTCGTCCAGCGACATAGGCAGGATGCGGAGGGCTTCCATCATGTCGCGTTTGCCCAGGCCCCGCAGCTTGAGGCCGAGCTGGGCTAGGGCCGGGGCCTCCGCCAGATCGGGCTGCGGCAGGCGGGGCATCGTCAGGGCGTAGGCGTGCTTCAGGAAGTCGGCCACCTTCCGCAGCAGCGCGAAGAAGCCTGGCCATTTCTGTGCATCGGCCTTCGAGAAGCGGGCGATGGACTCGGCGGCGCGGCCCGGCGTGATCCATAACGCGCCGCCGTCCGGTTGCGGGGCGAACAGGCCGGGGTGGGTGGTGAGCATTTGCAGGCCGTGCTGCGTCAGGTTGAGGTCGCGCACGACGTCCGCCGCGAGTTGGCCCCGGTGCTGCACCGTGTCCACGCGGAAACCGGGCCAGAGTTCCTCCGTGACCACACTCCCACCGACCACGGATCGTCGCTCGAGCACGAGCACGCGCTGGCCGGCCTGCGCTAGATACGCGGCGGCGGTCAGGCCGTTATGCCCGGCGCCGACGATGATCGCATCATAGAGGGTTGTCATTTATTTCCAATCCTTCAACAGCTCCAGCGCCGCCAGTCGCCCGCTGGCGCCCATGATGCCGCCGCCAGGATGCGTGCCGGAGCCGCATTGCCAGAGGTTGACAATCGGCGTGCGGTAGTTGGCGTAGCCCGGCGCGGGCCGCAGGAAAAACAATTGGTGCAGCGCCAGTTCGCCGGCGAAGATGTTGCCCTCGGTCAGGCCGGTGATGCGCTCGATGTCGAGCGGCGTGAGCACCTGGCGGTGGAGGATCAGAGATTTGAGATTGGGGGCGTACTCGGACAAGGTGTCCACCACAGCGTCGCCGAAGGCCTCACGCTGCGCCTCGTCCCAGCCGCCCTCGAGATGATAGGGCGCGTACTGGACGAAGCAGCTCATCACATGCCGGCCGGGAGGCGCCATGTCCGGGTCAATCACCGAGGGGAAGATGCAGTCTATGTACGGCCGGCGCGAGAAGCGCCCATACTTCGCATCGTCGTAGGCGCGTTCGATGTAATCCACACTCGGGCTGATGGAGATGGCGCCGCGATGGAGCGGATGGCCGCCGGCCCCGACGTTGGACAGGGCGGTGAAGTTCGGCAGGCCGCTGAGCGCCAAGTTGACCTTACCCGACGAGCCGCGGATGCGGTAACGGCGAATGGCGTCCAGGAAATCCGACGGCAGTTGGCGGGCGTCCAGCAGCTTGAGGAAGGTGCGCTTAGGGTCGAGGCTGGAGACGACGTAGCGCGCATTGAGTTCCTCGCCGTTTTCCAGCGCCACGCCGGCCGCCCGCCCGTTCTTCACGATGATGTGCGCGACCGGCGCGTTGAGCCGCACCTCCGCGCCGAGCGCGCGGGCCGCGTTGGCAATCGCGCTGCTGATGCCGCCCGTCCCGCCCTTGGCAAAGCCCCAGGCGCGAAAGGCGCCGTCAATCTCGCCCATATAGTGATGGAGCAGCACATAGGCGGTGCCCGGCGAGCGCGGGCCGAGGAAGGTGCCGATAATGCCGCTGGCAGACTTGGTGCCCTTGAGCGCTTCAGTTTCGAACCACTCGTCAAGCAAGTCGGCGGCGCTCATCGTCATCAACTTGGCCAGGTTATAAAAGTCCTTCTCGCTCAGGCTGGCCGCGTGCCCGCCAAGCCGCGCCAGCCCCAGCCAGTCCTTAGGGCTAAGCGTGGTGGGGTCGGGCGGGACTAGGCCAAGAATAGGCTTGACGGCCATGCCCATGCGCGCCATCTGACGGCTGTATTCGTCGTAGGCGTCGGCGTCCCTGGGTGAGTGGCGGTAGATTTCGCGCCGCGTCTGGTCATGATCATCCCAGGCAGCCAGATAATCGCCGTTGGGCAGTGGCGTGAACGTGCTGGGCAGCGGCAGGATGGTCAAGCCATGCTTGGGCAGCTCCAGTTCACGGATGATTTCCGGCCGCAGCAGACTGACGACATACGAAAACTCGGTGAACTTGAAGCCGGGGAAAATCTCCTCGGTCACTGCCGCCCCGCCGACAAGGTGGCGCCGTTCGAGCACGGCCACCTTCTTGCCGGCCCGCGCCAGATACGCGGCGGCGATCAGGCCGTTGTGGCCGCCGCCGATGATGAGGGCATCGTATTGCAGAGTCATTCGTGTCCTTTAGACGGCGGACGGCAGACGGTAGACGGCGGTCAACCATCCGCCGTCTGCGGTCTGTCCATCACGCTCGCTTCCGCTCCGGATCGAAGAACGGCAACTCCACCACGCGCGCCGGGGCATAGCGGTGCTTATGCTCGATGGTGACTTCGTACATCACCAGTTGGCCGGGCTGGGCAACGGCGGCCTCCAGGTGCGCCAGCGCGATGAACTTCTTGAGCAGCGGCGACCAGCAACTGCTGCTGGCATAACCTACCTGCCGTCCGAGCGAGGCGATCGGCACACTGGCGCGCAGCGTGGTGGTGGGCAGTTGCGGCGGCAGCCCTTCATTCAAGTACAGGCGCTCCAGGCTGGGCCAATCCACCTCCAGCCCCACCAGGCGCCAGGCGGGGCCGCGTTGCTTCTCGGCCAGGAGCGCCCTGCGCCCGTTGAAGCGCGTCTTGCTCACGCTCACCGTCCAGCCCAGATTCAGTTCAAACGGCGATGACTTCTGCGACTCGATACGGGCGACGTGCGCTGAGGTGTAGTCCACATCGAGCAGGATCAGGCCGGCCTCCACCCGGGCTACATCCAGCGCCAGGATGCCGGCCGGGGTCAGGCCATACGGCGCGCCGGCCTCCAGCAGCACGTCCCACAGCGGCAGCGCCTGTTCCGCCTCCACCCAGATTTCGTAGCCCAGATCGCCGGTGTAGCCGGTGCGCGAGACGGTCACGGGGATCCTGGCGAGCTGCGTGTGCGCGAGACGAAAGTATTTGAGATTGGAGATGGGAGGGTTGGAGAGTGAGTCGAGGACGAGCCGCGATTGGGGGCCTTGCACGGCCAATGCACCAAGTCTGGCCGATACATCTTCGATGGTGACCTGCAGGCCGAGGGCGTTGAGGTGCAGCCAGCGCAGGCACGGCTCAGCGGAGGTCAGACGGTACAGGTTATCGTCCAGGCGCGATACGGTGCCGTCGTCCAGCACTTTGCCGTGCTCGTCACACCAGGGGGTATAAAAGACTTGCCCGATGGCCAGCCTGCCGATGTCGCGCGTGACAACACGATTGAGCAGCGTCGCGGCATCCGGCCCGCTGAGGTGATATTTGTACAGCGGCGATACATCGAGCAGGGCGGCGGAGTTGCGGATGGCCCAATACTCGCGCTCGTGCGACAGCTCGTACGAGCCGGCCGCAAGATAGCCGGCCCAGCGCCGCCAACTGTGCGTCTGATTGAGGGCAGCCGTGCGTGGGTGGAAGGGAGTGCCGAGGAGGGTCATGGGAGAAGTAAGGAAGAAAGATGAATAGAAAGTAGTAAGTGGTGGCGCGATTGATAACGCGCCTACTTTCTACCTTTCACTTTCTACCGTCTCTGCCGGCGCGAAGAAGACGAGAAGGTCCAGGTCTTCGGTAATCGTGTGAAACTTGTGCGGCACGCGCGCCGCCACGAAGATGACCGAGCCGGGCTGCACCGCGCGGTCTTCGTCGCCCACCCGAATCTGCCCGCGCCCGTTGAGGACGTAGTAAACCTCGTCCTCGGCATGCGGCTGCTGCGGGTCGGTCGCGCCGGCCTTCAGGCTGTACACGCCCAGGCTCAGGCCCGGCGCGCGCAGGAACTCCAGATAAAGCTGGCCGCCAGCCCGACGCTGCTCAAGCAGTTGCGCGACTTCAAAAGCTTTCATCGTAAATAGCCAAGCCGCTGCGATACCCGTCCTGCCGCCTGCTTCACCAGCGGCGCGAATTCGGCCAGGCGCTCGGGCGTCAGGCGCACTGCCGGGCCACCCACACACAACGCGCCGACCGGACGGCCCTCATGGTTGAAAACCGGCGCGGCTACCGCAGCGTAGCCGATCTCCAATTCGTCCCGGACGGTGGCGTAGCCGTCCGCTTCAACAGAGGGGAGGGCGCGCCGTAACTGGTCGGCGGTCAGGGTGTGCGCGGTGTGTCTGGAAAGCGCACGGCGCAGAAAGGCGTTCCGCTCAGAGATGGGCAGGTGCGCGAGGATGGCTTTGCCGGTGGAGGTGGCGTGCGCCGGCCAGCGCGTGCCGAGGGACGGCGTGCTGCCCACCAGTTGAGGGCTGATGACTTCGTCCACGATCAGGATGTCGCGCCCGACGAGGATCTCGAGCGTGGCGGTCTCGCGCGTCGCCTGCGCCAGCGCTTCCAGTTCGGCGCGGCTGGCCCCACGTACGTCGCTGGCGCGCAGGGCGCGGCCGCCCAGGGCAATCGCCTCCGGCCCCAGGGAGTAGGCCTCGCCGCCGGAGTCGCGGGCCACCAACCCTTCCTTCTCCAGCGCCGCCACCAGCCGGTACGCGGTGGCCTTGTTCAACCGCGTCGCCCGGGTGATGTCCGCCAGCGTCAATCGGGGCCGGGCATCGGTGAAGGCTTTGAGCACGGCGATGGCGCGGCCCACTGCCTGAGCGCCGGGATAGGGGATTGTGCGTACTGCCATATAGTGAATTATGATTTCATAATATGAAACCGGGCTGATTGTAGCCGAAAGGGCGGCTGAGTGTCAACAGGCTCCGAAAGCCGCCGAAGGCGCGCTGAAGCGCGCTGTACTGGCCTTCGCAAAAAAGAGGCCCGGCTTCCAAAGAAGCCGGGCTTCGAAAAAAGTCGAAGGTGAAGTGCGCCGTTGCCGCAGCGCGATGAATCGCCCGCTTAGAGGGCGCTCGTTCAGCGCCCCGGCAGATTCACCCGCCAACCGGGCAGGATGAGGTCGGGGTTGCGAATTTGCGGGTTGGCCGCGATCAGCGCGTCCAGCGGGATGCCGGTCTGCCGCGCGATGTAGCTTAGGGTGTCGCAGCGGTCCACCAGCCAGGTCGTGCCCTGGTCTTCGCCGTAGACGGTCGGATCGCTGTAATCACAGATGAGGCTCGGCGCCGGCGCGGCTGCGGCGGCCTGCACGCGTGCGGTCGCCGGGTTGGAGGTGGCCACGACCTGGCCGTTGGCGTCCAGGGCGCTCACCGCGACGGTGTAGTTGCCGGCGCGCGCAAAGGTCGCGGCGAACGTCCATTTGCCGTCTGCGCCCACGGTCGCTTCGCCGGCAGGTTGGCCGTCAATGACGAGGCGCACGCGCGAGCCGGGCGCGCCGGTGCCGGTCAGCGTGACCGGGCCGGGGCGGTAGGAGGTCGCCAGCGGGTCGAACGTTAGCACCGCCACATTCAGATCAGTGCTCGGGCCGGAGGCCGTCACTTGCCCGTTCGCGTCCAACGCGTTGACGCTGACCGGGACGACGCCCGGGTTCGGCAGCGTGATGGCGAGCGACCACTTGCCATCCGCGTCCACCGTCGCTTCGCCGGCAGGCTGCCCGCCGATGACGATTTGCACCTTCGAGCCGGGTGAGCCTGTGCCGGTGAGGATGAGGGGCCCGACGAACAGCGGGCCGGCAGGCGCATCGAGCGTTGGGGCGGCGGCGGGTGCTCCCAGGGTGATGGTGAGTGACCCGGAGGTCGCAGCGACCGCACCATCAGCGGCGAGCGCACGGGCTTCGATCCGGTAGCTGCCGGCAGCGAGTGTCGTCGGGAAACTCCATTTGCCGTCCGCGCCGACGGTCGCTTCGCCGGCAACTTGCCCATCAATCACGATCTGCACCGTGGAGCCGGGCGCGCCCGTACCGCGGAGGGTCAGTGGGCCGGCAACGGCGCCCGAAGGCAACGGATTGAGCGTCGGGGCAGCCAGCGCCTCGCCCAGTTTGAAGTTGAACGCAGGAGCGGTGGCCACGACCTGGCCGGCTGCATCCAGCGCGTTCACGACGAGACGATGATCGCCGGCAGCGAGTGTCGTCGGGAAACTCCATTTGCCGTCCGCGCCGACGGTCGCTTCGCCGGCAACTTGCCCATCAATCACGATCTGCACCGTGGAGCCGGGCGCGCCCGTACCGCGGAGGGTCAGTGGGCCGGCAACTGCATTTGCTGCAACGGGATCGAGCGTGGGCGCGGTGATGGCAGCCGGCGCTGCGCCGACGGTGACGCGCAGCGGTTGGGATGAGGCTGCCACCGATCCAGAGTCCGTGATCGCCTGGGCGACGATGTTCCGTTCCCCGGCAGCCAGCTCCAGCGGGAAGGTCCAGCGGCCATCCGGCCCGACCGTGACCCGGCCGAGGGGCTGGCCGTCCAGCACGATCTGCACTTGCGAGCCGGGCGTGCCCGTACCGGTCAGCGTGACCGGGCCGGCGGTTAGGCCGGAGGCCAGGGGATCGAGGGCAGGTGCGTTGAGTTGGGCGGCAGTGGGCGGGATCGCTGCTGCCGGCGTGAACGCCGGTCGCAGCCACATACACACAATCAGATAGAGCGCAACCAGAATGATTAGGCCAATCAGCCGGCCCAGCAAGTTGTTGTCCGGGCGATCGGTTTCTTTTGCCGTGGTGGTCATCAGCCTTTTCCCTCAGCGTGGAGGCGCAACGCCGCGCCGCTACTCGAGCCGACCGGCCGCGAATTCGCGGGCCTGTCGCCGCCAGAATTCGGGATCAACGACCTGCCAGCTCTTGGCCCGAACGATCTCGAGGAGGCGTTCGCTGGGCGTCTCGGCTAGCTGCGCAAAGGTGGTGATGCCGGCGTTCTTCAGTCGCTGTGCGAACATGGGGCCGATGCCGTTGATGGCCATCAGGTTGTCGCCCTGGCCGACGCCGACCGACCAGAGGCCGGCCCGTTTCTGCTCGGCGAAGTCGCGGGCCTGCCGCCGCCAGAACGACGCATCCACTGCCTGCCACTTCTTGGCCCTGACAATCTCGATCAGGCGCTCATCGGGCGTGTCCGCCAACTGAGCAAAGGTCGTGATGCCGGCCTCTTTCAGGCGCTTCTCGAACACCGGGCCGATGCCGTTGATCAGGATCAAATCGTCGTGCTCGGCTGCGCCTGCCGCCAGCACGTTGAGTTGGGGCGCAGCGCGGGTCGGCGCAGCAATCACGGCAGCCAGTTCTTCCTCAATCTCAGCGGCGGCGTTGCGCGCCTCGATCACTTCAGCACGCAAGCGTGC
Source organism: Anaerolineae bacterium (assembly GCA_037442085.1). GTDB lineage: Bacteria > Chloroflexota > Anaerolineae > Anaerolineales > UBA6663 > JANWXR01. The sequence goes on from JBBIQY010000023.1 coordinate 37,394, forward strand.
CAGCTCGACCTCGGTGAGGTGCAGGGTGTGGACGCGCTCGGCCAGTTGAGCGCGCAGGTTGGCGGCCTCACGCTCGGCTCTTTCGGCGCGGCTCGCCTCTCCGGAGACGGCCAGTCCGGCGGCGGCAACGCCGGCGGCCCCGGCGGCAAGCGCGCCGCCCGCGCCGTGCGCTTGCAACGCCGCATAATCGGCGCGCACTTGCGCCAGTTCGCGCTCCAGGCTTATGAGCTGCTCAGCCTTCCGCCCGTTGTCAGCGCGCAGGTCGTTCAACTCCGACCGCACCGCCGTTAGCTCATTTTGCAGGTTGGCAACGGCGGTCAGTTGAGCGCGCAGATTGGCAAGCTCGGTCTCAGCACCCTCGGCCCGCAGCCGCCAGCTCTCAAGGTCGGTCGTATAGCGAGCGCTGCTCTCAGCCAGTTGGGCGCGCAGGTTGGCAAGCTCGGTCTCTGCACCCTCGGCCCGCAGCCGCCAATCACCCAGTTCGACGTCGGAGGCCCCGGACTGTCGCTGCTTCGCCAGCAGATCGGCGCGCAGCGCAGCCAGTTCGGCCTCGGTGTGATGGAGAAGGTTGATCCGCTCGGCAAGTTGGGTGCGCAGTTGAGCCAGTGCGGCTTCGGCGGAGTCGGCGCGCAACTTCCACTCACCCAGTTCGGCCTCCGCGGCAGCAGCCCGGCTGCGGTGGATATCTACATCCCCTCGCAGGCTGGCCGTGAGCGCGGTCGCGCCGGCCAGCAGGCCGAGCTTTTCGGTGAGATCGGCGTCCAGTTTGGCGCGGGCGTCGGCGCTGGCGTTTAGGTCAGCCGTCAATGCGACGATCTTTTGCTCACGGTCGCTCAATTGAGCGCGCAGGTCGGCCAATTCGGCTTCCAGCTTGGCGCGCGCTTCGGCGCCGGCGCTCAGATCAGAGTTGAGCGCCGCAAGCTGCGACTCGCGGTCGGCCAGTTGAGCGCGCAGGCCTGCCAGGTCGGCGTCCAGGCTGGCGCGGGCTTCGTGCGCGGCCTTCAGGTCGGCCGTCAGGCTGTTAAGGCGTTGGTCGCTGTCGGCCACTTGCCCGCGTAGCGCGTCCAGCTCGGCCTTGGCCTCGCCCAGCTGAATTTCGAGACGGCCGCGCGTCGAGTCGGCGTGGGCGAACTTGGTGCGCCATTCGTTTTCACGCTGGCGGCCGCGTTGGCCGAAGAACGGCTCGAAAAGGAACATCTCCAATATCCAGCCGAGGATAGCGCCCAGCAGCAAGAAGCACAGCGCAATCAGCGGGTTACGCAGGAATTCTCCGATCGGATCCATAGAGTTCTCTCCTGGAAAAGGGAAGCTATGCGTTTGCGTATGAGGCGTGGAACCGTTTGTAGAAAGATAAGGATCGCCATTAAAGAACAGATAAAGCCTGGGCACCCTTAGGCCTGCAGGGAAGCGTCCAGCCTTGCCATGGCGCACAGCCGCTTTGGTCGTCGGCTTGACACTGGCCAGCGTCCGCCGCGCCGCGGTAAATGGCCTATGTAATTGGCTGGGGTTCGCTTGCGGCTTGAAGGGTCGAGCAGTCTGTGCCACCTGCTCAACCGGCTTCCTTGCTCTTCCGAGTTGACGAAATTATACTTTTCGCAGGATGAATCTGCAACAACTTTTCGAAACGCTGCCCCGCTCTCTGCCTCTCAAAGACCGCGCCCTGATCGAGCGCGCCTATGAGGTCGCTGAAAAAGCGCATGCCGGACAGGTGCGCGTCTCGGGCGAGCCTTACGTCACGCATTGCCTGGCGGTGGCGCAAATCCTGGCCGAGTTGCGCATGCCGGTGCCCGTCATCGTGGCCGGCCTTCTGCATGATACGGTCGAGGACACGACCTTGACCCTCGCCGAGATCCGTCGGGACTTTGGGGACGACGTGGCCACCCTGGTGGACGGCGTCACCAAGTTGGCGCAGTTGCCGCGCGTCTCGAAGGAAGGCAACCTGCCAATTGACCGGAACGTGGAGAGCCTGCGCAAGACGTTCCTGGCGATGAACGACGACATCCGCGTGGTCCTCGTCAAGCTGGCTGACCGGCTGCACAACATGCGCACGCTCAGCCACTTGCCGCGGGAAAAACAACAACGCATCGCGCGCGAGACGCTGGAGATCTTCGCGCCGCTCGCTAACCGGCTGGGCATCTGGAAGCTCAAGTCCGAGCTGGAGGATCTGTCGTTCCGCTATACCGACCCGGAGAAGTACAGGGAGATCGTCGCTGCGCTGGCCGACCACGAGGCCGACCGCGAGCGCACCATCCGCCGCATCGTCGAGGAACTCAAGGCGGCACTGGCCGAGAATCACATCGAGGGCGAGGTCAGCGGTCGGCCCAAGCACATCTACTCGATCTACAAGAAGATGGAGCGCAAGGGCGTGGGCTTTCACGAGATCTACGACTGGCGCGCGGTGCGCGTCATCGTCAAGGACAAGCCCACCTGTTACTTTGCGCTGGGCGTGATCCACAACCTGTGGAAGCCCATCCCCGGCGAGTTCGACGACTATATCGCCACCCCGAAGGACAACCTGTATCAGTCGCTGCACACCAGCGTCTTGTACAGCGATGGGCGTTCGCTGGAGGTGCAGATCCGCACGCCCGAGATGCACGAGCAGGCCGAATACGGCATCGCCGCCCACTGGCGCTATAAGGAGGGCACCCGCCGTGACGAGTCCTACGAGAAGCAAATCCAGTGGATTCGTCGCATGGTGGATTGGCGACAGGAGGTCTCCGACGCCCAGGAATTCGTGGATGTGATGAAGCGTGACGTCTTCCAGGAGCGCGTCTATTGCTTCACGCCGCGCGGCGACATCCTCGACTTGCCTGCCGGCTCGACGCCGATTGATTTTGCTTACCACGTCCACACTTCGGTGGGCCACCGCTGTCGCGGCGCACGCGTCAACGGCCGGCTGGTCGCGCTCGATTACCGCCTGAAGACCGGCGACCAAGTGGAGATCCTCACCGCCAAGACAGGCGGGCCGTCGCGTGACTGGCTCAACCCGGACCTCGGCCTGGTCAAGTCGGCCAGCGCCATTCAGAAGATCAAGCTGTACTTCCGCCGCCAGCAGCGCGAGCAGACGGTGGCGCAGGGCCGCGCCCTGCTGGAGAAGGAGTTGAAGCGGCTGGGCGTGGCCGAGTTCAGCCAGGAGGTGCTGGGCCGCAAGCTGGGCTACACCAAAGCGGAGGATTTGCTCTACGCGCTGGGCACCGGCGACGTGCTGGGCAAGCACATCGCCGCCATCGTGTTGGAGCAGGAGCAGAAAGAGGAAGGCCCGGCGCTGCCCACCAGCGTGGAAACGCGCCGCGAGACCGGCGCTGGCGAAATCACCGTGCTCGGCACTCAGGGCATGTTGACCCGACTGGCGACCTGTTGCAACCCCGTGCCCGGCGACCCGATCATCGGCTACATCACGCGCGGGCGCGGCGTCACCATTCACCGCCAGGACTGCCCAAACATCCTCAACACGCGCGAGCCGGAGCGCAAACTCAAGGTCTCGTGGGGCCGCGCCGAGCACACCTATCCGGTCTCCATCCGCATCACCGCCTACGACCGGCCCGGCCTGATGCAGGACATCGCCACGGTGATGACCAACGAGCGCATCAACATGTCGTCCATCCGCTCGCTCAGCAAGGGCACGCTGGCGACCATTGACCTGACGATGGACATCGCCGACATCGCCATGCTGCCGCGCGTGCTCTCGCGCGTCGAGCAGTTGCCCAACGTCATCGAAGCTTACCGACCCCGCACCACCCCCCATCAACATGCTGACCGTCGCTGAGGCGCGTGCACGGCTCCTCGAACACTTTCAGCCGCTGGACACCGAGGTCGTTGCGCTGGAGGCCGCGCGCGGGCGCGTGCTGGCCGAGGCCATCCGGGCCGAGGAAAACCTGCCGCCCTTTGCCAACTCCTCGATGGATGGCTATGCCGTGCGCGTGGCAGAGACCGCCCACGCCGCGCCCAACGCGCCGGTGACCTTGCCCGTCAGCGGCGATATCCCGGCGGGCGCGCCGCTGCCGGGCGAATTGCCGCCCGGGACCGCCATGCGCATCATGACCGGTGCACCGGTCCCGCAGGGCGCAGACGCTGTGGTGCCGGTGGAGGAGACGGACGAGGGGCGGGACCACGCCCATCATGCGGACCGGACGGCGCTGCCGGCCCAAATTCGGATTCTCAAAGCGCCCGCCCCCGGCGCAAACATTCGACCTGTCGGACAGGATGTGCGCGTGGGTCAACAGGTGCTCGCGCCCGGCACGCTCCTGCGCCCGGCGGCCCTCGGCGTTCTGGCCGCACTCGGCCATGCGCAGGTGCGTGTCTACCGCCGGCCACGCGTGGCGCTGCTCTCCACCGGCGACGAACTGGTGGCCGTCCACGAAGTGCCGCGCCCCGGCCAGATCCGCGACATCAACAGTATTTCGTTGGCGGCCGCCATCGAGCAATACGGCGGCGAGGCGCTGCGGCTGGGCGTGGCCCGCGACCGGCTGGATGAAGTGCGTGCCCGGCTGCGTCAGGCGGCGGACGGTGTGAACCTGATCCTCTCCTCAGCAGGCGTTTCGGTGGGCGCGTACGATTTGGTCAAGAATGCCCTCAAAGCCGACGGCACGTTGGATTTCTGGAAGGTCAACATGCGTCCGGGCAAGCCGCTGGCGTTCGGCAAACTTGGTGGCGTCCCCTTCATCGGCCTGCCGGGCAACCCGGTTTCGGCGCTGGTCGGTTTTGAGGTCTTCGTGCGCCCTGCCCTGCTGAAACTGGCCGGTCAGACGGCCCTCGACCGCCTCACCGTGCTCGCCGAGTTGGCAGAGCCGGCCCATTCAGATGGGCGCGAAACCTATTTGCGAGTCACCCTCGAACGGCGCGGCGAGCGCTACCTGGCGCGCAGCACCGGGCTGCAAGGCTCGAACTTGATTACGTCACTGGTCAAGGCCGATGGACTGCTGATCATTCCGGCTGGCGAGACACATGTCCCCGCCGGCACGACTTTGCCGGTGTGGTTGCTGGATGCCTTTTAATCGGCCCACAATCCCCAACCCGACGTTTTCCCCAACCGTTGCCAGCCAAGTTCGTTGTTGACAATGCCCTTCCAATCGGTTTATCTTACTTGCGATTATCAGGCCGGAGCTGGCCAAAATCGGAGGCCGGCGGGGCTATTTGGAGGCATTACATGTTGCGTTTAGCGCGACGTCGCCCGGCAGGGACGCTGACCGTAACGGAGGAGAACGGCAGCTTCGTCGTCGTCGAGGCCGAGTTGCGCCGTGGCTTTACCGTGCTGCGCCGCGCCGATGACGAGGAGGAAGACTGGGACGACGAAGACCTGGACGAGGAAGAATTCGAAGACGAGGAGGATGAAGACGAGGAGGAAGAAGACTGGTTGGACGAGGAAGAGTCGGATGAACTGGACGCCGACGAGGAAGAAGAAAGCGACGAAGAGGGGTTGGAAGCCATCGAGGATGAAGAGGTAGATGAAGAGGCCGAAGACGAAGAAGAAGACTGGGCCGAAGAGGATCTGGAGGATCTGGAAGACGACGAAGCCCTAGATATGTACGACGAGGACGATGACCTTTGGGACGACGAGGACGACGAGGACGACGAGGATTATTAGTGAGACCCCTGCTCTGCCGCTGAACAGCCAGCCCGGACAGCTGGCTGTTTTGTTTGTCCGCTCACCGGCGGCGCAGACT
>JBBIQY010000024.1:0-42592 GCA_037442085.1 Anaerolineae bacterium
GGGCGTAGCGGGCGTACACCCGGCTCAAATCCAACTGGGCGACGATGTCCACCACGAACCGCGCCAGATGATTGGCCGGCAGCGCTTCATCCAGGCTCACCCTCGCTTTGAGGGTCGCCTCGTAATCCGGGGTTCTAAATTTTCGGCTCATGCCCACAGTGTACTACAGCCTGTTCTCACAGGCTCTCCGACAAACTGCTAGTCGGCTCTTTGTTGATCGCTGCACTTCGAGACGGGCCTCGTCTCGCGTTCAATCCTCTATGACCTTTGGGCACTGATCCATTCCCTCCCTGTTCAGCAACTTCCGGCCTTCTTAAAACTTAGAAAGTCCTATTGCCTCTGGTGGGGTAAACAGCTATACTTTGGCGGATTGTGGGGGAAAGTGGGTTAAAGTGGACCAGACGCCGAATTGACTCGGCGTCTGTGCATTTATAGCGGAAGTCGAACGTATGTTCCTGGGTGAATTCACCCACGCCATTGATGACAAGGGTCGCCTGACCATCCCCGCGAAATTCCGCGAACGACTTGCAGAAGGGGCGGTCATCACGCGTGGCTTCGAAAAACATCTGCTGATTTACACCCAGGAGGCGTTTGCCCGTCTGACGGCTCGCATGCGCACGCTCACGCCCACCGACCCCGACCATCGTGCGCTGCTGCGTCAGCAGTTCTCCGGCGCGAGCGAGGCGGAGCCGGATAAGCAGGGCCGTGTCCTTGTTCCCCAGTTCCTGCGTGATTATGCAGGCCTGGATGGCGAGTGTGTTCTGGTCGGCGTGGGTGAGTTCATCGAGGTCTGGAGCCGGGCCGGCTGGCAGAGCCAGCTTGAAACGATCAACGACCCGGCGCTCAACGCGAAGCGCTTTGCGGCGCTCAACCTGGGTAGTGAAGCGCCTTCGACTTGATGGCGCATAGACCGGTCCTTTACAACGAAGTCTTGGCCGGACTTCAGCCAAAGCCCGGCGGCTTCTACATTGATGGCACGGTCGGCGCGGGTGGGCACGCGGCGGGCATCCTCGAACGGTCGAGCCCGAATGGCCGCCTGCTCGGGCTAGACCGTGACCCCGCAGCGCTGGAGGTTGCGCGAGCGGCGCTGGCCGGCTTCGGCGAGCGCGCCCGGCTCGTGCAGGCCTCCTATGTCGAGATGGCGGCGTACGTCGCCGAAGGCACTGCCGACGGTGTGCTGCTCGATCTGGGCCTATCGTCGCTTCAGTTGGATGATCCGGCGCGCGGGTTTGCCTTCCGCCACGACGGCCCGCTCGACATGCGCTTCGATCCGGGCGCCGCACTGACTGCCGCCGAGATCGTGAACGAGTGGCCGTTGGAGGCGCTGGCCGACCTGATTTATGAGTATGGCGAGGAGCGCCGCAGCCGCCGGATTGCGCAGGCCATCGGCGCGGCGCGGCCCATCCGCACCACGCGTGAACTGGCCGAGGTCGTGGCGCGGGCGGTCGGCGGTCGCCGCAGCCAGCCGCGGGAAAAGACTCACCCGGCCACGCGCACCTTTCAAGCGTTGCGCATCGCCGTGAACGATGAGCTGGAGGCCGTGCGCGCCGCCCTGCCGGTTGCAGTCCGTCTACTCAAGCCCGGCGGGCGGCTGGCTGTCATCAGCTTTCATTCGCTTGAAGATCGGATCATCAAGCAGTTCATCCGGGCGCGTGCGCGTCCGGCGACGGATGCAAATAACGTGCCGGACTTGCGGGAGGTTACCCGCAGGCCGGTGGAACCAGATGAAGCAGAGGGCGCGGCCAACCCGCGCGCACGGAGCGCCCGGTTGAGGGTCGCAGAGAAGCTCTGACGAAAGGCATAGAGCTTGCAAGCCAGATGAGTCGAGCGATTCGGCTCAACGCCGACGTGTGCGTTTGGAAACACGCACGACAGGAACGGTTAGCACCGATGCAAAACGTTTACCACCCCGACGCGCTTCTCCGGGCCTTTCGCCAGGCGCCCTGGCGCCAGCAGACGCAGGTCATGGCGGCTTTGTCTGTCGGCCTGATGATCCTGCTGGTCGTCGGCGGCCTGTATCTGGCGGTCGCCTCCCGCGCCGCCAACGCCGGACGCGACCTGCAACGGCTGGAGGCCGCCAAGGCGGACCTGCTCATCGAGAATGATCGCCTGCGCGCGCAACTGGCCGAGCTGCGCACCATGAACCGGATGGCCGCCCGCGCGCTCGAACTCGGCTTCTTGCCGGCCGGCCCGGCCCAGGTGGAGTACGTGGCCGTGCCCCATTACCCACACCAGCCGACCCTCTCGGTGGAGGCGCTGGAGGTGATGCCCGAGTCTGCGCCCATCGCCCAGACCGGCCCCGACGCGGACTGGTGGCAACGCACTCTAGGCGCATGGTTCGGTGGGGGCTAAAGCATGTTCGAGACGGTCTTCATTCGGCTGCGATTGATCCTGCTCGGCCTGGCGCTGTGCGCCGGGCTGGTTGTTTTTCAGCTCCTGCGCCTCGAGTTCAGCGGGGCCTCCGTCGAGTATTTCCGCCGGTTGTCGAGCACCGTCAGCGAGCAGCCCAGGGAATTCTCCCCGCACCGCGGCCGCATCTTCGACCGCGACGGCGAGCTGTTGGTCGCCAACAATGTGCAGTACGAGATCAGTGCCGCGCCCAACGCGGTCTGGAATGTCAAGGAAACCGCGGCAGCGCTGTCCACCTTGCTCGACAAGTCGGTGGGCGATCTGGAAGCAGCCCTCAACAGTGATAAGAGCTACGTTTTGATTGCACGCCCTGTCGAAGCTCGCATCGGCGACCAGATCCGGGAGCTGTTGAAGGAGGGCGCGATCAGTGGCATCACCGTGACGCCGCTCGCCAAGCGCGTGTATCCGGGCGTAAGCCTGGCCGCCCAGGTGCTGGGCTTCGTCGGCTACAACACGCAGGGCCGACAGGTCGGTTACTTCGGCGTGGAAGGCTTCTACAATGAGTTGCTCGCCGGACGTTCCGTGCAGGGCATTCAGCAGTTGGTGCCGTTCGAAACGGCGCCCGGCCCGGTGGTGGATCAGGGCGCAGACCTGTACCTGACCATTGACCGCGACGTTCAATTCCTGGTCGAAGGCATCCTGGCCAGTTCCGTGCAGCAGTACGGCGCGGAGGGCGGCTCGATCATCGTGGCCAACCCGCGCACGGGCGAAATCCTGGCGATGGCCTCCTTCCCCACCTACGACCCAAACCACTACGCCACCAACCCGCCCGCCGACCCGATGAACCCGGCGGTGAGCGCGCAATTCGAACCCGGCTCGACCTTCAAGGTGCTGACGATGGCTGCCGCGCTGGACAGCGGCCTGGTGAAGCCGGATACGCCCTTCGTGGATACCGGCTTCATCGAAGTTGGCGCGGCGCCCATCCGCAACTGGGATGGCGGCGCCTGGGGCGCGACCGACATGGTCGGCTGTCTGCGGCACTCGCTCAACGTTTGCATGGCGACGCTCTCCACTCAGATGGGGCCGCAGACCTTCTACAACTATCTGGCGGCCTTCGGCATCGGCCATCGCACTAACGTTGACCTGGCCGCTGAGGCGCCGGGCCGCCTCAAGCAGCCGGGCGACCCGGACTGGTTCGAGTCCGATCTGGGCACGAACTCGTTCGGGCAGGGCGTAGCCGTCACGCCGATGCAACTGGTCGCAGCGGTCTCGGCCCTGGCCAACGACGGCGTCATCATGCAGCCGCATGTGCTGCGGCGCGTGGAGAACAATGGTCGCACCCATGCCACGCAGCCGCAGGTGCTGGGCCGGCCCATCCGCCCGGAGACGGCACGCACCCTGACGGAAATGCTGGCCAAATCGCTGGAGGGCGAAGCGAAGAGCGTCAAAGTGCCGGGTTACCGCATTGCGGGCAAAACCGGCACGGCGCAGATCCCGATCCCCGGCGGCTATGACCGGACGAAGACCATCGCCTCCTTCATCGGCTGGGGGCCGGTGGACGATCCGCAGTTCATCGTGCTGGTCAAGCTCGACAAGCCGACCGCCAGCATCTGGGGCTCGGAGACGGCGGCGCCGGTCTTTTCTACTCTGGCCCAGCGGCTGGTGGTGTTGCTGAAAATCCCGCCGGATCGGGTGCGCGGCTCGGTCGGCAACTGAGGATTTCTGATTGTGGATTGTGAATTTTGGGTTGGCTGGGCTAGCCAGTTGCAAATCCGCAACCAGAAGTTTGCAATCCGCAATCCGCAATCATGCTGACGCTCGGCCACGTGATCGAAGCCCTGACCGGTTACCGGTCCGCCAGCGGGCTGCAGGTCATCACCGAAGCCGCGATTGACTCGCGACGGACGATCCCCGGCTCTTTGTTCGTGGCGCTGCCGGGCGAGCGGGTGGATGGACATGATTTCGTGGCGCAGGCGTTTGCGCGTGGTGCGATCGCGGCGCTCGTCCAGCGCGAACTGGCTCTGGATTGTTTCACGCTCGATCTGCGCCAGCCGCTGACTTACGAGCAGGTTGCCCGGATCAGTTTGCCGGTCTGCCTGTACGTGGAGAACACACTGGCTGCGCTGCAAACGCTGGGCGCGTTCTGGCGCCGACAATTGAACCTGCGCGTGATCGGCATCACGGGCAGCGTGGGCAAAACGACCAGCAAAGAGCTGATCGCCGCCGTGCTTAGCACACGGTTCCGCACCTTAAAAACCGAGGGCAACCTGAACAACGAGATCGGCCTGCCGCTGATGCTGCTGCAGCTCACCGAGCAGCACGAGGCGGCGGTGCTGGAGATGGGCTTCTACAAGATCGGCGAGATCGCCCAGTTATGCCAATGGGCCAGGCCACAGGTCGGTGTGGTCAACAACGTCTACGCCGTGCACCTGGAGCGGGCCGGCAGCCTCGAGAACATCATCCAGGGCAAAGGTGAACTGGTGGAGGCCTTGCCGCCCGACGGGACGGCCATCCTCAACCGGGACGACCCGCGAGTGATGACGATGCGGATGCGCACCTCGGCGCGCATCTTTACCTATGGCCTCGACCCGACCGCCGACCTGTGGGCTGACGAGATCGAGTCGCGCGGGCTGGCGGGCTGCTACTTCCGCTTTCACTATCGCGGCGAGGCGCTGCGCGTGCGCGTGCCGCTGCTCGGTCAGCACTCGGTGCACACGGCGCTGCGCGCGGCAGCCGTTGGCCTGGTGGAGGGGCTGAGCTGGCAGGAGATCGTCGAAGGCCTGCAATCCATCGGCGCGGTGCAGTTGCGGCTGGCGGCGGTGCGCGGGCCGGGCGGCAGCCTGCTGATTGACGACACCTACAACGCCTCGCCCGAATCCACCATCGCGGCGCTCAACCTGCTGCGCGAGATCGAGGGCCGGCGCAAGATCGCGGTGCTGGGCGATATGCTCGAGCTTGGTTCCTTCGAGGAGACCGGCCATCGCATGGTGGGCCAGCGCGCGCGCGATGTGGTGGACGTGCTGGTGACCGTCGGGCCGCGCGCCCGGCTGATCGCGCAGGAAGCGCGCCTGGCTGGCCTGCCGGCCTCCGCCATTACGCAGTTCGCCGCCGGCGACGAGGCCCTGCCGTATCTGAAAGCCCTCATCGGCGACGGTGACGTGGTGCTGGTGAAAGGCTCGCGCAGCCTGCGCCTGGACCGCCTGGCGCGCGCTCTGGGAGAAGGCCTGTAATGGAATTGCGCGACGTGGCCTTCGCGCTGGCCGCTGGCGGCGTGACGTTTTTGCTGACCGTGATCTGGGGCGAGCCGCTCATCGCCCTGCTCAAGCGCTTCGGCATCGGTAAGAAGATCCGCTTGGATGGGCCGCAGGGCCACCAGAACAAGACGGGCACGCCGACGATGGGCGGCCTGCTCATCATCCTGCCGGAGCTGGCGGTGATAGCCTTCATCAACGCCGTGAACCTGATCAATGGCAACCTGGTCGGGCGCTCGATCCTGTTGCCGCTGGGCGTGCTCGTGTTTTTCACCGCGCTGGGCGCCCTGGACGATTGGCTCGGCATCAAGGGCGTGCGGCGCGGCGAGGGGTTGCGCGGCCAGCAGATCTTTTTGTGGCAGAGCGTGATTGCGCTGGCGGCAGCGCTGGGCCTCTACTACGTGCTGGGCATCAATCAGGTCGCGCTGCCGGGCACGCCGTTCTGGGAACTGGACGCCTGGGTCTACGTCCCGATCGCGACTTTCGTGATCGTGGGAATGTCGAATGCCGTGAACCTGACCGATGGCCTCGACGGGCTGGCCGGGTTGATCGTGGCCACGGCGTTCGTGGCTTACGGCGTCATTGCGTACTTACAGGGCCAGGTGTACCTGGTGCGTTTTTGCTTCACGCTCATCGGCGCGCTGTTTGCCTTTCTTTGGTACAACGCTCACCCGGCGCAGCTCTTCATGGGCGGCTCGGCCTCCTACTCGCTGGGCGCAACCCTGGGCGTGGTGGCGCTGATGACCGGCCAGTGGGTGCTGCTGCCCATCGTCGCCATCATCCCGGTGAGCGTGACTCTCAGCGTCATGCTGCAGGTGGGCTACTTCAAGCTCACGCGGCGGCTCAGCGGCGAGGGTAAGCGATTGTTCAAGATGGCGCCCTTGCATCATCATTTTGAGCTGATCGGCTGGAGCGAGACGCAGGTGGTGCAACGTTTCTGGCTGATCGCGCTGCTGGCGGCCATGGTCGGCGTGGCGCTGGCGTTGTTGTAGGGACGGTAGACCGCAGAATGTGTCCGCCGTCTGCGTTCGGATGAAGTACCGAGATCAGCGGATCGTAATCCTGGGCCTGGCCCGGCAGGGCGTGGCGCTGGCCCGTTACCTGGCGGAGCAGGGCGCGCGTGTCACGGTGAGCGACGTGCAGCCCGCCGAGAAACTTGCCGCGCCGTTGAGCGCGCTGGCGGACTTAACAATCGAATATGTGCTGGGCGGTCACCCGGAGAGCCTGCTGACGGATTGCGACCTGCTCTGTCTCTCGGGCGGCGTGGACGCTGCACTACCGCTGGCGCAGCAGGCGCGCGCCCGCGGCATCCCGCTGAGCAACGACTCGCAAATCTTTCTGGAAGTCTGCCCGACGCCGCACACCGTCGGCATTACGGGCAGCGCCGGCAAGACCACCACGACGACGCTGGTCTGGCAGATGTGCCGGGGGATAGAAGCGTCGCGCCTCTCAGCGCCGTCTGACGTTCGGATGCCGGCCGTCTGGCTTGGCGGCAACATCGGCCACCCGCTCATTGCGGACGTGGCGCGGATGACGCCGGCGGACCTGGTTGTGATGGAGTTATCGAGCTTTCAGCTGGAGATCATGACGCGCAGCACGCGTGTGGCGGCGGTGCTCAACCTCACGCCGAATCATTTGGATCGGCATGGGACGATGGCGGCCTATAGCGCCGCGAAGAGCAATAGCCTGCGCTACCAGCCGGACGACGGCGTAGCGGTGCTCGGCTGGGACAACGAGAACACGCGCAATCTGGCGCAGCTGGCGCGCGGGCGGCTGGTCTGGTTCAGCGGTGCCGGTCAACTCGCCTCCTGGGGAAGAGAGGCAGAGGGCGCGTACCTGCGCGGCGAGACGCTGATCTGGCGCTGGGCCGGCGCCGAGCACGATATTTGCACACTCGGCGATATCCGGCTGCGCGGGCGGCACAATGTGCTCAACGTGCTGGCAGCGATTGCGATCGGCGGCGCGGCACTCACGCTGCGCGGAGTCGCAGCAGGCGCGATCCCGGACGGGATGCGCGCCGCGATTAACAACTTCACGGGCGTCGAACACCGGCTGGAGCTGGTGCGCGAGCACAACGGCGTGCGCTGGTACAACGACTCGATCGCGTCCGCGCCGGAGCGGGTGATCGCGGCGCTCACCGCCTTCGATGAGCCGACGGTGCTGCTGCTGGGCGGGCGCGATAAGAAACTGCCCTGGGACGAGCTGGCCCGGCTGGTGAGGTCGCGTGTCAGACACAGCATTTTGTTCGGCGAGGCCGGCCCGCTGATTGACCGCGCCCTGGCCGCCGCCGAGGTGCCCGCCGCACAACGCACGCTGACCCGCTCGCTGCAGGAAGCAGTCGGCCTCGCGGCCAGCCATGCTCAACCCGGCGATGTGGTGCTGCTCTCGCCCGGCTGCACGAGCTTCGACGAGTTCAAGGATTTTGCCGAACGCGGCGAGCGGTTCCGGGAGTGGGTGAAGGCGTTGTAGTTATCCGTCATCTCTCATCCAAGGCGGATGACTGGAGATTGACGAGTGGAGAGGGAGATGGCAGTTGCAGAAACAACTCAAGCCAAAACAGGCCGGAAGGCGCTGAGCCTGCCGTTCGATATGCCGTTGTTAGTGACGGTTGGCGCGTTGTTGCTGTTCGGGCTGATGATGGTCTACTCGACCACCTTCGACTGGGCGTACGTGGACTACGGCAACCCGGCGGCGCTCTTCCTGCGCCAGTTGCAATGGGCGGCGATCGGCCTGGCCCTGATGTTCATCGTCGCCCGGCTCCCTTATCGCCTGTGGCAGCGCCTGGCTGTGCCGCTCATGCTGGGCGCCATCCTGGCGTTGCTACTGGTGCTGGTGCTGGGCGCATCGCGCTTCAATGCGCAGCGCTCGTTCTTCGGCGGATCGGTGCAACCTTCAGAGTTGGCCAAATTCGCCACCATCATCTACCTGGCCGTCTGGTTGTCTTCCAAGGGTGAACGGATTCGCGCGATGGGCTACGGCCTGGTGCCGTTCGGCATCATCGTCGGTATCCTGGCCGGCCTCATCCTGCTTCAACCTGACCTGTCGGCGGCGGTGACCATCGTCGTCATCGCCACGCTCATGTTCTTTATCGCCGGCGCCGACCTGTTGCAAATGGGCCTGGTCACGATGCTTGGCACCGGCACGGTCTGGGTGTTGTTCCAGTTGCCTATCAGCATCGCCGTTACCGGCCGGCAGCGCCTGGCCGATTACCTGACCGGCCTGCAGGATTTGACGCAGGCCTCCTGGCACGTGCAGATGGCGGCCAGCGCCTTCGTCAACGGCGGCCTGTTCGGGCGCGGCCTGGGCGCTAGCCATCAGAAGTTCGGCTTCCTGCCCACTTCGCACACCGACTCCATCTTTGCCATCATCGGCGAAGAGCTAGGCTTGTTCGGTTGTTTGATCGTGGTGGCGCTGTTCGTGATGCTGGCCTGGCGCGGCTTCCACATCGCGGCCCAGTCGCGCGACGCGCTGGGGGCGCTGCTGGCGGCCGGCATCGTCTGCTGGATAGCCTTCGAGGCGCTGGTCAACGTTGCCGTGATGGTCGGTGCGCTGCCGTTCGCCGGCAACGCGCTGCCATTCATCAGCTACGGCGGCTCGAACCTGGTGATGATGCTGATTGCGACGGGCGTGCTGCTGAGCATCTCGCGCCGGGCGGAGGCCGAGCCGCCCCCGCGCAAGAGCCGGTTCATCGGCGCGCTCAACATGGCGCGTGGAACGCAGGCGAATGCGGCTTTTGATTTCAGCCGGCGGGACGGGCGGCGGCGTGTATCCCGCCCTGGCCGTCGCTAAGGTATTTTTGATTTCTGATTTGGGATTGCGAATTGAGCAATCAGAAATCTTGTGGCTGGGCAGCCGCACCGGTCTGGAAGCCGATCTGGTGCCGCGCGCTGGTCTGCCGTTCCGGGCCATTCATGCGGCGGGTGTGCACGGTGTGGGCTGGCGGCGACTGCCGGGCAACATGCTCAGCCTGGCGCGCGGGTTCTTTGAGAGTTTCGATATCGTGCGCGAATTCCGGCCTGCGGTGTTGCTGATCACCGGTGGTTTTCTCGCGGCGCCGGCAGCGCTAGCCTGCTGGCTCCAGCGGGTTCCGATCGTGGGTTATCTGCCCGACCTGGAGCCGGGCTTGGCGCTGAAAGCCGTCAGCAGGTTGGCAGCGCGGGTGTGTGTGACCGCCGAGCCTGCGCGCCGGTTTTTCCCGGCAGGCATGACGGTGGTCACGGGCTATCCGGTGCGGCCCGAGCTGACGGTCGAGGCTGAGGCGTTCACCGCCACCCGCGCGCAGGCCATCGCGTACTTCGGCCTGGACGCGGCGCGGAAGACGATTCTGGTGACGGGCGGCAGCCGCGGCGCGCGCAGCCTGAATCGCGCGACGTTCGCGGCGCTGGCCGAGTGGTTGCAGGAGTATCAGGTGATTCATTTGAGCGGGAAACTGGACTGGGCCGAGGCCGAGGCAACCCGCGCCAACCTGACGGCCGAAGCGCGGGCGCGTTATCACCCCCTCCCCTTCCTGCACGAAATGGGCCTGGCGCTGGCGGCGGCCGATATCGTGGTCTCGCGGGCGGGCGCTTCGGCGCTGGGCGAATACCCGCTCTTTGGGCTGCCGGCGGTGCTGATCCCGTACCCACATGCCTGGCGCTACCAGAAGGTGAACGCGGATTATCTGGTCGCGCGCGGCGCGGCGGTACGAGTGAACGACGAGGCCTTGAGCGCGCAGCTGGCGCCGACGGTGCGGGCGCTGCTGAACGACGAGGCGCGGTTGAGCGCCATGCAGGCTGCAGCGCGCGCCCTGGCCGCGCCAGAGGCCGCGCGCCGCATCGCGCAGGAATTGGCCGCAGTCGCGAGATCGGGCGGATGATGACTGCTTTCGGCTGTCTGCCTTCTGCCGTGAGGCTGAAAGGTCGTGACGCATGATGCCCCTGACCGCCGTCTTCGGCATGCTGGTGATCCTGTTTGGCATCCTGGGCGGCTTTCGCGGCTGGGCCAAGGAGATGCTGGTGCTGTTCAGTATGGTGCTGGCGCTGTTCCTGCTCTACATCCTGCAAACTTACATCCCCGGCCTGACGGACATCCTCAACACGCAGGGCAGCCAGACCCAGTTTTTCATTCGCGCCGGCTTCATTCTGATGCTCACGTTCTTCGGTTATCAATCGCCCAACCTGCCGGCCTTCGCGCCCAAGTTCACGCGCGATAAGCTGCAGGACTGGCTGCTCGGTTTCATCCTGGGCATGTTCAACGGCTACCTGATCTTCGGCTCGATCTGGTATTACCTGCACATAGCCGCTTACCCATGGCCGGATCTGGTTTCGCCGCCGCCGCCCAATGTCGTGGAGACCTTTATTGATTTCCTGCCGCCCAAGGTCATCGGCGAGCCGCCCTATATCCTGTTTGCCATCGGCATTGCTTTTGTCTTCGTGATTGTGGTGTTCTTGTGAGCCGCGGCGGCGGACCGCGGCCCGTGGAGTAACGTGAAGCGCGTTCATTTCGTCGGCATCGGCGGCGCGGGGTTGAGCGCCATCGCCCGGGTTGTGCTCGAGTCCGGCTGGGTGGTTTCCGGCTCGGACGCACAGCCTTCGGCTTTCACCCAGCAGCTGGCGGAGCACGGCGCCGTTGTGCACATCGGCCATGCGGCGCAACATGTCAACGGCGCGGAGTTGGTGGTGATCTCGTCCGCCATCACGCCCGGCTCGCCCGGCGAGGTGGAAGTGCGGGCGGCCCGCGAGCGCGGCTTGCCCGTGCTCAAACGCGCCGACTTCATTGGCCGGCTCATGGAAGGCCGCACCGGCATCGCCGTCGCCGGCACACACGGCAAGACCACCACCACCGGGCTGATCGCCTTCCTGCTCGACCGCGCCGGCCTCGACCCGACCTTCATCGTCGGCGGGCGGCTGACCGACTACGACACCAATGCGCGGGCCGGACAGGGCGCGCCGTTCGTCATCGAGGCCGACGAGTACGACCGGATGTTCCTTGGCCTCAAGCCGGTGATTGCGGTGGTGACCAACGTGGAGCACGATCATCCCGATTGCTATCCGACGCTGGGTGAGATGCAAGAAGCGTTCCGCCAGTTTGTGGCCCTGTTGCCGTCCAACGGCCTGCTGGTGGCCTGCGCCCGCGATGCCTTTGCACGCCAGCTGGCGGAAGAGCGCCGCCGGGAACAACGCCCGACGGTGCTCTACGGCTGGCGCAAGGACGATGACTTTCGCGCCGAGGCGCTCCAGCCCAACAATGCCGGCGGCTACGACTTTTTGTGCGTCAAGCGCGGCCAGATGCTCGGCCTGGTTCGCAATCGCTTGCCCGGTGAGCATAACGTGTTGAACTCGCTGGCGGCGCTGGCCGTCGCCGACCATCTCGGCGTGGACTTCAACGTCGCTCGTAACGCACTGGCCGAGTTTCGCGGCGCGGGCCGCCGCTTCGAAGTCAAGGGCGAGGCGCGCGGGGTGACGGTGATTGACGATTACGCCCACCACCCGACGGAGATTCGCGCCACGCTGGCCGCCGCGCGCCGACGCTTCGCCGGGCGACAGCTGTGGGTGATGTTCCAGCCGCACACCTACTCGCGCACGCGCACCCTGCTGGCGGATTTCGCCGCCGCATTCGCCGACGCCGACCACGTCATCGTGACAGACATCTTCCGCTCGCGCGAAACGCCCGACCCGACGTTGAGCGCGCGCGATCTCGTCAGGCGGATGCAGACGGTGAACCCACCGCACCCGGATGCCCGCTATCTGCCGTCCCTGGCCGAAGCCGCCGACGCGCTGACGGTGGAGCTGAAATCGGGCGATGTGCTGCTTACCCTCGGCGCCGGCGACGGTGACTGGGTGGGCGAGGAAGTGTTGCGTCGCTTGTCTCAGTAAGCGGAACGGGCCGCCCGCCGCCCGGCTGCGGACGGCCTGCTCCGTAACGAGGTAGCCATGGCCTTACGTTCTCCTTACTCGATGGTGTTTATGACTGAACGAAACAAACTGCGCGACGCTCTGGGCGCGCGCCTCAAAGAAAACGAGCCGCTGGCGAAGTACACCGCCGCACGTCTCGGCGGGCCGGCCGAGTTCCTGGTCTTTGCCGAAAGCGCCGAGGAGCTGGCCGAGCAGGTGCGGGCGGCGCGGCAGGTGGGCCTGCGCCCGTTCATCCTCGGCGGCGGCGCCAACATCCTGGTCAGTGATGCCGGCGTGCGCGGCCTGGTGATCGTCAACCGGGCGCGGCGTGTGGAGTTCCGTGAGCGTGACAAGCCGCCGACCGTCTGGGCCGAGTCCGGCGTAAACCTGGGCCTGCTGGCGCGGCAGTGCGCGGCCCGTGGGCTGAGTGGGCTGGAGTGGGCCGCCACCGTCCCCGGGACCGTCGGCGGCGCTGTATATGGCAACGCCGGCGCGCATGGCGGCGATGTCGCCGGCAACCTGCGCATGGCCGAAATCTTGCATCCCGACGGGACGGTGAAACGTTGGACGCCGCAGGAACTTGCGTTCGCCTATCGCAGCAGCGCGCTCAAACGCCAGAAAGGCGGCCACGTCATTCTGTCTGCCGAGTTCGAGCAGACGCCCGGCGACGCAGCCGCCATTCAAGCCACGATCGAGGAATTTGTGGCGCACCGCAAGCGCACTCAGCCGCCCGGCGCGAGCCTGGGATCTATGTTCAAAAACCCGCCGGGTGATTACGCGGGCCGCCTCATCGAGGCCGCCGGCCTCAAGGGCGCGCGCTTCGGCCAGGTGGAGATTTCGACCCTCCACGCCAACTTCTTCATCAACTTGGGCGAAGGTCGCGCGGCCGATGTGTTTGCTCTCATCCACCGCGCTCACGACGCCGTCAAGGCGCAGTTCGGCGTAGACCTGGAATTGGAAGTGGAGCTGGTCGGGGAGTGGGGAGGGCAGTGCTGAGTGGGTGACTGGATAACGGGATAACCGTCACCCCTTTGCCCCTTTCCGCTCATGACGGCACGAAAGATTCGCTTGGGCCTCATCTTCGGCGGCCGCTCGGCGGAGCACGAGATCTCGCTCATGTCGGCGCGGTCGGTGCTGAAGGCCATTGACGCAGAAAAATACGACGTGACCTTGATTGGGATTACGAAGAACGGGAAGTGGATCGCAGGCGCGGACCCGCTGGCGGCGTTGAGCTCCGGCGAGACCGGCGCCGCCACCGAAGCCGCTCTGCTGGGCGAGCCGGGCAAGCGCGAGCTGCTGGCCCTGAACCCGCAGGCCGGCGGACGCGCCGTGCAGCTCTCGTCAATCGCGGAGCTGGATGTTGTCTTCCCACTGTTGCACGGCCCGTACGGCGAGGACGGCACGGTGCAGGGCCTGCTCGAACTGGCCGACCTGCCCTACGTCGGCTCCGGCGTGCTCGGCTCCGCGCTGGCGATGGACAAAGCCGTCTGCAAGCAACTGCTGCGCGCTGAAGGCATCCCGGTGGTGGATTGGCTGCTGACGACCCGGGCCGAGATCGAACAGGATGTCGAGGCGGTGGCGAGCCGCGCCGAGGCCGAGTTCCCCTACCCGATGTTCACCAAGCCGGCCAATCTCGGCTCCTCGGTCGGCGTGGTCAAGGCGCACACTCGCGCCGAGTTGCTGGAGGCGCTGCGCGAGGCTGCCCGCTACGACCGGCGCGTCCTCATCGAGCGCGGCATCAACGCCCGCGAGATCGAAGTCAGCGTGCTCGGCAACGATGATCCGGTGGCGTCCGTGCCCGGTGAGATCGTGCCGAGCCGCGAGTTCTACAGCTACGAAGCCAAGTACCTGGATAACGCCTCGCAGCTGATCATCCCGGCGCGCCTCCCGGCGCAGACCGCCGCCGCCGCGCGGGATTACGCCGTGCGCGCCTTCAAAGCCATTGACGCCGCCGGCCTGGCGCGTGTGGATTACCTGCTCGACCGCGATAGCGGCGCGCTGTACCTGAACGAGATCAACACCATCCCCGGCTTCACCCAAATCAGCATGTATCCCAAGTTATGGGAGGCTTCGGGGATCAGCTACCCGGAGTTGATTGACCGCCTGATCACGCTCGCCCTGGAGCGGCAGGCGGAGAAGGATCGAACGCAGAAGTTGAAAGATTGAAGGAGGCAGAGATTAGAGAATGGGGATTGAAAGTGATCTCCAATCTCTGATCTCCACTCTGCGCGAGGCGCTATGACCACATCCGACAAACCCACCCGCGCCGAGATCGTGCGCCGCCGCCGCCAACAAGAGAGCCGGGCGCGCTTTCAATCCGTCGCCCAACAGGCCACCACCGTCGTGCGCCCGCTGGTCAGCCGGCCGCGCCGCGCCGCGGGCGGTGGGCGCGCCTTTGGCCGCAAGCGTCGCTGGGAGATCGCCCTGGGCGGTGATCAGACCATCACTTTGCCCGACCTGGACGTGGGCGAGGCGTTGAGCCGCATCGCCGGCACGTGGCGAATGTACAGCCTGGCGCTGCTCACGTTGCTGAGCGCGCTGCTGCTCTACACCCTCACTGAGCGCAGCTATTACGTGACCGAACTCAACCTGGGCGGCGCCTCGCTGGTGCCGCAGGACGAAATCTACGCCGCCTCCGGCCTGGCCGGCCAGCACGTGTTCTGGGTCAACCCCGGCGAAGTCGTCGAAAAAGTTTCGGCCGTGCCCGGCATCGCCTCGGCAACCATCACGGTGACCTACCCGGCGAAGGTCGAGCTTGTGGTGGTGGAGCGCGTGCCGAAGGTTACCTTGATCGAAGGCGCGAAGAAGTGGTGGGTGGACGCAGCCGGCCAGAAGTTCCTCTCGCGCGGCGATTTGCCCGGCATGCTTCCGATCGAGAGTGAAAGCGTCGAGGCGCTGGACGCGCTGCCGCCCGAGGCTGTGCTGGGCGCGCTGCTGCTCAAGCAGTTGCGTCAAAACATAGAAAAACTATACTACGACCCGGTCCGCGGCCTGAGTTATCAGGATGGTCGCGGCTGGCGCGGCTATTTTGGCGTCGGCGCCGACATGGAAAAGAAACTCGCCGTTTACGAGGCCCTTGTGGAACAGTTGATGCAACGGGGCGAGTACCCGGCGAAGATCAGCGTCGAAGACCTGGACGCGCCGTATTATCGAAAGTAAGGAGCCGAAAGCAGCCCAACTGCTTTTGTGTGTTTGGAAACGTAATGGCTGACACTCCCCTGCTGGTTGGCATAGACGTCGGCACGACAAAGGTCTGCACCCTCATCGCGGATGCGGAGGAGCACGGCTTTCGTATCCTCGGCGTCGGCCTGGAGCCGAGCCAGGGCATGCGCAAGGGCGTGGTGGTGGACGTAGAGCAGGCCAGCCGCTCGATCGCCGCCTCCGTGGACAAGGCGCAGCGCAGCGCCGGATACGAGATCGGCGCGGCCTTCGTCAGCCTGGCCGGCGCGCACGTCTCGTCGGTCAACAGCCGCGGCGTGGTGGGCATCGGCGGCGGCAACTATGGCATCGCGCAGGATGACATTGACCGCGCCCTAGACAATGCCCAGGCCATCGCCATCCCGCATGGGCGCGAGGTGCTGCACGTCATCCCGCGCGGCTTCATCGTGGACGGGCAGGAAGGCATCCGCCAGCCGCTCGGCATGCACGGCTTCCGGCTGGAGGTCGAAGCCCACATCATTACTGCCGCCACCGCCTCGGTGCAGAACCTGACCAAATGCGTGGAGGCGGCGGGCGTGGCGGTTGAAGCTTACGTGCTCAACCCGCTGGCCTCGGCGGAGGTGGTGCTGACCGACACCGAGAAAGAAATGGGCGTCGTTGTGGTGGATGTGGGCGGCGGCACCACCGACATCGCCATCTACATTGACGGCAACGTCTGGCATACCAGCGTGCTGGCGGTAGGCGGCAATCACCTGACCAGCGACATCGCCCACGGCCTGCGCCTGCCCGCCGACGTGGCCGAGAAGATCAAGATCGAGCACGGCAGCGCGCACGCGCCGGAGGTCAGCCTGGGCGAGTCCTTCACGGTGACGCCGTTCGGCGAGGATCAGCCGCTGCAAGTGTCCAAGCACGACCTGGCGATGATCATCGAGGCCCGCATCGAGGAGATCTTCGGGCTGATCTTGCAGGAGATCAAGCGCACCGGCTACGACGGCCTCCTGCCGGCGGGCATCGTGCTAACGGGCGGCACGGCCCAACTGCCCGGCATCCGCAAGGTGGCCAGCAGTGTGCTCAACCTGCCGAGCCGGGTGGCCGCGCCCCAGAATCTGTTCGGCCTGGCCGATAAGCTGGTCGGGCCGGCCTATTCCACCAGCGTCGGCCTGTTGCACTGGGCGCAGCGCGAGTCTTATGCGCCGCCCAGCCGCAAGGACAGAAAGAAGGCAACCAAGACCATTGACCTTAGCCGCGGCGTGGATTTTCTGAAGAGGTTGCTGCCGTAGCGGTTGAAGGTGAGCAGCTTGAATCTTCACCGTTCGGCCTGCAACTTGCCGCCCGAATTTGTAAACCAGAGCGCCGTCGGGAGCCGGCGCTCGCCACAACAGGATCAGAGGAGAGATCGCAATGCAAACATCGTCCAAGTCAGAGTCGTCTCGCAAGGAAGCGCCGCTCGCTGCGCCGGCCTTTTCGACGTTGCCGCCGGCGGAGTCCTTCGCCCGCATCAAAGTCATCGGTGTGGGCGGTGGCGGCAGCAACGCCGTCAACCGCATGATCGAGGAAGGCATGAGCGGCGTGGAGTTCATCGCCGTCAACACCGATGCCCAGGCCCTGCTGTTGAGCAATGCCCCCAAGCGCGTGCGCATCGGCGATAAGCTGACGCGCGGCCTGGGCGCCGGCGGCGACCCGGAAAAGGGCCAGAAGGCCGCCGAGGAGTCCGCCGAGGAACTGTACGAAGTGGTGCGCGGTGCGGATATGGTCTTTGTGGCCGCCGGCATGGGCGGCGGCACGGGCACCGGCGCGGCCCCTATCGTCGCCCAGGTCGCCAAGGAATGCGGCGCGCTCACCATCGGCGTCGTCACCCGCCCGTTCACCTTCGAGGGCAGCCGGCGGGCGCAATCCGCCGAGGCCGGCATCAATCGCTTCAAGGATCATGTGGACACCTTGATCGTGATCCCCAACGACCGCCTGCTCCAGATCGTGGACAAGCGCGCCTCCTTGAAAGACTCCTTCCGCATGGCCGACGACGTGCTGCGCCAGGGCATCCAGGGCATCTCGGAATTGATCACGGTGCCCGGCCTGATCAACCTGGACTTCGCCGACGTGCGCGCCATCATGTCCGAGGGCGGCGCGGCGCTGATGGCGGTGGGCAAGGCCGCCGGCGAGGACCGTGCACGGCTGGCTGCCGAGCAGGCCATTTCCTCCAACCTGCTGGATATCACCATTGACGGCGCGCGCGGCATCCTGTTCAACGTTACCGGCGGACCGAACATGACGCTGTTCGAGGTCAACCAGGCGGCAGCCATCATCAAGGAGACGGCGCATCCGGAGGTCAATCTGATCTTCGGCGCGGTGATTGACCCGAACCTGGGCGATGAGCTGCGCATCACTGTGATCGCCACCGGCTTCGAGCGAACCAGTGTGCCGCGCCGCACGCTGGATCGCGCCACCCCACGTCAGGCCGCCACCCACCGACCGGCCCAGGCGCAGCCCGCTCAGGCGATCAACGCCCAGCCGCAAGCGCCCGCCCGGCCTGAAGTCGCCGACTTCCAGCCGCGCACCTACAACACGGACGACCTGGACATCCCCGCTTTCCTGCGCCGGCGATAGTCCCGTCACCTGGGCCTTCTGATCCTGGCCCCGGCTCCCTCATGCACTACGCCCCGCTCACAAGAGTGGGGCGTAGTCGTTGGGATGTTTGGATGGGCTGGCCGACCCTGAGCTTGTCTCCAAACCTCGCCTTGGATAGTTGATCCGCGTCTGCGAAAGGGTTGCCTTCACCAATCCGGCTCGCCAGATATTGGATATATGGCCCGTATTTAATCGCATACCCCCCTATATGGCGTCTTGACAATTAGAACATTAGGCCTATACTCAATCGCAACATTTGTTCTAGTGCGGCTTTCGCACACTGCCGCTTGCGGCATTCAGCCCCACCTTTAGGAGAAAAACCCCATGCCCCGCAAGAAAAGCACCGATGAAGTCGAGAACAGCGAAGCCGTCGAGGCCGACGGAGCCGTTATCGTGGAAGGTAGCCCTTCAGCCTTAGCCGAGCCAAGCGCCAACGGACACGGACTCGAACCGCTTGCTGCCGTTGGCGTCGCCACTATGATGGTGGAAGAAGCCCCGGCCAAAGGCAAGCGTGGCCGTAAGCCCAGGGAAGCGGAGGCCGAGCCGGAAGCGCCGGCCAAACCCAGGCTGGATGCGGCCCGCCGCAACGCCATTGACAAAGCCCTGAGTGACCTGACCAAGAAGTTCGGCGAGGGCGCCATCATGCGCCTGGGCGAGGCCTCACACCTAAATGTGGAAGCCATCCCGACCGGCTCGCTCTCCCTCGACATCGCCCTGGGAGTCGGCGGCGTGCCGCGTGGGCGCGTCACTGAAATTTATGGGCCGGAAGCGGCCGGCAAGACCACGCTCTGCCTGCACATCGTGGCCGAAGCGCAGAAACGCGGCGGCGTGTGCGGCTACATTGACATGGAACACGCCCTCGATCCCGTCTATGCGGCCAAGCTGGGCGTGGACATAGATAACCTGTACATCTCGCAGCCGGATACCGGCGAGCAGGCGCTGGAGATCGCCGAATCGCTGGTGCGCTCCGGTGCGATGGATGTAGTCGTTGTGGACTCGGTGGCAGCGCTCGTGCCGCGCTCCGAGATCGAGGGCGACATGGGCGACGCGACGATGGGCGTACAGGCCCGGCTGATGAGCCAGGCCCTGCGCAAGCTCTCCGGCGCCATCAAGCAGACCAACACCGCCGTGCTCTTCACCAACCAACTGCGTCAGAAAATCGGTGTGATGTTCGGCAACCCGGAGACGACCACCGGCGGCATGGCCCTCAAGTTCTACGCCAGCGTCCGCCTCGACGTGCGCCGCATCCAGGCCCTCAAAGAGAACGGCGAGGTCATCGGCAACCGCACCCGTGTGCGGGTGACCAAGAACAAGGTCGCCCCGCCGTTCCGCGAGGCCGAGTTCGATGTTCTCTTTAACGAAGGCATCTCCAAAGAAGGCGATCTGCTCGACTTGGGCACCGCGCTGGAGATCATCACTAAGCGCGGCGCGTTCTTCTCGTACAATGACCTGCGCCTTGGCCAGGGCCGCGAGCAGGCCAAGGCCTACCTGCGCGAGCATCCGGAGGTGGCCAAAGAAATCGAGCTGGCGATCCGCGCGCAGCACGTGGCCAGCGGCGCGCCGTTC
Source organism: Anaerolineae bacterium (assembly GCA_037442085.1). GTDB lineage: Bacteria > Chloroflexota > Anaerolineae > Anaerolineales > UBA6663 > JANWXR01. The sequence continues at coordinate 19,823 of JBBIQY010000024.1, forward strand.
CATCCCGGAGCGAACGGCGTCGGCGACGAGTCAGCCGAGGACGAGGCATAGGTTGCTCGGCCGGAGTCGCGGGGACGTGATGACACCGTCCCCGCGACTTCTTTTGCGCGCCCCGCCGGTTGGCTGCGACGGCCCCTGACCCCAAGTTGCTGGTCCGACCTCGAGACCGCCTTCATGTTCCTGATGGGAAGGAGATTCTCATGAAACAAGGTAAGAGCGCAGCCAAGAAGGCCGCGCAGAAATCCGCCAAGAGCGCCGCCGCGAGCGGCAAGACGATCAAGGGCTTCACGGACGCGGAACGGGCCGCGATGAGGGAACGCGCCGCAGAGCTGAAGGCGGAAGCGCGCGCAAACAAAGACAAGGCGGACGGGGAAAGCGCCGTGCTCGCGAAGATCGCCGAGATGCCGGAACCGGATCGCTCCCTGGCCCAGCGCCTCCATGCGATCATCAAAGCCAGCGCGCCGGCCCTCTCTCCGAAAACCTGGTACGGGATGCCGGCGTATGCCAGGGACGGCAAGGTCGTCTGCTTCTTTCAAAGCGCGCAGAAATTCAACGCCAGGTACGCGACGCTCGGCTTCAGCGACGCGGCGAACCTCGATGACGGTGTTATGTGGCCGACCTCCTGGGCGCTGAAGGCATTGACCCCCGCCGAAGAGACAAAGATCGCCGCGCTCGTGAAGAAAGCGGTGAGTTGAGGGCCGATCTCGCCACCGGCCCCGCCCTTAGCTACCTATTCAGAAGACGGAGGCTCGATGCGCACGGCTGATGTGGCAATCTTGATCGCTTACAACTTCTGGGCGGATGGCGAGATATTGAGCGCGTGCGAGCGGGTCTCACCCGAGGATTTCACGCGCCCAAAATCACAGACCCCAATCGCTCTCCCCAAACTGGCCGCCCCGGCGCAGCGCGCACTGGCAGCAGCCGGCGTCACGCGACTCGCGCAGTTGAGCGCGTTCACGGAGGCCGAGGTGAAGGCGTGGCACGGAATCGGCCCGAACGCGCTCAAGGCGCTGCGACAGGCCATGCGGGCCAAAGGTTTATCGTTCGCCAGTGAAAAGTAGAGCCGCGCCGCAGCGCGTCTTTACACCTATGTCTCAAGGAGAGACCCATGACCACCCTCAACCCTTACCTCAACTTCGGCGGCAACTGTCACGAGGCGTTTCAGTTCTACAAAAGCGTTTTCGGCGGCGAGTTCACCGACCTGCAACGCTTCAAGGATGCGCCGGGCAACCATTCACCCGCCGAGGCGGAGATGCTCATGCACGTCGCCCTGCCCATCGGCGGCGTGACGCTCATGGGCAGCGACCGCCCGCCCTCAATGGGGCCGGTGACGAGCGGCAACAACGTCCACCTCTCCCTCAGCCCGAACAGTGAGTCCGAGGCCGCCCGCATCTTCAACGCCCTCTCGGCCGGCGGGCAGGTGACCATGCCGCTGGAAAAGGCATTTTGGGGCGCGACCTTCGGCATGCTCACCGACCGGTACGGCATTCAGTGGATGGTGAACTATCAGCCACCAGCCGGCGCGTGATTCGAGTCGCCATGCGAAAAGTCGTCTACTCGATGATCGTCTCGCTCGACGGTTACATCGCCGGGCCAAATCAGGACATCAGTTGGCATCTGATTGACGAGGAGTTGCACACCTATTTCAACCAACCGGATCGCTCGGCCAGCGCCCATCTGTATGGACGACGATTGTATGAGGTCATGTGCTACTGGGAAACAGCCGAGACCAACCCGGCCAGCGCGCCGCATGAACTGGAGTACGCCCGCATCTGGCAGAGCATCCCCAAGGTCGTCTTCTCGCGCACGCTCACCGAGGTTGGCCCGAACGCGCGGCTCGTCAGGGAGAACGTGGCTGACGAAATCGCAAGGCTGAAAGCGCAACCCGGCAAGCAGATGTTCGTCGGCGGAGCGGGCCTCGCGGCCACCTGTAAGCGATTGGGCTTGATTGACGAATACCGGCTGTACGTTCAGCCGGTGGTGCTGGGCGGCGGCACGCCCTTCCTCGCACCGTCCGAGTCAACGGTCACTCTGAAACTGCTGGATACGCGCGCATTTAGCAACGGCACCGCGTTGCTGCACTATCGGTCAGCGCAATAGGTGAACTCGTGGATACGGCTCAACTCTTCTTGCAGCGCTACGACGCGTTGTACAATTTCTGGCTCGCGGGTGTTTGGGAACAAGTGCCGGAGGAGTTGATGCGCCAGCGGCCCCATCCGCGCGTCAACTCCATCGTCTGGAATCTGTGGCACCTCACCCGCGTGGAGGATGCCGGGCTGAATCGCTTCGTCACCGACGGTGTGCAGGTGTTCGATGAGGGCGGCTGGATGGAGCGCCTCAACGCGCCGTGGCGACACAACGGCTCGGAGATGTCATTTGAAGAAGTGGATGAACTGAACCAACGGATTGATGTATCCGCCCTGCGCGAATACGCCCACGCGGTGCAGGTCCGCACGCGCGAAATCGTGGGCCGGCTCGATCAAATCAACCTCGGCGAGGCGATGCAGGCCGACCATTTGCGCGTCATCCTGTTCGATGAGGGCCTCGCCCACCCGCGCGCCGCCGGGCTGCTCGAAAACTACCTCGGCTGGAGCAAGGGCAGGTGCCTGATGAACTTCGGCCTGACACATCCGTATCAACACGTCGGCGAGGTCGGAGTCATCGCCAGCTTGCTCGGCGTGCAATTTGAGTGAGGGTCTATGCAAAAAATCACGACTTTTTTCATGTTCACCGGCCAGGCCGAAGCGGCCATGAACTTCTACCTGTCGCTGTTCCCGGACTCAAAAATCCTCAGCCTCACCCGCTATGGGCCCAATCAAGCCGGCGCGGAGGGCAGCGTGATGCACGCGACGTTTACGATGAACGGCCAGGAGTTCATGTGTATTGATAGCAGCATCCAGCACGCCTTCACCTTCACACCGTCCACCTCACTGTACGTGCGCTGCTCTTCTGAGGCGGAGATTGACACGCTGTACGCAAAACTGTCGGAGGGCGGCCAAGTCTTGATGGCGCTCGACAATCACGGTTTCAGCCCCAAGTTCGCTTGGGTGAATGACCGGTTCGGGGTCTCGTGGCAGTTGAACCTGGAGGCGGCATGACGCATCGCGCTGCAGGGACAATTGACCGCGTGTATTTTCTCGATGAAGAATCAGGTCGGGCTTCCCTCAAGAGGTGCGGCTTGGCCACAAAGGATCGGGTGCATTTCTGTAATGTTCGCGTAAGGCTGTGAACACCGCCAGATTGCTGCATCAGGTCAGAGTGATTGTCTGACGAAACCATTTAGACGGAGGCCTCATGTCAAAACCAATTGCGGCGGAGCATTTCACGCGAGCGCTTTACCTGCTGCTCGATGAGATCTTCGATAACGTGCACGGCTATATTCTGGACAAAGGCACCTCTCTGTTCGAGACGCTGGCGGCGATCTCGGCGGAGGAGGCCTCGGCGCCGGTTGGGGACAAGTGCGCCACCCTGGCCGCGCAGGTGAAGCACACGGCCTTTTATCTGGATATGCTGGAGAAGAGCGTGCGCTCCGGTCGGGATGATCCCATTGATTGGGGCGAGATCTGGCGCACCACGAAGGCGGTGACCCCAGCCGAGTGGGAGGCGCTGAAGCTCGGCCTGCGCGAGAGTTACAACCGACTCAAGCAGCTTATCAGCGATACGACCGAGTGGCCGAGCGATCGTCACATCGGCGGCGCCATCGCCGCCGTTGCGCACACCGCCTATCACCTGGGCGAGATCCGCCAGGCGTTATGCGCGATCAAATAAAGGAGAAGCAAACGATGAACAGAGTCCGCGTCCTTGTCGGCACCCGCAAAGGGGCCTTCATCCTCACGTCCACCGAGAAGCGCAAGCGCTGGAAAGTCAGCGGCCCGCACTTCGCCGGCTGGGAGATCTATCACTTCAACGGCTCGCCCGCCGACCCGGATCGTCTGTACGTCTCGCAATCCAGCGGCTGGTTCGGGCAGATCATCCAGCGCTCCGATGACGGGGGCAAGACCTGGAGCATACCCGGCGGCGAGAAGGTGCCCGATCCCTACGGCCTTCCTGCCGGCGTGAGCAACAGGTTCGTTTATGAGGGCGAGGTCGGCACGCACCAGTGGTACGACGGCACGCAGCATCCGTGGGAGTTCAAGCGAGTGTGGCAGCTTAAGCCGTCGCTCACCGACCCGGACACGGTCTATGCCGGAGTGGAAGATGCCGCCCTGTTCCGCACCCATGATGGCGGCCGGTCATGGCACGAGCTGCCCGGCCTGCGCCACACGAAAGGCCATCTCTGGCAGCCCGGTGCGGGTGGGATGTGCCTGCACACCATCCTGCTCGACCCCGGCAACCCGCAGCGCATGTACGTTGCCATCTCGGCAGCCGGGGCCTTTCGCACCGGTGACGGCGGGCAGACGTGGCGGCCCATCAATCGCGGTCTCAAATCCCCGTTTGAACTGCCCGACGCCGAAGCCGAGGTCGGCCACTGCGTCCACAACCTGGCCATGCACCCCTCCCGCCCCGACGTGCTCTTCATGCAGAAGCATTGGGACGTGATGCGCAGCGACGACGCCGGCGAGACGTGGCACGAGATCAGCGAGGGCCTGCCCAGCGACTTCGGCTTTCCGATCGCCGTGCATGCGCACGAGCCGAACACCATCTACGTCGTGCCGATCAAGAGCGACTCGGAGCATTACCCGCCCGAGGGCAAGCTGCGCGTGTATCGCAGCCGATCGGGCGGCGAGGACTGGGAGGCGCTGACCAACGGCCTGCCGCAAAGCAATTGCTACGTGAACGTACTGCGCAGCGCGATGGCAGTGGACAACCTCGAGTCGTGCGGCATCTACTTCGGCACCACCGGCGGGCAGGTGTACGCCTCGGCGGATTCGGGCGACCACTGGACGGCCATCGTCCGCGACCTGCCGCCCGTGCTCTCGGTGGAAGTGCAGACCCTGTCATGATCCGTGTCGTCATCCCGCACCACCTGCGCACGCTGGCCGGCGTGAGCGGCGAGGTGGCGCTGGCGGTGGTGGAGGGGACGCCGACCATCGGCGCCGTGCTCGACGCGCTCGAGGCGCAGTACCCGATGCTGCGCGGCACCATCCGCGACCACGTCTCGCGACAGCGCCGGCCCTTCATCCGCTTCTTCGCCTGCGGGCAGGACCTGTCGCATCAGGCGCCGGAGACCCCGTTGCCCGAGGCGGTGGCAACCGGCGCAGAGCCGTTTCGGATTGTCGGCGCGATGGCGGGCGGGTAGTGCTGGCCAAGAGGTGAACATGGAAACATATCCCGAACCGACGTTGATCGAATTCATCCGTTACAACCGGTGGGCCAACCAGCAGGTGCTGGCAGCCTGTGCGAGCCTCAGCGAGGCTCAGCTCACGGCTCAAATTCCGGGCGCGTATGGATCGGTTCGCGAGACTTTCCGCCATATCCTGCGATCCGAAGCGTACTACATCGGAAGGATCACCGGCGCGCGCCCGGAGCCGCCGTTCAAATGGGAAGACGGGCCGAGCCTCGCAGAGCTATCGGCCTATGCGGCGCAGTTGGGCGAAGCGTTTCTGGAGGTGATCCAGCGTGTCCCGCCCACTCAGAACATCCACGAGGAGGAGGACGGCAAGTTTATTGACTATCAGGCACGCCAACTCTTCATGCAGGTCGTCAACCACGGCATCGAGCATCGCACCAACATCACCACCTTCCTCAACAGTCAGGGTCTCCCCGTGCCCGAAATAGACAACTGGGGATACATGTTTGCACACCCCGAACGGTTTGCGTTGAAGGAGGGAGAGGTGACGGGTGATTGACGCGAGCGACAGGATGCAACACCCGATCTCACCGCCCTGCAAACCCAACGGCTACACCTTCACTGAAACATCAACAGGAGCGACCCCATGACATCGAAGCCTAGGGCAAAGATTTTTCCACATCTCTGGTACTCGACGGAGGCGGTCGAGGCGGCGCAGTTCTATGTATCCCTCTTCCCGGACTCGCGCGTGGATCGTGTGACGTCGCTGACGAGCGAGTCACCGAGCGGCCCGCCGGCCTCGGTCAAGGTGGTTGATTTCACCCTTTTGGGACAGCGTTTTCAGGCCATCAGCGCAGGGCCGCATCATGAATTCAACGACGCGATCTCGCTGGTCGTGCTGTGCGAAGACCAGGCAGAGATTGACCGATACTGGAACGCACTCCTTGCCGGCGGTGGAAAGGAACAGGCCTGCGGCTGGCTCATTGATCGGTTCGGGCTTCGGTGGCAAATCGTGCCGGCAGTCTTGGAAGAAATGATGGATGACAAAGACCCGGTTCGCTCCAAGCGCGTCACCGACGAACTTCTGAAGATGGTGAAGATTGATATTGCGGCGCTCGAGAATGCCTACAACTCATGAATATCAACGGCGAGGCGCAGAAAGCAGTCGTGGAAATCCAAAGGAGCCTCGATATGAATATCCCCTGGAAACCGATCCTCTGGCGGCAGTTCGGGGCGGCGATTGACGATCTCGACAATGCCCTCCGCGCCTGTCCCGACGAATTGTGGCGCGCCCGTTTGTGGGATGACCCCTCGAAGGAGAAGTTTTTTCTGCCGGAGTTCTGGTATGTCGTTTATCACGCCCTGTTCTGGCTCGATCTGTACCTGACCGGCGCCGAGGAAGGCTTTGTGCCCCCGGCCCCCTTCATGCTGATTGAACAGGACGATGACGGGCCGCTGCCTGAACGGCCCTATACAAAAGAGGAACTTCAGGTTTATCTCGATGATTGTCGCCAGAAGTGCCGGGCGACGATTGAATCCCTGACCGACGAAGCAGCCCAGCGGCGCTGCCGATTTGGATGGGGCGAGGTCAGTTTTGCGGAGTTACTGCTCTACAACATGCGCCACGTCGTGGGGCATGCGGCGCAGTTGAACCTGTTGCTCGGGCAAAGAACGGGATCGGGCCCGGCCTGGGTGCTGTGGGCCGGGGAGCGGAGCTGACTGAGCCAGTATGGTAACCATCAACGTTGACGTAGCCCGTCGCTTCATTCTGGGCAAACAAGGCCTCTGGCCCGGGCGACGCTGGCGCGGCCTCCAGGGTGTCGAACAGGCCATGCGCGCGATGGAGTACCTGCAACTCGACCCGCTGCAAATCATCGCTCGCAGCCACGACCTCGCGTTGCACAGCCGCGTGCTCGATTACCGGCCCGGTATGTGGGAGGCGGTGACCTACCGGCAGCGCAAGTTCTTCGACTGGGGCGGCTGGCTGGCCGTTCGACCGATGGACGAACTGCCGCACTGGCGTGTGGTCATGCGCCGCGAGCGCGATGGCGACTACGGCGATCCGCGCATTCGCAAAATAGCCCGCGACCACGCCGACGCCATCGCCGAGATGCGGGCCGTCCTGCGCGAACGCAGTGTCGTGAGCAACCGCGACTTCGACGTGGCAGCGCGGACCCGAACGCAAAGTTATCGCGGCCGCAAGGACAGCGCGTTGGCTTTGTATTATCTGTGGCGCACCGGCGAAGTGATGACCCATCACCGCGAAAACTTCGAGCGCGCCTACGCCCTCACGGAAGCGGTCGCGCCAGCCCACCTTATTCGCGAGAGCGACGAGGCCGAGGCGGACCGCTTCCTGATCAAAAAGGAAGTCAGTTTCCACGGACTGTCGCGGCTGAACCGTGCGGCTGAGTCGTTTCACGGACGCGGCGAGCCGGATCGTGCGGCGAAGAAGATGCTCGGGGCGATGCTGGCGGACGGCGACCTCATCGAGGTGCAGGTCGAAGGCTGGAAGGCGGTGCACTACGCGCTTGGCAGCGACGCCAGGTTGCTGCGCGATTTGAGCGCCGGGCGCGTGCCGAAGGCGTGGATGCCTTTGGAGACGACCACGACGGAGGAGGTCGTCTTCCTTGCCCCACTCGATCCCGTCAGCGCGCGCGGGCGCGCCAAAGTCTTGTTCGGCTTCGATTATGTGTGGGAGGTGTACAAACCGGAGGGCCAGCGCAAGTACGGCTACTATACCTTGCCGATTTTGTGGGGCGACCGGTTGGTGGCACGGTTCGACAGCAAGCTCGACCGGCCGGCCAACACACTCGTGATCCTCGGTTTGTGGTTGGAGGAGAAGCGCCTCGGCAAGGATGAAGCCTTCGCGGCGGCGCTGGCGCGCGGGTTTGCGCGGTTCGTCACCTTCCTCGGCGTCAGCAAGATCAACGCGAAAACAATTCGCGAGCCGCTATTGCGCCGTCGCGCAGGCGCCTCGAGAGAAGCGGATTAATCCTGAATACCTGCTGGGCGCATTCATGCCCCATCTGCCCACGGCCAAATTGTGCGATGCGGAAATTGAACTCCCGCGCGCAGCACACGCGTTGACACCCCGCCCGTCCTGCGCCACAATGCGCGCCATCCCAGATCAGGAGCACCTCACGCATGGCTCGCATTACGGGCGTCAACGCCCTGGTTCTGTACGCCAATGACCCCGCCGCGCTGGCAGGGTGGTACGAAAAGTGGTTGGGGATTACGACGATCGAGAACGTTGACGATGGAAACTGGTACGGCGAGATTGACGACTACCACACCGGGCTGACGTTTCAGTTCGCGATCTTCAAAGCGCGCGAACCGCTGCCCGCCGGCGCGCGCGCGGTGATGATCACCTACCGCGTGGACGATTACGACATCTTCGTGAGCGGGCTGGAACGCGCCGGCCTGGCCGTCGAGCGCGAGCTGGCCGACTATGGCCGCTTCGCCCGCCTGCGTGACCCGGAAGGCAATCCCATTGAATTGTTCGCGCCTTTCGCCGCGCCGCAGCCCGATCTGCACCACCCGCCGCACGAATGAGACAACGCGCCGCCTCGTTTCAGCGGCTCGTTTTGGCCGCGCTGATCGGTGTGCTCGCCGCTTGTGCTGTGGACGGCGCCGCCGTCCGCCCGAGCCAGACGCCGGGCGCACTGCCCGGCCTGACGGCGCTGCCTACCGAAACGTCCGTTGCAACAGCGACCGAAGCCCCGACAGGCGCGGCGCCACCCCTCACCCCCTTCGGAGGGCAAGGGGAGGAGATGCCGACGCCAGCCGCAACTGCCACTTCCGTCATCGCCCGTGCGCCCACCGCCACTGGTGAAGCGGGCACGACGCTCGTGGCCGCCACGGCGGTCGCCACCACCCCGCCAACTTCGACCGGCCTGCCTGCCGTCACGCCGCGCCCCACCCAGACGCCCACCGCCATCCCCGCTACGCCAACTCTTAGCCCCACGCCAACCGAAGGCCCGTGCATCAACGATGCTGCCTTCATCGAGGACGTGACCGTGCCGGACGGCGCGCAGTTTCTGCCGACGCAGCCCTTCGTCAAACAGTGGCGGGTGAAGAACACCGGCACGTGCGATTGGGGGCCGGGCTACCGCCTGGTCTGGGTGGGCGGCGATGCGCTGACCGCGCCACCCGGCGTCAGGCCACAGATCGAGTTTGCGCTCTATCCGGCCCGGGCCGGCGCCGAAGCGGTCTGGGAGATACCGATGCGCGCGCCGGAGACGCCTGGCACCTACACCGGACGTTGGCAAGCGCGCGACCCGCAAGGCAACCTGTTCGGCGTGCTGGTGTTTGTAATGATTGAAGTGATCTCACTGCCGACTCAGTCGCCGTGAGTCACGGCGTCAGCGACGGAAACGGAAGCGGGGTCGGAAAGCTCGAGCCACCGGATGACGAGGCGGTCACGGCGATCAGCAAAAACATCAACGCGAAGCAGGCGACAAAACCGAGGATGAAAAGCACGAACACGCCGCCGCCCGTCAATCCCACGACCCCCATCCACCGTGCCCGGCGCGGGTCGAGCGCGTCTTTCGATTGCAGCCACGCCACCATCCCCAACGCCAGCGCCATGATGGGCAGCGCCCACGCCAGGCCCGCGCACGACAGCAGCGCGGCCACGCCGGACATGAGCGCCGCCAGCGCCATCACGTCAACGCTGTTGCCTTTGTAGGGAACGTCGCGCTGCGGGGGCTGCGCGGCGGATTGCTGGCTGGGGAGGATGCCGTCCGCGTAGCGCTCCGGCGGTGTGACGGTCTGCCCCGCTCGCAGCAGCTCTGCCGCGTGGTCGGCGCACAGCCGCTGGCCGGATTCGGCGTACCACAGACAGGCGCCGCACAACGGCCTCCGGCAAACCTCGCAATGCTCGACGGCCAGGCGGTCGGGGTGGCGAAAGCAGGCTTCGGTGCTCATGGCACGGGGACTCCACTTCCGACGGGGTGGAGTTCGTGGTTCTTATGTCCCTTCTTCCCACGAACTTAGATACTTCTCCTGCTCCGGCGTCAGCACATCCACCTGCACGCCCATCGCCTGCAGCTTGAGCCGCGCGATCTCGCGATCCACGTTTTCCGGGATGGTGTACACCTGCTTGTCCAGCGTCTTGTAATTCTTGAGCATGTACTCCGCGCCGAGCGCCTGATTGGCGAAGGACATATCCATCACGCTGGCGGGGTGGCCTTCGGCGGAGGCCAGGTTGATGAGGCGGCCCTCGCCGAGCAGGTTGAGGCGCCGTCCGTCGTTGAGCGTGTACTGGTCCACGAACTCGCGCACGCGCTTCTTGCCGGTGGACATGGCCTCCAGGGCGGGGATGTTGATCTCCACGTCGAAGTGACCGGAGTTGGCGAGGATGGCGCCGTCCTTCATCACGTCGAAGTGGGGCCGGTCGAGCACGTGGAGGTCGCCGGTGACGGTGCAGAACACATCGCCGATCCGGGCGGCCTCTTGCATGGGGAGCACGCTGAAGCCGTCCATCACCGCCTCGAGCGCCTTGAGCGGGTCCACCTCGGTGACGACGACGTGCGCGCCCATGCCGCGCGCCCGGGCCGCCAGGCCGCGCCCGCACCAGCCATAGCCGGCGACGACGAGGGTCTTGCCGGCCAGCAACACGTTGGTGGCGCGGATGATGCCGTCAATCGTGCTCTGGCCAGTGCCGTAGCGGTTATCGAAGAAGTGTTTGGTGGCCGAATCGTTGACGGCCAGCACCGGGAACTTGAGCACCCCGTTGGCGGCCATGGCGCGCAGACGGATGACGCCGGTGGTGGTCTCCTCGGTGCCGCCGACGATATCCGCGAGCAGCTCGGTGCGGTTTTTGTGGATTTCGCTGACGAGGTCGCAGCCGTCGTCCATCGTCATATGCGGCCGATGGTCGAGCGCCGCCTTGATGTGCTTGAAGTAGGTCGCGCGGTCTTCGCCTTTAATGGCGTAGACAGGGATCTCGTCGTGGGCGACGAGTGAGGCGGCCACGTCGTCCTGGGTGGAGAGCGGGTTGCTGGCGCACAGCACCACATCTGCGCCGCCGGCCTGCAGGGTGCGCATCAGGTTGGCGGTCTCGGCGGTCACGTGCAGGCAGGCGCTGATGCGGATGCCCTTGAGCGGCTGTTCCTTCTTGAAGCGCTCCCGCACCTGGCGCAGCACCGGCATCTCCTGCTCGGCCCAGTCAATGCGGTAGCGGCCGCCCTCGGCCAGAGACGCGTTTTTGATGTCGTGTTCGATGGTCACTTTCTGCTCCTTGGAAGAATTCGGGTGTCAGCATTCGAGAGGCAGCCCTCTGAATTCCGACTCCCGACGCCTGTGGGCTAAAACAACTCGTTCAACAACTCGTTATCGTCGAAATGCTGGCGGAAGCGCGTGAGAAATTCGGCGCGGGAGAAGCGGTGATTCTGCGGGCCGACCCGTTCGAGGCAATAGGTGGCGGCCAGCGCACCCATCTGCCCGCACAGCGGCCAGGGCCAGCCGGAGGCCACGCCGCGCAGCAGGCCGGCGCGGAAAGCGTCTCCCACGCCGGTCGGGTCTTTGATCTCCTTGGCCGGCACAATCGCCACATCGGTGCGCACGCCCTCGGCGAAGATGGTCGCGCCCTGCTCGCCGCGTGTGATCACCAGCACCTGCACGCGCTTTTGCAGCTCGGCCTCGTCCCAGCCGAGCATTTTGTGGATCAGGCCGGCCTCGTAGTCGTTGACGGCCAGCATCCACGCGCCGTCCACGCCCTGCTGCACGTCTTCCCGGCTGGCGCGCGCCAGTTGCTGGCTGGGATCATAGACGTAGCGCCAGCCCAGCGCCTTGCACTCGCGCACGAATTTTCTCATGGCGTCGGGCGCGTTGGGCGAGATGACCACGATGTCGGGCCGACGCTCCAGGTCGTAGAGGGACTGCACCGCGGCGTAGCTCATGGCGCCGGGGTAGAAAGAGGCGATCTGACAGTTGGCGCGGTCGGTGTTGGCGAAGAACGAGGCGGTGAACGTGCCGGCGATCTCCTTGACGGCGCTGCAATCCACGCCGTGCTGCTCCAGCCAGGCGCGGTAATCGGCAAAGTCCTCGCCCACCGTTCCCATGATGGCCGCGTCGCCGCCGAGCAGCGCGTGGGTGTAGGCGATGTTGGGGGCCGTGCCGCCGCGCTGGCGCGTCATCGTTTCCACCAAAAAGCTCAGGCTGAGGTTGTCGAGCTTCTCCGGCAGGATGTGCTCCTTGAAATAGCCGGGGAAGGTCATCAGATAATCGTAGGCGATGGAGCCGGTGAACAGGATACGCATTCTGATTTCACTCACCCATCAATCATTCGTCATCCGTCATAACTCATTGCGCATCGCGCGCGCCAGGTTTTTCGTGAACGGCGGGCGGACGATGCCGTTCTCGGTGACGATGGCGGTCAGATAACGGTTGGGGGTGATGTCGAAGGCCGGGTTGCGGGCGCTGACGCCCTCCGGCGTGGCGCGCTCGCCGGCCACGGCAATGTCTAATACCTCGGCCGGGCTGCGTTCCTCAATAGGAATCAGGTCGCCGTGCGCGAGCGAGAGGTCAATAGTGGAAGTAGGCACTACGGAATAAAACGGCACGCCGTTTTCCCGTGCCAGCACGGCGATCTGATAGGTGCCGATCTTGTTCGCGACGTCGCCGTTGGCTGCCACTCGATCCGCGCCGACCAGGCACAGGTTCACCTGGCCGCGACGCATGAAGTAGCCGGCGGCGGTGTCGGAGATCAGGTCGAAGGGGATGCCGGCCTGCTGTAATTCCCAGGCGGTGAGGCGCGCTCCCTGCAGGCGCGGGCGCGTCTCATTCACCAGCACGCGGATCCGTTTGCCCTGGGCGTGGGCGGTGAAGATGACGCCGAGGGCAGTGCCGAAATCCACCGTCGCCAGCGCGCCGGTGTTGCAGTGGTGCAGGATCGTGTCGCCGTCCTCCACCAGCGTCGCGCCGTGTGCGCCCAGGCGCTTGTTCACTTCGACGTCTTCGTCGGCCAGTTTTTGCGCTTCGGCGAGCAGCGCCTGGCGCACGTCGTCGGCGGCTTCCAGGTCTTCACTGACGGCGACGCGCAGCAGCCGGTCCACGGCCCAGGCCAGGTTGACGGCAGTGGGCCGCGCGGCTTTGAGCACCCGCGCCGCCTCGTCCAGGTCGCGCAGCAGTTGAGCGCGGTCAGTCGTCTTGCTCTCGAAGCCGGCCAGCGCCAGCCCGAAGGCCGCCGCCGCGCCGATGGCGGGCGCGCCGCGCACCACCATCTCATGGATGGCGCGCGCGACGTCACGGTACGAATGGAAGGTTGGCGTCTCGAAACGACCAGGCAGGAGGCGCTGGTCAATCATGCGCACGCCGTGGTTGTGCCAGTCAACGGTTCGCAAGGCTTCTCTCACTTCCGGCCCCGACCTCTCCACCACCTTGAGGGGCGGGAGGTGAGGACGGGCGCACAAAAAACGCTCTCGGCGTGAGAGCGTGGGCAGTTCGAGCGGCGACGATTATAGCAGAGAGCCGGGCGTGTCACGTAACCGTCTCAGGTTTTGAGCGCGGTGATGAGGCAAAACGGCAGATGCGCCAGGCGCGCCCAGCCGCTTGCTTGCCCGTCGGCGCGGGCGGCCTGCTCGACGCGCGCCCGTTCCTCGGCAGTGAGCGGCAGGTCGCGCAGAAAGTCGAAGCGGATGGGGTCCGGGGGGTGCAGCTCGGGCAGCAGGTCCACGCGCACGTGGAAGCCGCGCGTCTCCAGCAGACCGGGCAGCTTCCGTCCGATGTACGGGTCCGCGCCGGCGCGCATGAGGGCCGCGAGCCACACCTCGCGCAGCGCGGCCTCGGGCGGGTGTTCGATCAGCCCGCCGTAGTCCGGCTCCAGCGCCGCCAGCGCGCCTTCCGTCGTCAGGACGCGCGCGATCTCGTCCAGCACGGCAATCGTCGGCCGCATCCACAACAGCGCACACTGGCAGAAGACGAGATCGAAGGTGCGGTCGGGAAATGGGAGGCGCAGTGCGTCTCCGCACACGCGCCCGGCCCCGGCGAACGGCGCCGCGTCCGCGTGCAGCGCGGCGAGGGCGAGATCGAGCGCCACGACCGGCCCGCCCGCGCGGCGCACCAGCTCGCCGGTCACCGCGCCGCTGCCTGCGCCCAAATCCAGCACGCACCTGCGCCGCGCGATGGCTAAGCGCCGCAATAATCGGGCGCGGGCCGGCGCCAGCCACTCGGCCTGGGCGCGCAGCAAGGCAGCGGGAGGCAGGCTGGAGCTAAATCCGCCGGTCATCCACGCGGTTTGTGTCGTGAAGTGTGCGTTCCGGTGGGGCCGGCCTCGAACGACGCCTTATGGGACACGCCGCGTCAGCGCCCGCCTCCCGCACACGCGCACGCGCACGCACAGCCCGCGCAGGCGCAGGCGCACGAACGTCCCCCGCCCCCACCGCCGCCGCTTCGGCTGCCGCTGCCGCTCTCAGCCGAAGCCTGCGCCAGGGCCTCGAAGATTTCACCGGTCACTTTGTCTGCGCCGCTCAGGTTGACGAAGCCGCCGCCAGGCGCGCCCAGCGAGCCGGGCAGGATGGCCGAGGCCAGGTTGCCCATCGTGTTCTCGGCCCAGCCGGCGAAACCGGCGGCCACATCGCCGACCGAGGACTTGCCGCCCGCCGACGGTTGCCCCGAACCGAGCGAAGGCCGCGCCATTCCCGTCCCCGTCCCCGTGCCCGTTCCAGCGAAGATGGGCCGAACCCAGATGGGCCGATACGGCATCTCCGGCGCGTTGAGCACGGTCGGGAAGTTGCGGTCTATCATGATCCACTCGAGGTTGCGATCAATGGCCTGCTCGCGCATCTTCACGTCGCCGAGCGATTGCGCCTCGGTGGCCGCGCGGCTGACGATGCGGCGATAGTAGTCCTGTGTGTCCGAGAGGTCGAAGCCTCTCATCCGCGCGGCCACGCCGTCCAGCAGGCCCTTCATCGCTTTGCCGAAGTCGAGCTTCTCGACAACGGCAGGCGCCGCCGCGCTTTCGATCACATCGAGGAAGGCGTGCTCATACTTGTGCAGGACGATGCCCTTCTTCTGAGCCGCGGCCAGGCGATGGTCGGTGCGTTTGGTTTGCGGCGGCGCGCGGAACTCGTCGGCGAGTTTCACGGTCAGCGGCGTCTCGCGCATCTGCACCAGCACGCCCTTCTTGAGCAGACCAAAGAGAACCAGGCCAAGGATGCGCCCCAGCGGCAGCTCCAGCAGCACGGCGGCCTCCGGCGCGGTCAGGCCGCGCTTGATGCCGCCGCCCTCCACCTGTGCAATGGCGGGCCGGTATTCGCGCTTGCGGCGGTGCAGGAAAAATTCGTTGGCGATCACCAGCGCCACCATCCCCGGCACGAGGCAGAGTGTGGCGTAGCCGCTCATTGCCATCAGAAAGATCAGGCCGCCGGCCAGCAGCACAAAGACCGAGAGGCCGGTGCCGCCCGAGAAGCGGAAGAACGCCAGCGCGAACAGGCCGACAACGAGCGTGCCGACCAGCAGGCCGGCTTCGGGGTTGTCTTCCATCCATTTCACAGCCAGGTCGAGCACGTTCTGCCGGACGATGCCGGCGCTGATGCCGCGATTGGGGAACGAGGCAGCGACGCGATACGGGCCGGTCAGGCGATGCTGGGGGACCTGCCAGACCACCACGGCGCGATCCTGGAAGAGGGCTTTGTCCGTGAAGGGCCGATCCTGTGAGAGCACTTCGTCCGGCTGGATGCCGGGCAGCATGTGGATGGCGATTTGCAGGTTGGTCGTGCCCTGCACGAACTCGCTGCCAAACCAGGTAGGCGTGATTTGCAGCGAGACGTAGCCGGGTCGCGTCACGTCTTCATAAAGCAGGCGCGGCATGGTGAACGCCGCCTGCAACACACCCGTGTCGCCCGGCGCAATTTCATTCGATCCAAGATGGATTTCGACGCCAGGCGTCACAAACTCGGAGTCGCGGATCAGTGCGACGGGCGCACCGTTGATGGTGGCCGATATATCACGCAGTCTGTAGTCGGCATGCGGCATGCCGATATCCACGATGTCAATCGGGTCGGCAAATTCGCTGTTGGCAAAGGTGATGTCGTACTGGATGCGCACGTTGCCGTCCGGCTGGATGAAGACCTGCATCTGCAGCTCGGGGACGGAGAAACGGTACGTCTGCGCCAGGGCGCTGTTCACCGGGGCGGTCACGAGCGCGAGGGCGACGACGGCCCAGGTTAACATGCGCCGCAGGCTGGCAAGCGTGTGAGCCTTCATCTTCAATTTCCCTCCGACCAACTAGCCGGCTCGCGCGGGCAGTCGGCGGCGCAGATCGCCAGGCCAGGACAGGCGTCACAGTGTGTCGGCGCGAGCACGCGCTCGCGGTAGCGGCGGAACTCGGCATGGTTCCAGATCACGTCCCAGGGATCGGTGAGCAGATTGCCGGCGCTGCGCGCCGGGCCGCGCGGCGGGATGACGCGCCCATCCGGCTCGACGCGCACCGAGACATCGCCCGAACAGCGCGGGCCGAGGCGGGCCTGTGCCGCCAGCGTCAGCGCCGGGTTACGGCGCACGGGCGGCTGCCAGATGTAGCGCACGGCATTGGCGTTGGCCGCGTCTTCCACGCGCGCGGCGGCCTGCGGCAGCGCGTTGGCGCTGAGCGCGCCGTCCGCCGTTTCCTCGATTTCAGCCAGGGCGTAGAACGCGGCGTTGGTCACGCCGAGCGCATTCAGCGCAGCCAGGGTCTCGTCCAACTCGCGCAGATTGGCTTCCACCAGCAGCACTTCGGCCACCGGGCAGACCTCCAGCTCCTGCGCGCGCTGGAGCACGTCGCGCGCCGCCGCGTGGTCGCCATCGCCGAACAGCGAGTCGTGTTGTTCGGGCTGGGCCGCGGCATAGAAGATGTTGAGGTGATCCAGCCCGGCCTGCGCCAAATCTTTGAGCAACGTGCCGGCGCGTAAATCGCTGGCGCGGCCCCGCACGCCGCAGATCAGGCCGGTGTCCTCGGCGCGCTCCACGGCCCGCACCAGATGCCCGGCGTCGCTGTTCTCCGGCGCGAAGACGGTCAGGTGCGGGATGCCGATCTCCCACAGGCGCGCGATCAGGAGCGTCATCTGCTCGGGCGTTGGCGCGAGCGAAGCTCGCGTTGGAGAAGCGCGTAGCGCTTCTCTCTCGCCGCTTGGCGGCGCTGCCAACGGCAGGTCCACATTCAGTGGCGCAATCAGGTCGGCCGGGTTAGGCGAGAAGGCGGCGTCATCCAGATTGAGGATCGGATAGTTGTCGCCGGGCGCGGCCAGGTTCTCGAGGATGGCTTTGACGCGGGCGATGTCGGCGCGCATGGCGGCCGGCGTCGCGCCGCGAAAGGACTCGCCGGCGCGCTTGAGCACCTCGGCCTCCGCCTCGCCGGCCAGCAGCGCGCGCGCGATGAAGACGCCCGCCGGCGAGAGCCGCGCGGCCAGGCTGGCGTTGGCAAGCAGCAGCCCGCTGCCATCGCGCTCGACGCGCAGGTGGAAGCGCGTCACTGCCCCGTCCGCCTCGCGCAGAAAGTGATGCAGGCCGGGCGGCGCAAGCGGCGTCGCCGGGGCGGGCCGGAAGGAAAACAGTCGCTGAAGAAGAGTTGAGGCGGTCATGGCATGGTAAGTGTGAAAACCCGGAAACAGGGAAACCCGTTGCTGAGCCACCTATCCTTCTTTTCTCATCTCTCCCAGGAACGTCAATGGCATGATGCCGCTGGCGCGGACGGTGGAGCTGGTCAGGCTGGCGACCGGGATGAAGCCGACGCCGGCGGCTGCGGTGGGCGGGGTTCGGGAACAACCGGCGCAGCCGCTGCGAAGGTGCTCAGCAACCGGTTGAGCACCTTCGGCCACGCGCTGACCGTCGCGTGCCTCGCGCTCGATGCGGCAGCCGCCGCCGCACAACGGCAGGTCGGGGCATTCCCAGCACTTGGGCGGCAGGCCCGAGCCGCGCGGGTCTTCCTCCCGGTCACGGAAGCTGCGGAAGAGCGCGCTCTGCCAGATCATCTCCCACGGATCGCGCAACAGGTTGCCGGCGGCTACATAGAAAGACTGACACGGCAGCACATCGCCGTTCGGCTCGATGCAGAGCGAATACTCGCCGGCGTTGCAGCGCTTGGCGCCGATCTCCAGCTCCACCGGCGAGAGGCGACAATACTCGGTGGGCGTGTACCAGAGGAAGCGCATGCCGCGCTTGGCGGCCTGGTCGCGCACGCGGATGAGGATCGGCGCGAGTTCCTCTTCGGGGATGGCATTCGGGTCGCCGAAGCCGCCGCCCGAATAGATCATACCGTTCATGGCAAAGGTGCGGATGCCGAGCGCGTATAGAAAATCAATGTGCGCCTCGACGTGCTCGGCGTTGCAGCGCATCAGGGTGGTATTGGTGATGGTGTGCAGACCGCCGGCCAGCGCCGTCTCGATGCCCTTCACCGTCTGGTGAAAGGAGACGGCGCCCATCATGGCATTGTGGATCTCGGGGAGGTGTGAGCCGAGCGTCATCTGGACGTGGCTCAGCCCGGCCTCGACCAGGGTGCGCACGTAGGGCGCGTGCGCCAGCCGGCGGCCGTTCGTGTTCAGGCCGCAGATGTGGCCGAGCGTATCGGCGTAGCGGATCAGCTCCGGAAGATCGGGGTGCAGTGTGGCCTCGCCGCCGGTGAAGATCAGGTGTGGCACGCCGACGCGATGCAGCACATCAATGACGCGTTTCCAGTCGGCGGCGGGCAGCGAGGGCATGTCCAGCCGATCCGGCTCGTTGTAGCAGTGCGGGCATTCGTTGTTGCAGCCGTAGGTCAATGCCAGGTCGGCCTTGAACGGGGCACTCACCGGCGTGCTGAATAAATCCGCACGCTGCAGATCGGCGAGGGCGCAGGTGGGACAGCCGTGGCCGGGGTTGCTGAAGCGCTCCACCATCGCGGTCAGGGCCGCGATTTCACCCTCGAGTTGGGCGCGCGCCGCGTCGCGATAGCGCGCCTGCAGAATCGCGCGCGTCTGCTCGGGCGGGTAGCCTTCGAGCGTCAGGAACACGATCTGGGCAGCGCTCGGGTTGAGGTGGATGACCTCGGTCACGTCCACGAACAGCACGCCGGAACCGTCGCGCTCGATGCGCAAATGCAGGCGGACGACGCCGCCGGGCGGCGTAAAACGATAGGTGTACAGGCCGGGCGCGGGCGGCCCCGGCGGCGCGAGCAGGGCGAAGAACGCGCCCGCGTCGCGCCGGAGTTCGGCCCAGGCTTTTTCGATCAGGGAGTTGCCGGCAAAGGCCATGGGTCACCTGTGAAGCTGGCTGACGGCGCTGAGCCGTCAGCCAGCGACTACCACTTCGGCGCTTCTTCGAGTTGATAGGTCGTGCCGCAGAACTCGCAGTTGATGAAGACGGCGCCGGCTTTGACGGTGATGGATTTCTCGGTCAGCCGCCCGCTGCAGTTCTTGCAGGTCAGGTTTTCCAGCTTCACATCACCGCTCAGGTCAATCTTTTGCTGGACGGTGGTCTGCACGATCTGGGGTCGCGCGCGTGCGAGGAAGACGAGCACGACTGCGCCGGCGAACAGCAGCACGCCGACGACGATCCGTAGGATTTCGCCCTGTGAACCGACGACGAAGACCAGGCCGAAGAACCCAAGCGCAGCAGCCAGGAGATAGATCAGGAGTTGCATGGCGGCCTCTCTGCGAGCTGAATGTGCCTACTATAACACCACACTCGACCTCATGGGGGCGAAGGCCAAGAGTTGGGAAGTGGGGTGAGCGCTGCCCAGCAATTCGGAGCGGATCGGGCATCGGCGCAGCGGCTATTTTGAGTTTGGCCGTTTATGTCCGCTCCTCTGCTCCTAACATCTACGTGTTAGCATCAGCACATGTTGCGCAATCCTCGATCATCAATCTTAATTCTCCGCCGCGCCTTCTTCCTTTTTCCTCTTTTCTTCTTCCTTCTGGCGGCCTGTAGCCAACCCCTGCCCATCTTCGGCCCGACGACCACGCCAACGCCGACCCTCACACCTACTCCCACTGCCACACCAACCCCCTCGCCGACGCCCACGCTTACGCCGACGCCGTTGCCCGCCGCGCGCCTCGCCGAGGCGGATGAGGCCCTGTTCAACGGCGATTGGAGCCGGGCATTGGCCACGTATCAGCAGCTGCTGGAGCAGAGCGACGACGCTCAACTGCGCGCCGCGGCACAACTCGGGCTCGGCAAGGCGCGGCTGTACGGCGGTGACCCGAACGGTGCCGCGCAGGATTTCGGGGAAGTGCTGGAGCAGTATCCCGGCTCAGCCGTCGTCGCCGATGCGCACTTCCTGCTCGGCGAGACGTTCCGCGCGCTTGGGTTGTGGGCGCAGTCGGTGGAGGGTTATCGCAACTATCAGCAATTGCGCGGCAACCTACTCGACTCGTACGTCGAAGAGCGGATCGCGCAGGCACTGGCCTTCAGCGGCGACTACGTCAACGCGGCGCTGGCCTACCGCGCTGCCATCGCCGCGCCGCGTGCCGGCGACGCCTTCGCCTTGCGCGAGCGCCTGGCCGAGGTCTATCTTGTGCTCAACGACTGGCAGAACGCCGTCGGCCAGTACGAGGCGATTTTCAAAGAAGCCACCAGTAGCGCGACCAGGGCGCGCGCCCTCATCCTCTCCGGCGACGCGCACTACGCCAACGGCCTCCCGCAGGCCGCCTACGAAAAATATCTCGAAGCCGTCAACCACTACCCCGAAGCGCCGATCACCTTTCAGGGCCTGCTCAAGCTCGTCAACGACGGCGTGCCGGTGGCTGATCTGCCGCGCGGCCTGTCCAACTATTACGCCGGGAACTACGAGCCGGCGTTGGCCGCCTTCGGGCGCGTGCTGGCCGCCGACCCGGCGAACACGACCGCGCTCTATCATCGCGGCCTGACGTTGAACGCCCTGCAACGCAAGGCCGAGGCCATCGCCGACTTCCGCCAGCTGGTGGATCAATTCCCCAATGATCCGCTCTGGCACCAGGCGTATTTTCAGATCGCGTTTATTCAAGATTACCCCGCCGACGTGCAGACATTTCGCGATTTCGCCCTGCGCGCGCCACAGCATCCGCAAGCGCCGGAGGCGCTCTTCCGCGCCGCGCGCCTTTGCGAGCGCAACAGCGACCTCGCCACCGCCGCTTTGCTGTGGAGCCAGATCGCGCGTGAGTATCCGCAGGCCGCGCAGGCCGCCGACGCCGCCATGCAGGCCGGCCTGGTGTTCTACCGCAGCGGCGATCTGGCGAGCGCCGCGCAACGCTTTGAGCTGGCAACCACGCTGGGCAACGACCCCGAGCAGCATGCGCGCGGCTGGTTGTGGATCGGCAAGATCAGGGAAGCGCAGGGCAACCGTGAGGGCGCGCGCGAGGCGTGGCGGCGGGCCGCAACCTCTGCGCCCACCGACTACTATGGCCTGCGCGCGCTGCAACTGCTGGCAGACGAGCAGCCCTTCGCGCCGCCGCGCGGTTTCGACTTCGTTTTCGATGCAGCGCGTGAGAAGGCCGAGGCCGAGCGCTGGCTGCGCGAGACCTTCCCGCAGGCCGCCGGCCTGACCGATGTGAGCGCGCCGGGCAGCGACTTATGGAACGACGCGCGTTTCGTGCGCGGTGTCGAGCTGTGGCGGCTCGGCCTGCAACGCGAGGCCCACGCCGAGTTTAATAGCCTGCGCCTCGACGTGCAGGCGGACCCCGTAACGCTGTGGCAGCTCGCCCTTTACTGGAACAAGATCGGCGCCTATGACCTGAGCATCCGCTCGGCGCGGCGCGTGCTCGACCTGGCCGGCCTCGCCAACCCGGACATGGGCCCGACCTATCTGCAACGGCTGCGTTTCCCGGCGCCCTTCGCATCGCTGGTCACGGCGGCCAGCGCGCGCTACGGCCTCCATCCGTTCGTCATGTACAGCAAGATGCGCATCGAGAGTTTTTTCTGGAAGTACGCCGTCTCCAGCGCCCAGGCGCGCGGCCTCAACCAGATCATCCCGGCCACGGCCAACGACATCGCCGCCAAGCTCAACCTGACGAACTTTCAGCAGGAAGACTTGTTCCGCCCGGCGCTCTCGATCCCGATGGGCGCGTTCTATCTGGACTTCGTCGGGCGCACCACCGGCGGCGATACCGAGGCGCGGTTGGCCGGCTACTATGCCGGGCCGGGCAACGCGCAGGCCTGGCTCAACCTGGCCCAGGGCGACCCCGACCTGTTCGTGGAGGTCATCCGCCTGCCGGACGCCAAAGGTTACGTGCAGACCACCTTCGAATACTTCGAGATGTATGAGCGCCTTTACGGCGTCACCGCGCCTTGATCGGAGAATTGACTGTGCCGGCTCAGGCGCCGCCGGCCTTCATTTGCCACAAGCTCACCACAGCCAATCTGCATGCCGGGGCCGAGGCGGACAGACTGCTGAACAATGATCGAGTCGAATTGATCGATCGTTGAACCCACTCGCGCCGCGCCGGGTTCCGGCCTATAATAGACGTTATAAGAAATAAGAATTAGACTGTATGGATGCTCAACTACACAGACTTGAAACGAGATGGACGGAAATTTCTGGCCCTCACTGGATTAACCCTCAACGAATTCAAATTATTGTTGCCTGCTTTTGAGAAAGCTTATCGTCAGTC